>JABUTS010000233.1 GCA_021443565.1 Bacteroidales bacterium | reverse complement strand
CAGAGGGAAGAGTGCATACAGATGTATGAAAGCTCGAAGAAGTGGGGGGAGACCGTGATTTTCGCCATCAGCTGCCACGCCGTGTATACAGTGAGCGAGGAAAACCTCGTCTGGGCTGCGGGATTCACCAGGGAGCACGGGATCCCGCTTCACGTACATGTATCCGAAACAGAACAGGAAGTGCTTGACTGCAAGGCGGCTCACGGCGGGCTCTCCCCTGTCGAGTACCTCGATTCACTCGGTGTGCTGGGTTCCAACGTCATAGCGGCGCATACGCTCTGGCTCTCGGACCGCGACGTCGAAATCATGGGCAGAAACGGAGTCACCTGCGTCCACAACATCAACTCGAACCTCAAGCTCGCATCGGGCTATCACTTTCTCAGCAAGGAACTTGCAGAGGCGGGCGCGAACGTGACTCTCGGCACTGACGGCAGCGCATCTTCCAACAACCTCGACATGCTCGAGGCCATGAAGACCTCCGCTATCATGCAGAAGGCCTGGAGGAGAGACCCGACCGCCATGCCTATAGAGAAACTCATCGAATGTGCGACCGTCAACGGGGCAAGGTCCATGGGGCTTGAATGCGGAAGGCTCGAGGAGGGCATGCTAGCCGACTTCATCCTGGTCGACACGGACAACTGCTTCTTCCTCTCTCCGGGCAGTTTTGAGTCCAACTTCATCTACTCTGCCCATAGCGACTGCATCACCGACCTTGTCTGCAACGGACGCTTCCTGATGAGGGACAGGAAGGTGGAAGGAGAAAAGGAGATACTCGAAAACGCCAGAAAAGCCATCTCAAAAATCATATAGTCATGGATGAAAGAGTTGAAAGAATCTTCAGGGCGGCGGCCCATGTAAAGGGAAGAATCTGCGGCTGCGCGCCAGAAATCGGCATAGTGCTCGGCAGCGGGCTCGGGAAGTTGGGGGACAGGATAGAAAATCCGGTGGTGGTGCCTTACAGCGAGATACCCGGCTTTCCCGTATCCACGGCGATAGGCCACAAGGGCAATCTCATCTACGGCACCCTGGGAGGCAGGAAGGTGATAGCCATGCAGGGACGCTTCCACTTCTACGAGGGCTACAGCATGGACCTCGTCACGCTTCCGATAAGGGTGATGAAGGTGCTGGGAATCACCACGCTTTTCGTTTCAAATGCAGCCGGAGGAGTGAATTTCGGTTTCAGGATCGGCGACCTGATGATAATCAAAGACCATATTAACCATCTACCCAACCCTCTGATAGGCAAGAACATGGATGAGTTTGGTCCCCGTTTCCCCGACATGACTCGCCCATATAGTCCGGAACTCAGGCAGAGGGCGAAGAAAATCGCTCTTGAGGCGGGAATAGAGCTCAAGGAAGGAGTATTCTTCGCCAGTCCGGGACCGAGCTACGAAACACCTGCCGAGTACAGGTACTACAGGATGATAGGAGCGGATGCTGTGGGCATGTCCACCATTCCCGAGGTCATAGTCGCACGGCATTGTTCCATCGACGTATTCGGAGTCAGCGTAATCACCAACGAGGCTCATGATGACTATTCCGACAACTATGTGAACGACGGAGAGGAAGTGATTGAGGCGGCGGACAGGGCAGCGGACAAGATGTGCTACATCTTCGAGAAACTCATTGAAACGCTTTAGTTACCCCAAAAATTGAATCGTTACTCCGCTGCAGGCTTGCAAATCCGGGCTTTTTCTCCTAAATTTGCATTGAATATGTAAAGGAATATGCTCGAAGGTATCAGATCAGACATAGCGAAACTTATTGCCGCTTACGAGGCGCAGAAACAGTTCGCTGCTGAGCTCTCTGCGAGAGTTGGTGCCCTGGAGTTGCAGAACCTGGAATACAGGAAGCATATTGCAGAACTGGAAAGAGAGATAGATAACCGAAAGCTGGCGGACGCGTTCAAGGGCGGAGCTGCCGATTCCCAGGAATCGAAGGAAAGGATAGCTAAGCTTATTAAGGAAATAGACCGCTGCATAGCCTTGATGGAGAAATAGGATGGACCAGAAGATAAAGATCAAAATCGCCGGGCGCGAATATGAACTTAAGTCCAAGTCTCCTGAGAGCGAGGAACTTATAAGGAAATCTGCCGCAGAAGTCAACAAGAAGATTTCGGCCTACCAGGATAAGTTCCCCCAGAGGAACATACTCGACCTCCTGTCGTTCGTTGCGCTGAACGAGACGATGGACAGGCTGGGAACGAGGAAAGAACTTGAGAAAGCTTTGTCGGAAGCATCCTCACTCAAGGCCGACCTTGAAGGTTATCTTGAAAATATTGCGAGGGACAGCCGTTAGTTGCCTGAATTGCTGAAATCAACACCAAAAAGGTAACCGGGTATCTCGGAGAGGAAAGACTGGCCTATTTTACCCAACGGGGATTCCGCTCAGGCGGGACGGAGGATTTCTGAACTCACATTCCGGAGCCCAAATCTTATTCATTTAAGATTTTCTGACAAAAGGCTAACGGCTTTTTCCCGCAAATCCAGCAGACCGCAAGGCTTCCGTGCCCTGCGGCCTTTTTTATTCATACGGCAGTGAAAGTTATAAACACGTGTAAAAAAACACCTATATACCTACTTTATTTATGATAATAGCATATATAGTCGTCGCTTTCATCCTTGGAGGCGCGATAAGCACCGGAAGCTACATCTTCCTTCACAAAAGAAGCCTCAACGGCAAGAAAGAAGAGATAATACGCAACGCCGAGATAGAGGGCGAAAACATCAAGAAGGAGAAAATCTATCAGGCGAAGGAGAAGTTCCTGCAGCTCAAGAGCGAACATGAGCAGCATGTGAACGAGAAGAACAACCAGATACGCGAGACCGAGAACCGCCTCAAGCAGAAGGAGAACAGCCTTAACCAGCAGAACTCCGAGCTCGGACGCAAGATAAAGGAGAACGAGAACATCAAGGAAAGCCTCAGGGGCCAGATTGAGGCCAACAAGCGCAAGGCTGAAGAGTATGAGGCGCTCAAGGACCAGGTCAACAGGCAGATCGAGAGCATAGCAGGGATGTCTGCGGCAGAGGCAAAGAACCAGCTGATGGAGAACATGAAGGCAGAGGCACGCACTGCCGCCCAGTCCTATATAAACGACACCATGGACGAGGCGAGGCTGACAGCGAGCAAGGAAGCCAAGAGGATAGTAATCAACACCATACAGCGTACCGCCACGGAGACGGCAATCGAGAATGCGGTGACAGTCTTCAACATAGAAAGCGATGACATCAAGGGTCGCATCATAGGCCGCGAGGGCAGAAACATACGCGCGCTCGAAGCTGCGACGGGCGTCGAAATCGTCGTCGACGACACTCCTGACGCAATCCTCCTCTCAGCCTTCGACCCTGTGCGCAGGGAAGTTGCGCGGCTCGCGCTTCACCAGCTCGTCGTGGACGGACGCATACACCCCGCCCGAATCGAGGAGGTTGTCGCAAAGGTTCAGAAGCAGCTCGAGGAGGAAATCATGGAAACGGGCAAGCGCACCTGCATTGACCTCGGCATCCACGGAATGCACATCGAGCTTGTGAAAATGATAGGCAGGATGAAGTATCGTTCTTCTTACGGCCAGAATCTTCTCCAGCACGCGAGAGAGGTCGCGAACATCTGTGCCACAATGGCTTCAGAGCTCGGGCTCAATCCAAAGGCCGCAAAGAGGGCCGGACTTCTCCACGATATCGGAAAGGTTTCCGAGGAGGAACCTGAGCTTCCACATGCACTGCTCGGAGCGAAGATTGCAGAAAAGTACAAGGAGAAACCTGAAATTTGCAATGCTATCGGAGCCCACCACGAGGAGATGGAGATGACGTCCATCATCTCCCCTATCGTTCTTGTGGGTGACGCGATTTCAGGAGCCCGTCCGGGAGCCCGCCGGGAGGTAATAGAGTCATACATCAAGAGGCTCAAGGGAATGGAAGACCTTGCCGCATCATATCCGGGAGTTACGAAGTCGTATGCAATCCAGGCCGGCCGTGAACTCCGCGTGATAGTGGGAGCAGAACAGGTCAGCGACCAGGAGGCGGAGAAGCTTTCTGCGGATATAGCCAAGAAGATTCAGGATGAGATGGTTTACCCTGGCCAGGTAAAGATCACCGTAATAAGGGAAACCAGAGCTGTAGCCTTTGCAAAATAGCACCACCTATATATGAGAAAGAGAATTATGTTCATTGCAGCGCTGCTTTTAGGCAATGCTGCAATTTTTGCGCAGGAAGCGCCGGATGTGACCGTAAAATGGTCAAAGGTCGAGAACGTCTCGGGAGACACCGTGCATGTAGTTCTTACGGGCCAGATTATAGACGGATGGCACATATATGACATAGATGACAAGAACAACCCTACCGAGATCAGCTTCGAGAACCTCAAGGGTTGTGAAATACTGGGAGAAACCTACAGTCTCGACGAGCCTCGCCTTGACGATGGTCTCAAGGTTTATGAAGGTACCGCCAGGTTCTGCAGGGACCTTCTCATCACTGACAACAGTTATTGTGCTGATGCAAGGGTGAACTGGCAGGCCTGCCTTCCTGAAGGAATGTGCAAGATGCCGGAGGAGTTCGAATTCAGCGTAGGTTCTGCAGACGCCGCGGCATCAGAGGAGGTCATAGCCCCGGCCGAAGAGAACAAGGCCGGAGGAAGCATATGGGGACTCGTGATTGAAGCCATACTCTGGGGACTTGCAATGCTCGTGACACCTTGTGTGTTCCCTATGATTCCAATGACGGTGTCATTCTTCCTGAAGGGTTCATCCAGTGCTGCTGCGGGAAGGTTCAAGGCTTTCATGTACGGCCTCTTCATCGTGCTGCTCTATACGGTTCCTATTTCCGTCATAATCCTGATTACCAGGCTCGTAGGCGGAGATGCGGTAACTGCCGACATCTTTAACTTCCTTGCTACCCACTGGCTGCCGAACATCATCTTCTTCGTGGTGTTCATGGTTTTTGCTGCTTCTTTCTTCGGAGCCTTCGAAATCACACTGCCATCGTCCTGGGCCAACAAGTCTGACGCGAATTCAGACAAGAAGGGCCTTGCAGGCGTATTCTTCATGGCTCTCACACTTGTGCTCGTATCATTCTCATGCACCGGCCCAATCGTAGGCACAGTGCTCATCAAGTCCACCCAGGGCGAGTTCTGGGCACCTATGGTAACAATGCTTGCATTCTCCGTAGCCTTCGCCCTTCCATTCACCATCTTCGCATTGTTCCCGTCACTTCTCAAGAAGATGAAGAGCGGCAACTGGCTGAATACGGTCAAGGTCGTCATGGGTTTCATAGAGGTTGCCTTCGGATTCAAGTTCCTCAGTGTAGCCGACCAGGCTTACAACTGGCATCTTCTCGACAGGGAGATTTACCTTGCCATCTGGATTGTAGTATTCGCCCTTCTCGGACTATACCTTCTCGGCAAGATTCGCTTTGCTCACGATGACGAGCCTGTAGAGAAACTCGGCGTGGGCCGTTTCACTCTCGCCGTGATAGTTCTTTCTTTCGTGGTTTACATGATTCCGGGCATGTTCGGAGCTCCTTTGAAGGGACTTTCGGGATATCTTCCTCCTCTCCAGAGCCAGGATTTCGTGCTGGGAGCAAACACTGTTGCAGCCGGCCCTGCAGTTTCAGGGAACGTTGGCTCTAGCAAGTATAGTCATCTTGAACTTCCTCTCGGTCTGCACGGCTATTTCACACTGGACGAAGGCCTTGCAGAGGCAAAAAGAACGGG
>JABUTS010000230.1 GCA_021443565.1 Bacteroidales bacterium | reverse complement strand
GGAACTCGAATCCTGCCCCATAATTCCATTCGGACACAGCGCACAGGCCACCTTCCCGTGGAATTTCGCCGCATGGAACCCCGACAGGACCTTGTGCATCATTTCGTATCACGGAGATGCACCGCGCACCAACCTGTGCGGTTACGGGCGCGCCAACATCGAATGGGGGCGCACCAGGAACATAGACAAGATTCCGGGGCTTATGATAGAAGGAGAGTACGAATGGTGGGAAGCGCGCGTGAATCCGGCTCTCGCATTCCGCATGATGTACCCCGACAGCAGGATTTCCTTTCTCTGCGATGCCGGGAGGGGGCATTTCGACCTCTGTCCCGAAACCCAAAAATATATGGTCAGGTTCATTGAGAAGGCCCTCGCAAACCCCCGCCCCGAGGGAGGCGAATACTTCTCGAGATGGAGCCCGGACGGGAAACTTTCAAAGGACCCTCATGACTGTTTCTGGTACTTTGACGAGGAAATGGTGGATATGACAAAGGCAAGATACCAGGAAACGAAAGGGAAGAAAATGCAGTATCTCGGCTGCATGGTGAACGGAGTGCAGGTCAGGTATGAGCCGGAAAGCCATATAAAGTTCCGGGCAGGTGTGGACGGAGATAGTTTTACCATAGTTCCCTTCTTCACCGACGAGAGCAGAATGACGCCTTCGGACGAGCACGCGGGGTCACATCCCAAAGTAGTGCTGATTTCCGGTCCGGCCATACAGACCGGAGAATACGAATTCAGATTTGATCCCGACTATTTCGGTTTCGACCCGAAACGTCTCTGGAGCGGAATCACGCTTTGTCTGGAAGCCGGGGGGGACTCGAAATACAAGTCTGCTGTCCAGGAAATAAACATCAGCATAAGTTATGACAGGTAATATGGGGAACAACATCAGAATTGCGGCCATCATGCTTCTTGCTTCGATATGGGCAGAGGCTTCGGCTCAGAACATCGCCATTCCCGAGCTCAGGAAGGAATATCCGCGTCTGGTTGATGGTACGGAAACCAGACTTAATGTGGAGGCTATCACAAAGACGGAAGCCGGAAACGATGCCATGGAGCGTCTTGCCAGACGCATTGAGCCGTTCGTGGAGCGTCACCAGACGGACCCGGAGTGGATAGTGGGGCGTCTGCAGATGTTCTGGGACACCTGTCCTACAGACATATACGTAAATGGGGAAACTTACAGCCATGCGGACGGGAAGGCTTCCGTACCGACTCCGCGCTATTCTGGATGCCGCAGCGGCGCAAGCAAGTATTCCCGCCTACCGCTTGTCGAGATAAGACCTTTCCAAGGTTCTGAAGGACAATGGATGAAGTCGAAGGAGAACGGGGAACTGGTTCTGGTGAAGGATGCGGATGCGGGAGGAGCCGTCAACTCCATTAATCGGGAAATTATGTCTCTCGCGAGAGATGCCGCATTTTTATGGTGGTATACCCGAGACGAACGCCATGCCCGCTTCGCAGCCGACATCCTCGACTGCTTCATGCGCGGCATCAAATACAGGAAGACGCCCCATGACCTCAACAACGGCCAGCAGGGCACCCTGGTCGGCCTCACCTCCTTCGAAGTCATACACGAGGACATATGCACGGAGGCTGCGGAATGCTACGACTACCTCCGTCCCTACCTGGAAAGCGGCAGCAACTATGCCGGAAGGCCGTTCGACATTGTCGAATATGAGGACGGATTCAGGAACTGGTGCAACAACATCATCGCGGGCGGAGTGCCGCACAACAACTGGAATCTTATCCAGGCCCGCTTCATTCTTACCATGGCTCTAGTGCTTGGCGACGACAGTGACTATGCAGACGGCAAAGGCCGCGGATATTATCTCGACTGCGTCTATAACACCTCGTCCATACGGCAATGGTCAATAGGCAAACTCATCGATTTCGGTTTCGATGCCCGGACCGGCTTATGGAAGGAATGCCCGGGGTATTCGACCATGGTGGTTTCGGAATTCATGCAGTTCGTCCGCATGACGGACGATGTGCTCGGTATAGACCTTGTGAAGGAACATCCCATACTCGCAAAGGCCGTTGCCTCCGTACCGCAATATCTCTATCCTAACGGCTGGTTCACTGCCTGGGGCGACACATATTACGGGACCCCAAGGACGGACTACTATCCCGCCATGGTGGCATCATCACAGAAGCACGGAAGGTCGGAAGACGAAAGTTTCTTCACCGCAATGTACCGTCTGTTCGACCCACAGGGCTATGAAACCGCTCTTTCCGGTGGTTCTACAGGGCGTCTCCCCGACAAAGTTTCGTCATTCACTTCGCTTCGTCCACTCAAGGTCAGGGATGTCGATCCGGGCAGGATTGAGGAGTATGTGAGTCCAAGTTTCTGGAGCGAAGGAGTCAGCTGCTTCATGGGAAGGACAGGCATGAACAAAGACAAGGACCTGATGTTCAGCGTCAATGGTTCCGAAGGCAACCACATGCATGCCAACGGAATCAATCTCGAACTTTATGGAGCCGGCACGGTTCAGGGGCCGGACCTCGGACGCGGGGCAGGATACACCACCCTCGACTATTACGAGTTCTATTCCCAGTTCCCGGCCCATAATACCGTATGCGTGGACGGCCAGTCGTCATATCCGGTCATGAAATCCAACCACCCCGTCACGCTTGAAGGCCGCTGGCCCGACAGCAACGAGACGATTGCGGAAACCGGGGATTTCGGAAAGATAGTTTATGGAGATTTCTCCTTCCTTGAGCCGGAAACCACATCCGACCAGCGCCGTCAGGTCGTGGCTATCCTTGCTGAAGACGGGACTGCAGGCTACTTCGTGGACATATTCCGTTCGGCGAGGAGAAACGGGCAGGACAAAACCCACGACTACTTCTATCACAACATAGGTCAGGAGATGGAACTGTCGGTTCCGACCGAGCCCACCGAGGAACTTTCTTTCGCGGGAGCAAACATCTATGCATACTCATACCTGTGGGACAAGGAATCCGCCATGATGAAAGGCACGGTCAAGGCTTCCTTCAAGGCCAGCATGGACGATGGCAGCAAGTCCGGGATGGACGTATATGCAGGCAACTCGGCAGACAGGAGGATATTCAAGGCAAAGTCTCCCTATATATGCTCCATGACGCGGACTCCTGTAGGTTATGACGTGAACAAGCACCCTGCTCAGACTATGGTCGTGCGGCAGTACGGCCCGGCCTGGGAAAACCCTTTCGTTACCGTATTCTCGCCGTGGTCGGACAAGGCGGAAGCAACTGTCGGGGCCGTCAGGACAGAGAATGTGCCCGGAGCGGTAGTGACAAGAATACTGCGCGGGAGCGGTTCTGAGGACATAGTGGTTTCTTCACCGGAAAGGCGGAAAGTTGTCACGGACGGGCTGAGCACCATCGCCTCGTTTGCAATATCCTGCAGCGACTGCGCATTCTTGGCTGACGGGACATATTTCACCGACGGGACCATCACGGTGAGGGCAAAGAGCCCCGTAACGGTTTCATTCTGGAAGAAGGACGGCAAATGGGTGTGGTCCGCCTCGGGGAATTGCAATATAAAGATCAAGGGACAACGATGAATCGGCTTTCAGAACTTCTTGCGGCAGCATTCCTGTGCCTTGCCGCCAGCGCGGCATCGGCACAGGTGCGGCCTTTCCCACTTTCGGACGTGGAATTGCTCGAAGGACGGGCTCGGCAGAATATGAGGCTTGACTCGGCCTGGCTGGCCTCCATTCCAATAAACAGGCTGATGCACAGTTTTCAGGTCAATGCCGGCGTGGCATCGGGCAGGGAAGGTGGATATATGACCGTCAGGAAATACGGTGGCTGGGAGTCCCTTGACTGCGAACTCCGCGGTCATACCTGCGGCCATTTCCTTTCCGCTTGCTCTCTTATGTACCTTGCCACCGGGGAGGAATCTTTCCGTCACAAGGGAGATTCTGCAGTAGCTGTGCTTGCGACTTGTCAGGAAGCGCTTGGAAGCGGGTATATCAGCGCTTTCCCAGAAGAACTGATAAACAGGAACATCAGGGGAACCGGCGTCTGGGCCCCGTGGTACACCCTCCACAAGATACTTGCGGGACTGCTGGATTTTAACGAAGCCACAGGCAGCAGAGAGGCTCTTGGAGTTGCAGCAGGCTTGGCGGACTGGGCCTATGCAAAACTCAGCCCCATAGATTCCACGACAAGGACGGTGATGCTCAGAAACGAGTTCGGCGGAATCAACGAAGCCTTCTGGAACCTGTACGGCATCAGCGGTGACCCGCGCCACAGATGGCTGGCGGATTTTTTCCACCACGAGGCCGTACTCGATCCGTTGAAGGAGCACGACGGAGATTTCGGCACCAAGCACACCAATACCTTCATTCCAAAGGTCATAGGCGAAATTCGCAAATACGAACTTACCGGAGACGGACAAAGTCGCAACCTTGCGGAATTCTTCTGGAACGAGGTGGTGTCACACCACTGCTATGCCACCGGAAGCGTATCCGACAAGGAACATTTCTTCCCCCTCACCGATTTCTCGGAGCACATCACCGGATACAGCGGCGAGACCTGCTGCACCTACAACATGCTCAAACTTTCCCGCCACCTCTTCTGTCTCTGCCCGTCCGCGGCAATCGGAGATTATTATGAAAGGGCTCTGCTTAACCATATCATGGGCCAGCAGGATCCCGAGACAGGCATGGTTTCATACTTCCTGCCCCTTGCACCGGGCACTCATAAGGTATACAGCACAAAGGAGAATTCTTTCTGGTGTTGTGTAGGTTCAGGCTTTGAAAGCCACGCCAAATATGCCGAATGCGTGTACTTCCACGATGACAGGGACCTGTGGGTCAATCTTTATATGCCCACGGCTCTCAACTGGGAGGAAAAGGGCTTCAGACTGGTCCAGAAGACAGAATTCCCGTACGGCACAAAGATCTCCATCCGCATAGAGGCGGAAAACGCCCGGGAGTTCTGCATAAGATTCCGCTGGCCGTCCTGGTGCAGTTCTCCCACTGTCTCCGTCAATGGGAAAAGGCAGAAGCTTTCGGGAGTTCCGGGATCGTTCATAGTCCTTGAACGCAAATGGAAGAACGGAGACCGCATAGAACTGGAACTGCCCATGAATCTGCATCTTGAATATGTCCCGGGGCGCACCGATATGGCGGCCCTGATGTACGGTCCCGTGGTGCTGGCCGGAGAATTCGGGACCGAAGGCATGGCATCAGCTTTTTCCGATCCGTCCAGATACAACGACTATTACACCTACGATTACAGGATACCTTCAGGGTTCCCGTCATCACTCAGAGTCTTGGGAGGCGACCCTTCGGCAGGTATTGTTCCCGTTGAGGGAGGCCGGCTCGAATTCAGAAGTTCAGAAGGCTATCTGCTGCGTCCGGTCTTTGACATACACAGGCAGCGCCACACTGTCTACTGGAATATCGAGAAAACAAGGAATCCGGGTGAGTAATGCGCGGCATCCGTTCGTATACAATGAAAAGACAAGTCCGATGAGAAGGATACTATATATATTTACAAGCGTTCTGGCCATTGCATCCTGCAGAAGCGGGGAGAAAATGTTTGCCGACCGTGCCCTTGACTGGTGCGATGCCAAGGTGGCTCTTGCACTCGACAGGCTTTCATCCGAAGACGGAGTTCTTGACCCCTCCCTCTCGCCCCGCAACATAGCGCCCGGTGACAGCACATGGTCCACCCGTCCCGTCTGCAAGGAGCTCTGGACAGCAGGATTCTGGCCGGGCATACTCTGGTATAGCTACGGGCACAATGGCAATCCGAGGACTGCCGAAGCTGCCGCACTCTATACGGAAAGA
>JABUTS010000213.1 GCA_021443565.1 Bacteroidales bacterium | reverse complement strand
TATCCGTTGTACCACTCGATGTCGGTATTGAAGCCATACCAAGGGAGGAAACGTCCGCGGTAGCTGTTTGTCTCGCTGAAAGCGGCCACGATGCCGTAGATCGTGCCTTCTGCAAGACCAGCGTTAGAGAATACGGTCTCCTCACCGAAGGTTGACGGTGATTCCTGATCGAGGAGCGCGTTACAGCTCTGAAGACCAGCTGCAACTGCGAGTGTCATAAGGTAAAATGCTATCTTTTTCATCTTTCAGGAATTTTAGAATGTAAGGTTGATGCCTGCCACGAAGCCCCTGCTCTTTGGATATGCAGAGTAGTCTACGCCAGGAGTAAGAGGGGTTGAACGGCGGGTGTCGACCTCAGGGTCGTAGCCGCTATAGCCGGTGAGGCAGAACAGGTTGGTTCCTGTGACATAAACGCGGAGCTTGCGGATGTGAATCTTCTCCGTAAAAGTCTCTGGAAGGGTGTATCCGAGGGTGAGGCTCTGGAGGCGTAGGTATGAAGCATCCTCCACAGCCCAGTCCGTGAACACTGCGTTGTTGATACATGGAGACCACATGGTGGTGTTCGCGTTCATGGCGTCAAGAGTCTCGATGTCTGTCACAAGCTGGCCTGTGGTCCAGTCGATGTTGGTCCAGCGGTTCTCGACGTTCATCATGTCGATGAGATTGCGGTTCTTGAACTTGCGTGATGAAGTGAACTCTATCTTGTTCGCGTTGTAAACGTCGTTGCCTATCATGTAGGTGAAGTTTGCGCTGAGGTCAAAGCCCTTTACGAAGGCGTTGAGCGCGAAACCACCGTTGAAGTCAGGTGATGCGTTGCCTATGACGTGCTTGCGTATCACCCCGTCCTCGTCAGCCTTGAGCTTGAGAGCACCCGGCATGAGGTAAGCGGCACCTATTATTGCAGAGTCGTCAGCCACGCCCTCGTTGAGTACCCACTTCCCGTTGCTGTAGGTGAAGTCGCTGGCAGCATAACGTCCGTCGCAGATATATCCGTACATGTTTCCGAGAGGCTGGCCAACTTCCACGCGGTAGTCGTCGCCGATTTCGGTAGATGCCCAGTAAGACTGAACAGAAGAACCCGTAATCGCCTCGAGTCCACCGAGGTCGGTGATCTTGTTCCTGTTGTAGGCGATGTTGCCGCTGATTGAGAGGCTGTAGTCCTTCTTTGTGATGAGAGGCATGTTGAGCGAGAGCTCGGCACCGCGGTTGCGGGTCGAACCAACGTTCTTGTACTGATTGTCATAACCCGTACCTGCGATAGGGAAGAGGATGAGGAGGTCCTTCGTATCATTCTGGTAAACCTCGATGCTGCCGGAAATCTTGCTCTGGAAGAAGCTGAAGTCCAAACCGATGTTGTGGGTGATTGTGGTCTCCCACTTGAGGTTAGGGTTATTCATGGTCTTGCCCGAAGTCCAGTAAGAGCCTGTTCCGTGTACCCAGGTAGGGAAGTTGGAGTCAGCCTGGAATTCGCGGTTGATCTGGCCTGAAGGAATATTGTTGTTACCTGCAGTACCGAAGCTGTAGCGGAGCTTGATCTGGTCTATGTTCTTCTTCCCGCTCATCCAAGGCTCGTTGGAAATGGTCCAGGAAGCCGCTGCTGAAGGGAAGTAGCCCCACCTGTTCTGCTTTGCGAACTTTGATGAACCGTCGGCACGGAACGTGGCTCCGAAAGAGTACTTGTGCTTGAAGTCGTAGTTCACGCGGCCGAAGAACGAGAGGAGTACGTCGTTAGGGCTGATGTAGTTGGAAGTCGAGATTGCAGAACCTGAACTCATGAAGTTCCACGCCATCTGGGAATCGTAGAAGAGAGGGAAGTTCTGGACAATCGAGGTGAGAGTGTTGCTCTTTGTGAAAGTCATTTCCTCGCCCACAAGCACCGATAGGCTGTGATCCATGTTGTTGATCACGTCGTCAAAGCTGTAGTTGAGAGTATTGGTGTTGCGGAGCTTGTTTCTCGTGAGATCCTTGTAGTGGTTGGAAGGAGTGTTGTTCGCAGAGTTTGCCGCATAGTAGGTGGTGAGGCCGTAGAAGCGGTTGTCAGTCTGGCGATAGTCCTCGATGCCGCCGTCAATCTTGAGAGACAGGCCGTTGATGATGTTCCAGTTGAACGCAGCGTTGGCTGTCCATGTGTTGCGGACCCTCTTGCTGTCGTTGTCGGCAACAGAGCGGAGAGGCGGAGCGTTGTCGCCGTAGTCCTCTTCCTCGTCGATGTTCTGGAGGGTTGAACTTACCGGAATCGGTGCGTAGCAGACAGCATGCTTGAGACGTCCGTTGCCTGAAGTCGTACCGGTGTCGCTCATGGAGTTGGAGCCGCCGCCGAGGACGTTGGTCCTTGAGTAGCGCACGTTGAGGTCGATGTTGGTGGTCTTCGAGGTCTTGAAGTTGCTCTTGAAGCTGAGATTGTCACGGGAGTAGGTCGAAGCCGTCATGATGGCATTGTCGCCTGTGTGGGCATAGCCGAGGGTCCAGTTCACGTTCTCGCTGCTTCCGCTGATGGTGAAGTCTGCATTGTAGTTGCTTCCGGTGTTTCCGAATACCATGTCCACCCAGTCGTTTGTCGCAAGACCGGTGTAGAGGTCTATGTCGGAGAAACTTCCGAAGTAAGGCTCATATTCGTCGGCAACCTTGTTGCGGACCTGAGCAAGCTCGTACTGGAACTTGACGTAGTTTTCCGCGTCCATTGCCTTGATAGCTCCTGGATTGGCCATCTTCTTCATGCCTGCATAGGCGTTGAGCTTGACCGAGATCTTCTGTCCCTTCTCGGCGCTCTTTGTTGTCACGATGACAACACCGTTTGCACCGCGGCTACCATAGATTGCAGTCGAGAACGCGTCCTTGAGTACGTCTATGGAAGCGATTTCAGAAGATGCGATGTCGCTGATCGATTCCACCGGGAAACCATCGACGATGTAGAGAGGGGAGTTGTCCTGGGTGATGGATCCACCGCCGCGGACACGGATTTTGATGTCAGCGTCCGGGTCTCCTTCCGTCGTGGTAACCGACACTCCGGCCATCTTTCCGGAAAGTGCCTGACTCACGTTCGAAACAGGCTGTTCGGTCAGTTTGTCGCTGTTGACTGAAGATACGGAACCGAGGAGGTCGCGCCTCTTCACTGTGGCATAGCCGACGACAACCGTCTCATCCAGCATCGTGGTGTCGTCCTCGAGGACAACGTCCACTACGCTTCTGCCGTTTACTGCAACGACTACGGTCTTGAGGCCTATCATAGAAACCTCGAAAACAGCCGTCGATGCATCTTCGACGTTGATGGAGTAGTCTCCGTCAAGGCCTGTGGATACGCCGTTGGTTGTGCCCTGAACTACCACGAAGGCACCGATTACCGGCTCACCGCTTGAGTCTGTCACTACGCCGGTCACGGTCTGGGCGGAAGCGGAAAGTCCGAAACCGATTCCCATTAAGATCACGGCCAGTGCTTTGAAGATTTTACTCATAACTGTAAAAGCTTTGCGTTAATAATTAGATTGTTAGTATGATTATTTCAGTTCAGTATACTGTCCCCCGGTGTTGCCGGCGGCCATTATATCTCTTGCCAGATAGTGGAGATACATCTCGAAGTTGCTGTATCTTCCCTTCTTATCTATAGTCTTGGCGGAAGCATCTGAAGCATCCTTCGGATTTAGCCCGAAAAGTGCCTCGTAGTAGTCGGGGATGCCGTCGCTGTCCGTATCGACGGATGCGTTGGCTTTCTGGGCATCTGTAGCCTTGTAGGTAGGCCATGAGTAGCCGTAAGTTGCCTCAAGGTCTGCGGTGTCGTCAATCACCTTGCCCTTGCCGTTCTTAATACCGTCAGTGATGCGGGTGTCGACCTTGTCGCGGCATATCGACGCGCCTGCGTACGAGCAGGTTTGGTTGAGAGCGTCATTCGCGCTGTGAGTCGTTGTCATCGCGCTCTTGCCACCATTTGTCTTCACAGGGAAGGCTGTGCCGCTGGTCTTGCCGTAGTTCGTGTGATTATCGCCGTTGTGCCAGTATATGCCTGCCGCGTTGCTGGAGCTGATGTCGGAGTACTTCGAGTGTACGTTTCCGTTTATGAACATCAAAGGATAGCCGTCCTCTATGTCTTTCCTGCCGCAGTCGCTGCATGTGCTGGTGTAGACTCCGTATGAGTCCATGAAGTATTTCCTGTCGGTAGAACTCGGCCCGGGCTTATAGTAGTTCGAAACCATGTTGATGCCCGTGCCCTTGCCTGCACCGTATCCTTCTCCGCCGTAAGAGCTGTTGTTGCCCCAGTCATATACCACGTTATTGCGGTAGTCCACGACTCCTCTCTGTGCGGGGGTGTTGTGGTTCTCGTATATGTGAGGGTGGTCGAAGCGCGGGTTCCTGCTGTCGTGGTGGGCGAGTATGTTGTGGTGGAACGATGCGTTCTCGCCGCCCCAGATGCCTCCGTAGCCGTGGCTGCCCTTGGTATGAATCGAGCAATTCTTCATGCTTTCAGCTATGATGCACCACTGCATGGTGAAGTTGCTGTTTGAGTAGAAGGATGCACATTCGTCAATGCTCCAGCTCATTGAGCAGTGGTCTATGATTATGTTGCTGCAGTAGCGTCCCCAGATGGCGTCATCACCATCACCCGCGCCTGTACCCTTGTCCCCGAGTCGGAAGCGGAGGAAGCGTATGATAACGTTGTCTGCAGCAATCTGCACGTAGCGGTCTGCAAGGCAGATGCCGTCTCCAGGTGCCGTCTGTCCTGCTATTGTGATGTCACCGCTTTCAATCTTGAGAGGACTGTTGAGATGGATTATGCCCGCCACGTCAAAGACAATGGTCCTTGCGCCCTTTTGCTTCACTGCGTAACGGAGTGAACCTGCCGAACCAGTGTCTTCAAGAGTTGTGACATGATATATCTTTCCACCGCGGCCTCCGGTAGTGTACATTCCTCCGCCCTCTGCATAAGGGAAGGCGAGAGCACCGAGATTATCCTCGGATGAGGCCATCTTCATGGATTCGTACACATTGCCTATAGGGTCGGGAGTGTCGGGTTCATCCTCATCGTCCTGTCCGCCGGAACTACCCTTGAGGGTGGTTCCTTCTGCATATTCCGAATACTTTGAGGAGGAATTTCCCTTGACCGCCTTCACTGCAAAGCGATATGCGGTGCCGGGCTTCAGACCTTCTATGGTTATGCTTGTGCCATTGACGATGCCATCCTTGACCAGAGTCATGCCCTCAAGCAGCTTGTAGCCGTAAGAGTCTGCCGATGATACGGTTTTCCAGCTGAAACTCAGCGAGTTTTCTGCAACCGTTCCCACCATCACTTCTGAAGGCGCATCCAGAACAACAGGCTCGTCAGGCTTGTCGCCGTTTTCCTTGTCGCCGCATGATACCAGCATCAGAACGGCGGAAAGCAGTATGAACATATAATTTTTCATAAACCTTTATTTCACAATGATGGTCTGCCCGCGACCTGCAGCACCCAGTTCATATTCAAGAGAAGCCCAGATGAAAGGCCCAACGCCCTTAGGGTCATTCTCTATAACTTTCTCATTTATATAATAATTATAGTCGCCCCTGCGGTTTTCCTTTCCGCCAAGGCCGGCAACTGCGCAGCAGCTTGTGAGACTCAGACTACCGTCTTCGTTCTCCCGGATGAACGTCCTGACCAACTTCTCATACAGCCCGTCGACATAAGACTTCGCGCTTTCGTCCAGATAGCCCTTGCGCAGACCCTTCATGAACGAATAGGTGAACATGGCAGAACAGGTGGCCTCGAGATAGTTGCCTTCCCTTCCGGGACAGTCGAGCACCTGATACCACATCCCGCTTTCCTCGTCAGCGTAGACACTCACAGCCTTGAATATGTGCCTGAAAATGTCGAGCAGGCTCTCACGACCTCCGAAATCCTCCGGCATCCAGTCCAGAACCTCCACAATCGCCATGGCATACCA
>JABUTS010000051.1 GCA_021443565.1 Bacteroidales bacterium | reverse complement strand
ATGAAGTGGCATGTGAATCTTGGAATGGGAGCGGAGAACTACCGTTTCCATGATCATGACAAGCTTGCCCACTACGCAAATGCAGCCACTGACGTGGAATTCCAGTTCCCGTTCGGTTTCAAGGAACTTGAAGGAATACATTCAAGAACTGACTTCGACCTTGGAAACCACCAGAAATTCTCCGGCAAAAAGATTCAGTATTTCGACCCGGAATCCGGCGAGAGCTACACCCCTTACGTGATAGAGACCTCTATAGGAGTAGACCGCCTCTGCCTCGCTGTGCTTTCTCATGCCTACAAGGAGGAAACTCTCGAAAACGGAGAGACCCGCGTAGTGCTCAGCATACCAGCACCTCTCGCGCCTGTGAAGGTGGCCGTAATGCCTCTCGTGAAGAAGGACGGCCTTCCCGAACTTGCCCAGAGCATCATGGACGACCTCAAGTTCGATTTCAACTGCCAGTATGACGAGAAGGATTCCATAGGCAAGAGATACCGCCGTCAGGACGCAATAGGAACTCCGTTCTGCGTCACCGTGGACCACGATTCTCTCAACGACGGTTGTGTAACCATACGCCACCGCGACTCCATGGCCCAGGAGAGGGTCAAAATCCAGGACCTCAAGAACATCATACGTGAACAGGTAGACTTGAGCATACTTCTTAGGAAACTTTAGAAAACAACCAGCACAACCGACTATGAAAAACAGTATCATTTCATGGGTGTCGGCACTCATGGGGGCAGGATTTTTCCTGTGTGCCTGCAACCCGTCGGAGGAAGTCAAGGAAACAAGTTTCAATATCACTGCAGCATTCGAGATTTCGGGCGCTGCCGGCAGTTATGAGATACCTTTCAGCATAGACAATCCCAAGACGTCCCAGAAGGTACAGGCAAGCACAGATGCAGAGTGGATACATGATATCCGGACAGACGACGACAAAATCCTCTTCAGCGTGTCTGACAACCTTTCGGCAGACCGTACCGCAGAACTTTCCGTAACATACGGACAGGATTTCACAGGCATGGTCACCCTTACCCAGAAGGTGTTCAGTTTCGAAGATTTTTCCCTTTCCGTCAATGAAATACAGGCATATTCCGTAAAAATCAAGGTATCACCGAAGAAATACAAGGGCAACTATATTTACAGGATTCTTCCAAAGGGAGAGGTGGAACGGTATTTGGCTCTTGACGAGAACAAACTCGGCGAGAAAGCATACGGAGAGGCTCTTCACCAGAAAATCCTTCAGGAATTTATCGGGCAGGCTGCCTCTGAAGGGAAGGAACTTGCGGAAATATTGATGTCCCGCAGCGACTGCTTCAAGATGACAAGTCAGGGAGAATTCACCGAGATAGTCATCTCCGGCCTTGAAGAACTTTCCGACTACTACCTGATTGCTTACGGAATGGACTTCCAGGGCAATAGGCTCACCCCAATCAGCTTGAGTCAGTTCAGCACCATTCAATTTGTGGACAACGGGCTGAAATTTGAATGTCAGATTGCGTCAGTAACCCAGAATTCGGCAAGATACATAATAACCCCTTCCGACAACAACCAGACCTATATATGGACTGTGGTGAACGACATAGAGAAGGATATGTACAAGGATGACGAGGCAGGAAAGCAGCTTGTCAAGACGGCCCAGGATCAGGCGGAATATTACGGCATCAACTTCTCCGATTTTCTCAATTCGGGAAACATTCACGGAACTTTGGAGGATCTTGCCCCAAGCACGGATTACTTCATCCTTGCAGTCGGGGCAGACGCAGCCGGAAACGTCACGACTGCCGGGCAGTACATTGCGGAGTTCAAGACCAAGGATATGGAAATACTTGACGACTGCACCTTTGAAATAACCGCCCTGGAAATCGAATCCATGGACATAAAGGTCAAGGTCGAGCCAAGCAGGTCGGACACAAGATATATGCTTGCCTTCATTGACGAGAAGCGCTGCGTTGGTTACAATGACTACCAGATGGTGATGAGAATCATCAACATGGAGAGCGATCGTCTGAAACAGGGATATTACGGAGACGGAATAACATGGGACAACATACCAGGTTCCATGACGGGAACCAATGAAGTCTGGGGGCGCCGCGACCTGTTCTGGACCTTTGAGCCTGAGCACTCTTTCAGGGTATATGTTTTCGGCGTGAAGGACGGCGTATGCACTACCAGGATAGCAAGGAAGGATGTGAAGACCATTGCTCCAGAACCGTCCAACGTCACTTTCAACGTCTCCATGAATTCCGCAAGCACATGGCATAACCCGGTCTTTGACATAGTGCCTTCCAACAACGACGAGTATTTCATGCCGTTCCTGATTTCAACCCAGGATCTCAATGCTTTCAGGTACAATGACGGCAGCCTTATGGAAGCAGAGGTCATGGACCAGATCAGGGATTACTATGAGGATGAAATCACCCAGTATGTATTCAAGGGCAACAAGACCTACAAGACCGTCTGGACATCCGATACCGAGTACTCTCTTCTTCTCTTCGGATATGCTGGCAGCAATACCACCCCTATATACGAGTTTAAGTTCAAATCTCCGAAGATTCCTTTCGGAGAGGCTGGCTGCGACCTCAGCTACACTTATGAGCTCTTCAGGGCCAAGGATCTCAAGGCTCTTGATGCTGTCAAGTGGGAAAGGTGCGATGACGGTGACTGCGTGATGAAAATAAACATCAAGACTTCCGGCAACCCAGCCCACTGGCACTGGGGACTCTGGCCAGCAAAGGAGAATTTTGCAAGCACGGGAGGCATAGACCATCTCATCACCCTGCTTTGGGAGGTGGATGCAACGGGAGACAATATCGTGGACAAAACCTTCGGTGAACTCCGTCCATGGTGGTACGGCCCGGCGGACAAGGATACTCCTTTCAAGACGGCAGAAGGTGAAACCCTCCGCTGCATGCCTTGGAGCATCACAGCTTATGCCGAGGACGCCCAGGGAAAATACGGCAAACTCCACTATGACGTCTTCATACCTATTCCAGAACCAAAGGACAAGGTGACAGGCAAGTGCGAGGTGGGCTACAGCGAGGCATACAACTGGTGGGCAACCAAGTCGGGTGGAAACGACGACTATGTAGTATTTACCGTTCCCTCTCCCGAAAAGGTGAAATGATATAAAACAACTAACATAACAAAAGATGAAAAGGAAACTATTTGGCCTTCTGGCCGGAGCAGCCCTTGTCCTCACAGGCTGCTATGACGACTCTTCTATCGTTGAGCGTGTAGATGCCCTCGAAACGGAGGTATCCAATCTCAAGCAGGAAGTTATAATAATCAATACTAATCTGTCTGCACTCCAGACCATTATTGACAACATCAATTCCAAGGTGTATGTAGCGTCTGTGGAGGATGTCAAGGAAAACGGCTCTACAATAGGCTACACCATCAAATTCACCAATGGTAAGACGGTGACCATTTATCATGGTCAGGATGGCGAAAGAGGTCCGGCAGGAAGTACCGGCCCTAAAGGACCGGAAGGAACCCCGGGCCATACTCCAGTGATGGGAGTCAGCCTTCTTGACGGCGTATATTACTGGACCGTAGACGGAGAATGGCTTACCGGCGAGGACGGCAAGAGAGTTCCTGCCACAGGTCCAGCAGGAGCTCCGGGCAGCAACGGCTCAGACGGAATAACCCCTCAGATCAGGGTCAATGACGGCAATTTCGAGCTTTCTGTCGACAACGGAGAAACCTGGACAGTGCTCTGCAAGGCGACCGGTGAAGTTGTGGCTGTCGACGTTGTGTTCTCCGGCGTCAAGGAGACTTCCGAAGGCGTGGTGTTCTATCTTGCCGACGGGTCGAAGATTGTCGCTCCCCGCGAACAGGGTTTTTCTGTAGTGGTTGATAACAGCAGGAGCTATGACGTTGTCGCCGGTTCTTCTACGGAGATTCCATATTCTGTTGTCGGAGGTGATGACGAGACCGTTGTGGATGCCTTCGGTTCCGGTTCTTGGGACGCCGAGGCTGTTGCCGGGGACGCGGAGTCCGGAGTAATCAAGGTGTTTGCGCCGGCAGAGTCTGAAAGCACCAGGGGTAAGGTTCTGGTGTATGCCACCAACGGCAAGGGCAAGACAGACATCAAGACTCTCACATTTGACAAGGGCATGCTTACCCTTGTGGCACCGGCTTCTGAAGTGCCTGCTGCTGGTGCCACCCTCACAGTACCGGTAACTTCAAACGTCATTTTCATTCCTCAGGTTGAAAAAGAATCCGCAAGCTGGATCGGGCTTGTTGCCACCAAGACTGTTGAAACCTTCACCGAGAATCTTCAGATTGTTGTAGAAAAGAACAATACACCTTCTAAGAGAACAGGAAACGTTCTTCTCGTGGATGAAAACGGTGCAACGGTTCAGACTGTTTCAATAGTCCAGGAAGCCGGCAGCTTCACGGCGCCTGTATTCGAATGTGACGTATTCAAGAGCGTATGTCTCGAAAAATATGACACCGACGGCGACGGACAGCTCTCGGCTGCCGAGGTGGAGAAGGTGACGGACTACAGCTTCTCCGACACCAAGGCAATATCCTCATACAAGGGCATAGAAGCTTTTTATAACCTTAAGACCTTCAGCCACAAGGGTTCAGAGTATTATCAGTATTATCCGCACAAGTCCACATTCACCACTCTTGACCTCAGCCAGAACAAGAAGCTCGAGAATGTGACTCTCTGCGCAACCTCATGTCTCACACTTGACCTCAGAGACCTTCCTGTTCTTGCTTCAGTCACAGCCAACCACAGCAAGAATCTCACAGAAATAAAGACAAGCAACCTTCCTGAACTGAAGTCTCTCGTGGCATACGGAACATCCCTTGAAAGCTTGGATGTCACAGGCTGTCCTAAACTTGAGACCCTTACAACTTATGGCACGAAGATTCCGGCAATAGACTTGAGCTCAAGTCCGGAAGCCAAGAGCATTAATATAGGGAACACTTCACTTGCCTGTCTCAACATACAGGGCTGCAACAAGATAGAGAGCCTCTCAATTTCAGACGCGCTGATTGAATCCATAGACCTTTCTGCTCTTACCGAACTCAAGTCTTTTACCGCGGACAGGGCGCAGAATCTTGAGACCATAGACCTCTCGAAATCACCGAAACTTACTTCGTTCAATGCAAGTTCATGCCCTAAGCTTAAGCGTATAGATGTGTCATCAGCAGAGCACCTTACAAGCTTCACCGCCTCTCCGGCTGTCGTTCTTCTGGAAGTAAGGTTCTGCGAGGGCGTGAATACGGCAAACTTCTTCATTCCTTCCGGAAACTATATGCCGGACGATTCCTATGTACCTGTCGTAAAGACATTTGTGCCAAAGGCAGGCGGAGATGTCGATGTACTTGCCGCCATCACTGACGAGTACGTGCGCAAGGCTATTCTCAAGCAGTATGACGAGAACGGCGACGGTGCCCTTTCAGCAGCGGAGGTGGCAAAGGTGAAGGAACTCGACCTGTCGGATTATGGGCTCAAGAGCGCGGATGAGCTCGCTGTGTTCCCTCTCGAGACTCTCAATCTCTGCGGAAACAAGCTCACAGCTTTTGATGGGGCGAACTTCAAGAGCCTCAAGGTCCTTGACCTCAGCTACAACGAACTCAAGAGCGTTTCCAACCTCAGCGGTCTCAAGCTGACCAGTCTCGACCTCAGCCACAACGACATCACGTTTGCAAGTTCATACGCTTACAGTTACCTGCCTTATATGTCTCTCAAGGAGTTGAATGTTTCATACAACGGTAACATGAACTTCTCTCCTTACAACTTCTACTATCTTGAAAGCGTGGATTTCAGCTACACGGCTACCAGCAGCCTGTCAGCATCCAGCCTGTCTGCGGTCAAGAGCATCAACATCGCAGGAACGAAGATTTCGGGAACCATAGACGTTTCCTCACTCAAGAAGCTTGAAGTACTTAACATTTCAGAGACTGGTATTTCAGAGATCAAGATCAGCGGCTCCGTGGTTTCCGGAACCCTCAAGAGCATCATCGCAACGGGGAGCAAGCT
>JABUTS010000008.1 GCA_021443565.1 Bacteroidales bacterium | reverse complement strand
ACTTCGCCGACTGGGAGCGACGCTTCCTCTTCCACAAGGCCCACTCACTCAAGGACGAGCCCATCGCCTATGTCCGCCAGTCCGACGTCTGCTGGAACGTCTCCGACGCCCTTCCTGACGACGGAAGCGTAAAGAATGTGGAGGAACTTGAGTCCATGTTCAAGGTTGCGGGAGCGGGAATATACCTCTGCCACACCTGGCAGACCATAGTGCCGGCTCTCTTCAAGCAGGCCCGCCCCGGCCATGCCGCCTATGCATGGACCTATGTCTACTCGCCCGAAGAACGCGACGCGGGAGCACTGGTTGAATTTCAGAACTACAGCCGTTCGGAAAGGGACATGGCTCCTCCGGCCGGAGAGTGGGACTACAAGGGCTCGCGCGCATGGCTGAACGGTGAGGAAATCAAGGCTCCTCTCTGGAAGAACGCCGGGAAGGCCATCACCAACGAGGACCTTCTGCTTGACGAGAACGCCACCGCCCGTCCTCCCGTGCAGGTAAAACTCAGGAAGGGCTGGAACAGGATAGTGCTGAAACTGCCGTACAAGACTCTCCCGCGGGAACAGGCAAGGCTCAACAAATGGATGTTCACCTTTGCACTGACCGACCCCGATGGACGTAACGCCCTCGAAGGCATACGCTATTCCACCGAACCCACACCCGTAAAATGACGATTCACAAACCACAATAACACTATAACATGAAAGCAGACAAAAGTAAATTCTACCCCTGGATAGTAGTGATGCTCCTATGGGTAGTGGCGCTCCTGAACTACATGGATCGCCAGATGCTGTCAACCATGCAGATGTCAATAGGCCTGACCATAGAGCCGGTCAAGGACCCTGTCAACTTCGGGCGTCTGATGGCGATTTTCCTCTGGATCTATGGTCTGATGAGCCCCGTTTCAGGTGCCATCGCGGACAGGCTCAGCCGTAAATGGCTCATAGTGGCCTCCCTCGGCGTATGGTCCGCCGTGACCTATCTCATGAGCTTCTGCACCACCTTCAACCAGATCTACTGGCTCCGAGCCCTCATGGGCGTCAGCGAAGCCCTCTACATCCCGGCCGCACTCTCCCTCATCGCCGACTACTTCACCGGCAGGGGCCGCAGCCTCGCCATAGGAATACACATGACTGGTCTCTATGCCGGCCAGGCCCTCGGAGGCTTCGGTGCGACGGTGGCGCACAACTTCTCATGGCAGGCCACCTTCCACTGGTTCGGAGTCATAGGAGTGGCATACGCCTTCGTCCTCGCCCTCGCGCTCAAGGATATAAGACGCGAAACTCCTGTCAAGGAAAAGACCGGGAAGACGGAAAACGCGAACGTTCTGAAAAGCTTTGCTCTCATATTCTCGAACATAGCTTTCTGGGTGATTCTCTTCTTCTTCGCATCCTCGAGCCTTCCTGGCTGGGCAACCAAGAACTGGCTTCCTACCCTCTTCGCAGAATCGCTCCACATCACACCGCAGGAAGCCGGCCCTCTCGCCACAATCACCATAGCCGTATCCTCATTCATAGGCGTGATGTTCGGCGGATCGCTCTCTGACAGGTGGGTGCTCCGCAACCTCCGCGGCCGCATCTACACCAGTGCCATAGGACTTGCAATGATGGTTCCGGCACTCGTACTCATAGGAATAGGACATAACATCTACGCGGCAATCGGTGCCGGTCTCTTCTTCGGGCTCGGATACGGAATGTTCGACACCAACAACATGCCTATACTCTGCCAGTTCGTGCCAACCCGTCTGCGCGCATCGGCCTACGGAGTAATGAACATGACTGGCGTCTTCGCCGGCGCCCTTGTAACCAGCCTGCTCGGCAACTGGGCAAAGGCCGGCAACCTCGGGCTCGGCTTCGCCCTGATGGCGGTTGTGCTCTTCGTAGCCCTCACCCTCCAGCTTACCCTGCTCAAGCCGACAACAGACAATATGGAATAATTCAAAACACTGATAATCAATTATATTATGGAAAAGATCAAAGGATTGATAGACGCACCGTTCACCCCATTCCTGCCTTCGGGTGAAGTGAATTATGAACCTATACCACGCTACGCAGCCATGCTGAAGAAGAACGGCCTGCAGGGCGTATTCATCAACGGATCGTCAGGCGAGGGCTATATGCTCACCGACGAGGAACGCAAGAAACTTGCCGAGGCATGGGTTGCCGCCGCTCCAGAAGGATTCAAGGTGATTGTCCATGTGGGAGGCTGCTGCGTGAAGTCAAGCCGCGAGCTTGCCAGCCATGCTGCCGCCATAGGTGCGTGGGGCATAGGAGCCATGGCTCCGCCATTCCCGAAAATCAACCGCATCGAGGAACTCGTGAAATATATAGAGGAAATCGCTATAGGTGCTCCCGGACTGCCTTTCTACTACTACCACATCCCTGCCTTCAACGGCGCTTATCTGCCTATGGTGAAGCTGCTTGAGGCTGTGGACGGACGAGTTCCAAACTTCGCGGGCATCAAATACACCTTCGAGAGCATGTATGAATACAACCAGTGCAGGCTTTACAAGGACGGCAAGTATGACATGCTCCACGGACAGGACGAGACCATACTTCCTTGCCTTGCGATGGGAGGGGCACAGGGCGGCATAGGCGGCACCACCAACTACAACGGCCGCGAACTCACCGCCATCATAGATTCATGGCAGAAGGGCGACCTCGAGGCTGCAAGAGACCACCAGAACTTCTCGCAGGAGGTAATCAACGTGATTTGCCACTACAGGGGCAATATAGTCGGAGGCAAGCGCATCATGAAGCTTATAGGGCTCGACCTCGGCAAGAACCGCACTCCTTTCCAGAACATGACAGACGAGGAAGAGGCTTCCATGCTGAAGGAACTCGAGGCCATAAACTTCTTCGAGCGCTGCAACAAATTCTGATTCAAGATGAAACGCATGCTTTCATTCCTCTCCGTGCTGTCGGTATGCATGGGTCTGTCCATGGAAGCCCATGCTGACGGCGGCGGAAGGAAGATAAAGGTCGCGTGCATAGGCGACAGCATCACCTACGGCACTGGCATAGAAGACCGCGACAACGACTCCTACCCGTCCCAGCTCCAGAGGCTGCTCGGGGATGGCTATGTCGTGGGCAATTTCGGCAAACCGGGAGCCACTCTGCTTTCGAAGGGTCACAGGCCGTACGTTGAGCAGGAAGAATACCGGCAGGCGCTTGAATTTGCGGGAGACATAGCTATCATCCACCTTGGTGTGAACGACACCGACCCGAGGAACTGGCCGAACTACCAGGACGAATTCATTGGCGACTACCTCAGGCTCATTGAGTCTTTCAGGCAGGTGAACCCGGGATGCAAGGTATATATCACGCGGCTCACGCCAATTGGCAGCGCCCACCCCCGCTTCGAGTCTGGCACAAGAGACTGGGAGGATGAGATTCAGCTTGCCATCGAGAAGATTGCGGCCCACAACGACGTGACCCTCATTGACTTCCACGCTCCACTTTATCCTTTCCCCAACCTCTTTCCTGATGCCATCCACCCGAATCCCGTCGGAGCTGGCATACTTGCTGCGACGGTGTATTCCCACCTTACCGGCGATTTCGGCGGGTTGAAAATGCCTTCCGTTTTCACGGACAACATGGTACTCCAGAGAGACAGGCCGCTGAAAATTTCCGGAAGCGCCAACGCAGGCTGCAAGGTGGAGGTGACAGTCTTCCGCGAAGGGAAACGCATGCGCAGGCTGCAGCAGATATCGGCCGAGGCGGGACATGACGGCAGGTGGGAACTTGAGCTCAAGGCCCTTGAGGCCGGAGGTCCGTACAAACTCACGGTCGAAAGCGGGAACGAGTGCCTCGAATACGGCAACGTGCTGGCAGGCGAGGTATGGTTGTGCTCGGGCCAGTCCAACATGGCCTTCACCCTTTATGAAGCCGCGACCGCAGATAGGGACATTCCCCTTTCTGCAAATTCCGAGATAAGGTTCTTCGACATGAAGCAATACTGGCAAACCCAGAACGAAAACTGGAGGGAATCCGCATTGGATTCCGTCAATCGCCTCATATATTATAAGGATACGAGGTGGGAGGAATGTACTCCGGAAACTTCGGGACATTTCTCGGCTGTGGCATACTACTTCGGCAGGAAACTGCAGCAGGAACTCGGTGTGCCCGTAGGTCTAATCTGCAACGCTGTCGGAGGCTCGGCTACAGAGTCATGGGTGGACCGCTCCACCCTTGAGCACCAGTTCCCGGCAATACTCAGGAACTGGAGTTCCAACGATTTCGTCCAGCAATGGGTGCGAGAGAGAGGCAGTTTCAACACCGCCCTCAGCAAAGACAGGCTGCAGCGTCATCCATACCAGCCATGCTACCTCTTCGAATCGGGTATACTGCCGCTTGAAAAGTTCCCCCTTGCCGGAGTCATCTGGTATCAGGGAGAGTCCAACGCCCATAATTATCAGGCACATGAGAAACTTTTCGGGTTGCTGCTGGAATCATGGAGGAAGAACTGGGACAACCCGGAACTGCCATTCGGTTTCGTTCAGCTCTCAAGCATAAACAGGCCGTCGTGGCCCCGCTTCAGGGACAGCCAGAGAAGGATGCTCGAGCAGTACCCTGCAGTAGGAATGGCTGTATGCTCGGACCTCGGCCATCCTTCCAACGTGCATCCTGTGCGCAAGCAGGAAGTCGGTGAAAGGCTAGCCGCCTGGGCTCTCAACGGCCCTTACGGCCGGCTTGACGTCGTACCTTCCGGCCCGCTGTACAGGAGTGCGGAGTTCAGCAACGGCAAGGCAGTGATTTCTTTCAGTTACGGCGAAGGCCTGAAGGCTGACGGTGAAAAGCTGGCAGGATTCGAACTTTCAGGCGACGACGGCCTGTTTCACGAGGCTGAAGCAAGGATTGAAGGAGACAAGGTGGTGCTTCGATCAGATAAAGTTCCCCAGCCTTCTGCCGCAAGGTACGGATGGCAGCCATACACCGAGGCTAACCTCGTGAACGGTGCGGGCTTCCCCGCATCCACCTTCCTGACCGACTGACCTGCACTTTCCCACAGGCAGGCAGCTGGAGAGGGGCACCGAGTGCCTCGCACTATCCACAAACCGGTAGCAGGAGAGAGCCAACGAGTGCCTCGCACTATCCACAAACAGGCAGCAGGAGAGAGCCACCGAGTGCCTCGTACTATCCACAAACAGGCAGCAGGAGAGGTTTGCTGGCTGACCTGCGGTTTTCCAATGAACATGGCCAGCTATTCCGGTAAAAAACGTGAATACACCAGCAGTCGGCCATATTCATAATTAAAAAAACTTTTCTACCTTTGTGAAACTGGAAAGATGCTCGAGTGGCTGAAGAGGCACGTCTGGAAAGCGTGTGGTCGTCAAAAACGGCTCCAGGGTTCGAATCCCTGTCTTTCCGCTGAAAAGCCCTGAGTGCCAAGCACTTGGGGCTTTTTATGGAAAAACAACGCAAGGAATTCATACGGATAGAATTCCCGTGTCTGAACAACTCTCGGCTGTGCGGGCTTTGTGCCGAGTTCGATAACGAGACGTTGTGGACGTATATGGCGATTACATCAACTGATTTCACAAGGAGAGAAACCCTTCATAATCCACTTCGGCATATGGTTGTGATAATCAACCAGGAGAGCGACTAATTCTTGCAACCCTTTCATTGAATGAAGGGAGGTTCCAAAGCCTCCACAATTTCCCTGAAACGGGGGCCTCCAGGCTCCTGACAGTTGAACCACATGAAATTCAGTATGTTGTTCTGAATAGCGGACTGCAAATCCGGCAGTTGATAAACACGTCAAGGGGGCACCTTGCAGGAAAATGAAGGGAAAATATGAAAGTTACGTTTTAGAACATTCGACTGGTGCGGGCAGAGCGGGCGGAGAGCCTTCCAGCGAGTTCCCCAAACCGCCAGCTGTCGGCCGGTCCTTTAGCCGGCAGCGGTGAACGCCTGAAACCGAATGACGGCTTTACAGAAACGGCCTTGCAAGCCACTGGAAAGGGTGTGGCAGCTGAACGACGGAAAGTTAGTTCCCGTATTAGCCGATATTTGGGAACTAACTGAATGATGACTTAGCAAA
>JABUTS010000093.1 GCA_021443565.1 Bacteroidales bacterium | reverse complement strand
TCGAAGAAGTCGCTCCTTATGTCGCGCAGGGCCACCATGCCTTCTATTTTGGTCGGCTCTATCTCGACGTACATGCCCCACTCGGTAAGCCCGGAGATATGGCCTTCAAATTCGTAGCCTATCTTGTCCTGCATGAACTCCACAAGCTTGTACTTGATGCTTGCGCGCTCTGCCTCGGCGGCAACTATCTCCCTCTCCGACGCATGCTTGCAGAGCTGCTCGAAAAGGTCCTTCTTCTCGGACTCCCCCCCCGCGAGATAGCGGGCGAGAAGCCTGTGAACCAACATGTCGGGGTAGCGGCGTATAGGAGAGGTGAAGTGGGTGTAGTACTTGAACGCGAGGCCGTAGTGACCTATGTTGTCGGTGGAATAGCGGGCCTTCGCCATGGTGCGGAGGGCTATAAGTTCTATGGCGTTGAACTCCGGCTTGTCCCTTGTCTCGGCAAAGAGTCCGTTGAGGGTTCTGGAAATTTCCTTCCCGTTGCCTGTAGGGCCCATTGAATAGCCGAAGTTGCCTGCGAAGCCACGGAGATTCTCCAGCTTTTCCTGGTCAGGTTCGTCGTGGATACGATATACGAAGGTACGTCCACCTTTGACGGGTCCGCCCTCATAAGTGCCACCATTGAGGGCCTTGCCCTCCTTCAGCCCTGTCGACACAAATTCCGCAACGCTTCTGTTGGCAAGGAGCATAAACTCCTCTATCAGCCAGTTGGCCTCCTTGGAAACCTTCTGATACACATTCACCGGGCGGCCCTTCTCGTCACACTCCACCTTCATCTCCGGCCTCTCGAAGCTTATCGCTCCGGCGGCGAATCTCTTCTTTCGGAGTTTGGAGGCAAGCTTGTGCAGGATGAGCACGGCTTCCTTAATGTCCTGGGGAACTACGCAGCCCGTCAGCACGCCTTCTCCCATGGAAGCGCCCTCGTTTCCGGCACCGTCCTTTCCGTCGGTTCCGCCGCGGAGTTCAGCCTTGAGAGCCTTGTCGCCGAGGTCTATGATCTGTTGTGCGGTCTCGTAGGCAAAGCGGTAGTCGGAATTGATTATGGTTCTTCCGAACCACTGACCGGTCACCTTTCCCAGCGGGGTAAGTTCAAACACTGCCGAGAAGGTCAGCTTGGGCTCGTTCGGACGAAGGGAGCAGAGCTTGTTCGAAAGTTTCTCCGGGAGCATGGGGACTGTCCTGTCCACGAGATAAACCGAGGTTCCCCTGGCCTGAGCCTCCCTGTCCACCACGCTGCCAGGCCTTACATAGTGGGTGACGTCGGCAATATGGACGCCGACCTCGAAATTGCCGTTTTCGAGTTTCCTGAATGAAATCGCGTCGTCGAAGTCCTTGGCATCCGCCGGGTCTATGGTGATGGTCATCACGTCGCGGAAATCCCGCCTTCCCTTCAGGTCTTCGTCAGTTATCTCGTCTGATATGAGGTCAGCTGCATTGGCGACTTCGGGCTCGAAACGGTAAGGGAGGGCGAACTCGGCAAGTATGGCATGCATCTCCGTGTCGTTCTCACCCGGCTCTCCGAGCACATCCACGAGGTGGCCGCGAGGGCAGGGCTCATTTCTGTCCCAGCCGTCCACGACAGCTGCCACCTTCATTCCGTTTTCCGCAATGAGGTTGACTTGTGTGTCCCCCACGGTCTCATAAAGGCCGTTGACCTTGAAGCGGGTCTTGTCCATTCTCTCCAGAGTGCCCGGCTCGTCGCCGTAGACCGGGATGGAAATGTCATACGGCATGTTCCGGCTCTGCATGATTACCCAGGCCTGGCGTCCTGCCACCTGCAGTATGCCGACGAAAGGTTTGGCGCTGCGCTCCACAATGGCAACGATCTCGCCTTCCCTGCGGCTCTTTTCCGTCTTTTCCCTGGTCACGGCCACGCGCACCATATCGCCGTTGAGGGCGCCGCGCATCTTGCCCGCCTTTACAAAAACGTCGTCAGTCTGACCTTCTATGATTACGAAGCCGAAGCCTTCGCGTGTCATCTGCACCCTTCCGGTAAATTCCGGAACTGTTCTTTTAGTCCTTTTCTCTGTCCGGCCCGTTCCTCTTACCTGCCCGGCGGCTTTCCTGCCCGCCTCGCGTTTTCTGCCGGAATTGCTTCTTTTTTTCATATCTGATTGATTTTCGCCCGCAAAGATAAGAAGCTGTTTTGAAAATTGCGTTCAAACCCGCTTTCAATCAAGTTAAAACAGCGACTGACATTGTTTTTGGCTATATTTGTCCCGACTTATATATGACAGACATGGAACTTTTCCATTCTAACATGTGCGACGGCGCTTTCGTCACCCTGGACCGGGAGGAAAGCCGTCATTGCGTGAAGGTGCTGCGCCATGTCGCAGGCGACAGGGTGAAAGTGATTGACGGCAAGGGCACCCTGCTTGACTGTACCCTTGTGGACGCGTCCGACAAGGGCGCCTCGCTTCGCGTGGAGAGCCGTACTGAGAACTGGGGTTCCCACCCCTACAGGCTTTCAATGGGGGTCTGCCCCACCAAGAACGCTGACCGTTTCGAGTGGTTTGCCGAGAAGGCCTGCGAGCTCGGTACTGACTCCATCACCCCTCTCTGGGGAGACCATTCGGAGAGGAGAGTGTTCAAGGCGGAAAGGCTGGAGCGCATACTGGTGGCGGCGGCGAAGCAGTCGCTGAAAGCGGCTGTGCCGCAGGTCGGCGAGCCCGCAGGAGTGCGGGCCTTCGCCGCCGCCGCGCCCGAAGACGCCGTGAAACTGATAGCATACTGCTTTGAGGACGGGAACTGTCCGCGTATCTCCGTGGCAGCGGCCCTTGAAGAGGCCCTGGGAACCGCTGCGCCCAACGCCGTATACACCGATGGAGGGGAAAACGTCTCGTACAGCAGTGCTGACAAGCCGGAAATCGTGATACTCATAGGCCCCGAGGGAGACTTCTCCAGGGAGGAGGCTGAGTTTGCAGTGGCAAGGGGTTTCCGACCCGTCCATCTCGGCAGTTCCCGCCTGCGCACCGAGACGGCAGCCCTCACTGCAGTTGAAGCCGTATATTTACATTTCAACCATTAGCGCATGAGAAAAGGAAAGGCCGCCGGCTGGCTGGCAATCAGCCCCCTGATATTGTTTCTGGGCATATATTTCACATCGTCGATGCTTGCGGGCGACTTCAACAGGATTCCCGTCGCTTCAGCCTTCCTGCTGGCCTCGGTCTTTGCCGTATGCATCTCGCACGGAAGCATTTCCGGAAGGCTGGCGGTATTCTCCAAAGGTGCCGGGAATCCCGATATCATGCTGATGATATGGATTTTCGTGCTTGCGGGAGCCTTTGCCGGCACGGCGAAGGAAATAGGAGCCGTGGACGCGACGGTGAACGCAGCCCTTCACATACTGCCCCCTAAGATGACTTTCGCCGGGCTGTTCGCGGCCTCATGCTTCATGTCCATGGCAGTCGGGACGAGCGTGGGAACCATAGTCGCACTCATGCCCATAGCCTGCGGCATCGCGACTGAATCGGGATTTGACACCGCCTTCGTGGCCGCCATCATAGTCGGAGGCGCCTTCTTCGGCGACAACCTTTCATTCATTTCGGACACCACCATCGCGGCCACCCGCAGCGTGGGCTGCCAGATGACGGACAAGTTCAAGGCAAACATAAAGATAGCCGGTCCGGCAGCTCTCATAGTGACCGGCATTTACCTCTGGCAAGGCTTCGGAACCGACGTGATGCCGGAAGCCGGAATCGTGGAATGGGTGAAGCTGACTCCTTACCTTAGCGTGATAGTGCTTGCTGTCTGCGGCCTCGACGTGACTGCCGTGCTGGCCGCCGGCCTTCTGCTATGCGCAGTGATAGGCTTTGCTGGAGGAAGTTTCGGATGGGAGGGCTTCATGGGAGCCGTCGGGAAGGGAATCTACGGGATGGGAGAACTGATTATAGTGACCCTGCTGGCCGGCGGCATGCTGGAATCCATCAGGCGGAACGGTGGTCTTGATTTCATAATTACAAGCCTCTCCCGCCTCATACGCGGAAGCAGGAGCGCTGAATTCGTCATGGCAGCGCTCGTGAGCATAGTCAACCTTTTCACGGCGAACAACACCATAGCCATACTCACGACCGGAAACATAGCCTCGAACATGACGAAGCACTTCAATCTTGAACCCCGCAGGGCTGCCAGCATACTCGACACCTTCTCCTGCCTGGTCCAGGGCTTCATTCCTTACGGAGCACAGCTCCTCATGGCATCCGCCCTTTCGGGAGTGGCTGCGGCGGACATAATCCCCCACCTTACCTATCCCCTCGTCCTTGGCCTGTGCGCAATTGCGGCCATACTCCTCCATAAATGATGACATGGACTGAAGATGGAATCATGCCCGGCAGCGCCGGAATTTGCAATTTCGCCCGGGCTTCCTATCTTTGCACCATTAATACGAACGTATGACACTGCTCCTCATATTCCTCTTCATAGCCATAGGGATATCCTTCCTCTGTTCCATACTCGAATCCGTGCTGATGTCCACGCCCATATCCTTCATAACCATGAAGGTGGAGGACGGATACAAGCCGGCCGAAAGGTTCAGGGAGTATAAGGACAAACCCAACAGGCCGCTGGCCGCGATTCTCTCCCTCAACACCATAGCCAACACCATAGGCGCCGCGGGAGTTGGCAGGCAAGCCACCATAATCTTCGGCAGCGAGTGGTTTGGTCTGATTTCAGCCATCACAACCCTGCTCATACTGATTTTCGCCGAGATAATTCCCAAGACCATAGGCACGACCTATTACAAGAAACTCATGGGCCTTACTGCAGCCATGCTCAAGGGCATGATTTTCGTCATGTACCCCGTCGTCATACTCATAGAATTCATCAGCAGTTTCATAGAGAAAGACGACCAGGAGTCCACTGTCAGCCGCGAGGAGGTATCCGCCATAGCCAACGTGGGAGAAGAGGAGGGCGTACTTGAGGAAGACGAGAACAAGGTGATACAGAACCTCATAGGTCTCGATGAGATAAAGGCTTATGACGCCATGACCCCCCGCGTGGTAGCAGCCATAGCCTCGCAGGAGATGAGTCTGAGAAACTATTACAAGGACAACTCCTTCCTCCACCACTCCCGCATACCTGTATATTCGGACGACCCGGATTTCATAGTCGGCTACATACTGCGTTCGGATGCGCTCAAACTGCTTGCGGACGACAAGTTCGACATGAGGCTGAAGGACATCAAGAGGGAGATAGCATATTTCAACGAGGAAACCTCGCTCGGAGAAATCTGGGAGCGCTTCATGGAGGACAAGGACCAGATTGCCGCCATCATAGACGAGTACGGTGCCTTCCAGGGCATACTTACCCTTGAAGACATAATCGAAACCATCTTCGGTCAGGAAATCGTGGACGAGCAGGACGAGTTCAGCGACATGCAGCAGTACGCCCGCGAAAGATGGCAGAAGCGTAAACCCAAGAGCCTGCAGGAGCCTGTCAAGGGGGAAAAATCAGAATAGACTATCCCAGCACGTTCTCCTCATATAGGGAATCGTCGTATATCCACCCCGCAAAACTGCCGCTCACGGGGAAAACGGTTATTCTCAGGGGAGCCGAATGGAAAGGAACAAGCATCATCAGGGATTTCGCTCCGTCAGTTCCGGTCTTTCTGTCTATATCTCCTGGTCTCCCATTCTCAGCCTTCCACCCGGGCACTTCCGCCGCGGGAACAGTCAGTCTCACCGGGCTTGAGAACGAGCCCTGAAGGGCACTTTCGGAATAACTGTCGGAATCTCCCGCTATGGCCATGTTCCATGGGCCGGAGGACGCGTCAAGCACATACAGCAGGGGACCTCGCCATATTGACGCGCCCTGATCCTCCACCCCGGCTATCATTGGCTCCATCTTCAGGTCCAGACTTACCCTGTCCCCGGCCTTCCACTTCCGTTCAATGCACAGGAAGCGGTCGGAAGACATGCTGAACTCCAGCGGGCGGCCGTTCAGGTTGATGTCATAGTGGGAACACCATGAAGGTATCCTCAGCATGAGCGGGAAAGCCAGCCTGCCCCGGGATGGAGTTATCACGAAATCCACCTTGCCCGCAAAGGGATATGCCGT
>JABUTS010000032.1 GCA_021443565.1 Bacteroidales bacterium | reverse complement strand
GGCAAGGGACGCATCACCTACGTGCAGGTTGACAAGACCTCTTTAAGTCCCAAGGATAACCCTATGTACTATGTAGGCAGCACCGGCCATCCTTATGTTACCGGAGTATGGCCTGGCGACTACTGGTATTTCACCGCAAGCGATGACAGCGAATATCCGGCAGGCACCAAGCTCCATGTCCAGTATCTTACCAGAATCTCGGGTACAGGCCAGAAGTACTGGATGCTCGAGTGCTGGGACGGCGAAGCATGGATTCCGGCTCCCGGCTATGAAGTCAAGACCGAGACAGAAACCAAGACCTCTGCCCAGTACAACTTCATCAATCCAACAGCGAACGTTGCCGTCAACGTGACCTGGCCGCTTGCCAAGGCCTGCACGAAGATGGAGTTCAGGATGAGGTGCGTGGCAAACTGGCAGTCAAACGGTAAAGGCGCCCTTGCAGCCCCTAACGGCGGTACCTGCCGCCTTGCATCAGACGGTTCCGACCTGCTCGGCACCAGCCCTGTTTTCGAGGTTGTCGAATAGTACAGGCAATAATATCAAAAAGGGGAGTGACCGTTGCGGGTCACTCCCTTTTTTGTCGATTACAGAGGCAATTAATACGGCGGATTCTCCGATGATGCCCTGATTGACGATTTCGCTGATTTTAAAAGAAAACCTTTTCGCCTATGTTCTCGATGTAAGGGAAGAGATGCTCTCGGCAGTATTTTGCAGTGGCCTGTACCATCTCTGCCGGGGTCTGAGGCAGCAGGGCAGGCTGGAGGGCATAACGCATCTGTCCGTACTTGAGCAGCAGGGCGTCGATTTCCTTCAGTTTCTCCTGGTCAGTCGTGCCGAAGTAATTCTCCAGAAGCTTCCACCAGATGCGGGTAATCTCGGCAGCGTCCACGCCCAGGAAGAAGTTTGTGGTTTCAGGCGAAATGGACGTATAGTGCCTGTGGGTCATGGCCGTGCACGCGAAGTCGAACATAGGGTGACCGTAGCTCACGTCAGCCATGTCTATGAGGAGCGGCTCGTTGTTCTGAATCATGAGGTTCTTCGGATGGAAGTCGCCGTGGATGGTGGTGGTTCTTGCTGGGAGGGCCTTCACCATCCTGTGCAGGAGCTCCCTCTCCCTTTCGGTGTAGACTTCTCCCATCATGTCTATCCAGCGGTTGTACTTGTCTGCCGCGCTCGGAAGCACTGAAGTGTCAGCCTCTGTGTTGTGTATGTGCTTGAGAGTCTCGGAGTACATCGTTGCGTAGCGGTCGAAATCGGTCGCGTTGCCATGGAACTTCTCGGCGAAGGTGCGGGCATCAAGCATTTCGAAGACTATGCCGTAGCTTTCGTTGCAGATAACAGTCTCGTATGAGATCGCTGTCGGAAGTCCGCTGAGGAATGCCGCCTTTGCGCAACTGCACTCGTTCTTGATCATCCCGAGAGGAATCTTGTCGTTATATACCTTGGCGATGAGGTCGTCGTTCAGACGGTATACAGTGCCGTTGATGCCGGCCCCGATTACCGGACAGCCTTCCGTATCTATCTTTCTCAAGGCCTTCTCGACGTCTATGACAGAGTCGAATCCCACTGTATGCAGCAGGCTGTAGATCTCGGGATTTACGTTTACAAGCTTGAAAGGCGCCTTCTTGCGTGCAGCGAAAAGCACGCGCAGGCCCATACTTGCGATATACACCAGATGTCTTGCATCCATCACGAGCTCGCGTCTCTCCTTCTTCTCGAGGGCAGCATTCACCTCTTCTTCAAAGCTGAGTGCAGCAAGGGTGTCTATCCTTTCGGGAAGGATGAGGGTAAGCTCCTTTTCAGTTTCAATGAATCTCTCGTTCATGTCGCTTATAGATTTTTTATCATGGTGAGTACGTTGCAACTGTTGATGTACTCGTAGCTCACCTCGTTCATAATTTTCTTGATAAGGAATATGCCCAGGCCGCCTATAGGCCTCTCCTCAAGGCCAAGGCTCAGGTCAGGGTCAGCGGCTCTCGTTGGATCAAAAGGAACGCCGCTGTCGGAGAGTATGAAGGTAAGTGACGTATCGTCCCATTTTGCCATAAGCGAACTGTCGCATTCCGTGCGGTCCGGATAGGCATAGTTGATTACGTTCACCACAGCCTCCTCGATGGCAAGCTGCAGGCTTCCAACCACTGCGGGCTGAAGGTCAAGTTCCTCGCTTACGCCTTCGACGAAGGCCGCTATGCGCTCCACTTCTTCAATCCTGTTCTTGAATATAATCGTACGCTGGTTCATATCATTGCTTGTAATAAAGACACATCATGGTTATATCGTCGCTCTGCGGCGCTCCGTCCGCAAATCCGCGTACATCCTCGATAACCTCGTCTATCAGCTCCGCAGGCACTGTGGTGCTGCACCTGAGCAGCCTTCCCTCGAGGCGGGCGAGCGTATAAAACTCCTTGAAAGGATTCTCCGCCTCGGCTATGCCGTCCGTATAGAGCACGAGCCTGTCTCCTCTCTGAAGCTGAAGCTCGTCCATCTTGTAGCCGAAGTTCTCGAACAGGCCAGCAGGGAGGTTGTGGGCCATCTCTACGCTTTCCACACCTCCGTTCCTCATCAGCATCATAGGGTCGTGGCCTGCGTTGCAGAACGAAAGTTTCCCGCTCCCAAGTTCCATCTTGCCCACAATCAGGGTGACGAACATGTTCTGCGTGTTGCCCTCTGCAAGCTGGTTGTTTATCTGGTTCACTATCTCCAGAGGAGTGGCCTCGCTCTTCTGAGCCTTGAAAAGGCAGACCGTCTGGGCCATCACAAGGGAGGCCGGAACGCCCTTGCCGCTGACGTCTCCTATGATGAAGAACAGACAGCCGTCTTTCATCATATACTGATAGAGGTCTCCTCCCACTTCCTTGGCAGGCTCCTGGAAACCGCTGATTTCGATGTCGTTGCTGCTTATCACGGCGCATTCGCCTGACGGAAGCATAGATTTCTGGATGTCATGGGCGATGGAAAGCTCCTTTTCCATACTCTCACGCTTTGCGGCAGACTCCATCATCTCGTGAAGATACTCTTTCAGCGAGAAGCGCATGTTCTCGAGGGATTCTCCCAGAGTCTGCAGCTCGTCTCCTGTACTGACCTTGTCCACCGGAGTGTCAAGGTCGCCTGAGGCTATCTTCATGGATGCGTCAGAGTACCGGACTATAGGTCTGGACATCTTCCAGGTAATCCTGCTTATCAGGAGACCGGCCACTATGAGGCACAACAGCAGGCAGATCAACGAAAGTATCAGAGTCTTCGAGAGCCGCTTGAACAGGGCGTCGAAAGGCGTGGCGAGCAGTATGCCCCAGCCTACACCATCCAGTTTCGTATATGTCACCAGGTTTTTTCTGCCGTAAAGGCTTATGGTTTCGGATCCGGAATTTCCCTCCCTCATCATTTCCACAAGGCTCTCCAGTTCGGGGGAATCGTTCTCTCTGGCGTCCGTGATATAGGTCTCGTTCGCTATTTTCTCCCTGTCGGGGTGGGAGATGTAGACTCCGTCCTCGGAAAGTATAATTAGATATGAGCCTTCGATAGGGGCATGGTTGGCGACTATGGCGTCAAGCGAGTCGGTAAGGCTCTCCAGCAGAATGTCGGCTCCCATCACGGCGAGCAGGTTCCCTTCGTTGTCGAGTACGGGGTGGGAATATGTGATTGCACGCTGTGCTGCTATGGTAGTAAAATATGGAGGAGTCCAGTAATCCCTGCGGAGCCTTTCCGGTATCAGGTAATAGTGGTGGTACTGATACTTGTAATTGTCCGGGCGTTCGGTTATCCTTATCCTTCCGTTTTCGTCCTTAAGGGCATCTACCATCAGTTTCCCCTTGACCTCAGGCTTGAGGGCATAGAAGGACTCGCGCACGTTGCATTCCTCCGCGATCTCCTTCATGATGGCCTTGCATGCATCCTTGTCGTCAATATGTTCCCTGAAGGAGGAGGTGCGGTTCTTTACGCTGTATTCCACAACCTTGAGGTCCTTCTCCAGCCTGTTGCTGAAAATGGATATCCTGGCGGTGTTGCTGGCGATGAGCTCGTTGATCAGTCCCTTTCTTGTGATGAGGCTGCTCAGGCCGAACACGAGGAATATGACGGCAAGCGTGCCCGTGATGAGCATGAAACTCAGCTTGCTCGCAAATGTCTTCGGCCGTTTCGTGAATAATGTCTTCATCGCGTGAAAGATTCGAAACTTATTGAATTTATCGCTTCGTCGTCAAAAATGGCACAGGCCGCATCGAATTCCTCCCGGCTCAGCCTTGTCGACTTCTCCTTGCCGCGCAGCCTTATCATCGTGGCAAGCATCCTTCTCTCGTGGTATCTGTTTCGCAGGAGGAGATTCCTGCTCATCTTGTCGGTGATGATGTCCAGCGAGTGCTCCGGATCGGTTTCCGCCTCAGCCCAACCCGCTTCGCAGGCCCTGATGAACTTGTCCACAGTTTCGGGATTCTTCTCAAGGAACTCACGGCGCACATATATGCCGTCCTCGGGAATGTTGAGTCCGCTCTGGCTGAAACGGAGCACGTTCCCCCTGTCAATCTTGAATCCGCTGTCCTCAAGCTGCATCAGTTCGTTGTAGCTTGTGCAGATAAGATAGTCGAAGGCTCCGGCGAGAAATACGTCCACGCAGGAATATACGTCGATGATGGTGACGTCACCGTCCAGCCTTTTCTCAATTTCGTCTATGAGGACATTGTTGAAGGCCCTGTAGGTCAGGATTTCCTTGCCTCTCAGTTCCTGCAGGTTCTTGATTGGATTGCGCGAGACGATCACGAAACTGCTCTCGTGCATGAACTGGTATATGTTCACGAGGTCAAGGCCTTTCAGCCTTGCCTCCAGGGCATCCACCAGGGTGAGGGATATGAAGTCCGCCCTTCCGCTGCTCAGCATGTCAGTTGCCGGAGTCCCGTCATAGTGGCGGAGTATAAGGTCAAGACCTTCCTTGTCGAAAAGCCCTTCTTCGTCGGCTATGATATAGCCAGCATACTGTGACTGTGCCGTCCAGAAGGTATATAGAACATGTTCCTTGTCGGGAGCGGCGCTCTGCGCTCTCAGCAAGGAACATATAGAAAGTGCCACAAGGACTGCGAGAGCCCTTGTGATTATGCCTCTCATATTATCATTCAATATGGAGTACATTGCTCAGGCCTGTCATTTCAAGAACTTCCATGACGACGGGGCTGACACTCTTCAGAACTATCCTGCCGCCCGCTGAAGCCATTTGCTTTTCAGCGCTGATGAGCACGCGCAGTCCCGCGCTGGAAATGTATTCCACCTTGCCGAAGTCGAGAACAAGTTCAGTCACGCCTTCCCAGCTGTTGGTCAGTTCTTCCTGCAACGCAGGGGCAGTCAGCGTGTCTATGCGTCCTTCGATGATTGCGGTCATAGCTGCATCACCGTTTTTTTCAATGCTGATATTCATCTTATGCTGAGTAAAAATTATCTTTTATGGCAGCCCTTCCCGGCCTTGTCCAATAACTTCCGCAAGTTATCGAAAATATCAAGAATTCGCAACAGCACCGGCCGAAAGCGAGGCTAAATCATCTCTATTGCCTGTACCTGCGTACGCATATAACAGTTCCGAGCATTGCTAAAAGCAGGGGAATAAGCCACATGAAGACACCCTTGTACCAAACAAGCTGGTCATAACTACCCCTTATGTCGTTATCCTTCGTGCCCTGACGGCTGACATTGACCGGGTATCTGCCGCCTGTAAACCACCTTGCCGTCTCCATTACAAGATAGAAGTTGGCAGACCTGATATCCTTGCGGTTCATTCCAAGTTCGCTGTTGGAGATGCAGTCGGCATTGGAGAGGACGACGCACTTCTGGACCTTGTCTCCAACCGTTCTTACAGCACCGACCATCAGAGGCTGACCGTTCCAGGCTTCATCACCCTTTTCAGACTCGAACAGAGGCACATCATCGATGAAATTCGTCGTGGTCGTCTCTATCCAGCATGAATCAGGGGTGCTGAAAACAGGCAGGAACTGGAAACCCTTGTCTGAGAACTGGCCCAGAGGCATGGTTCCGGGCGAAGTTACCTTGAATCCTACAGACTTGAGATAGGGGAACGTGCCACTGATATTGCCGGCACCGTCGGATATGTCACAGACCAGGAAC
>JABUTS010000047.1 GCA_021443565.1 Bacteroidales bacterium | reverse complement strand
AGCATATCAAGCTCCCACTCGTTGGCGCTTGTGACGGTACGGCCCTTGTACGAACGGTTCAGAGTGGTCTCCAGAGGATCACCGCCGGCTATGCTCTCCTGTCTTGCAGACTCGGCGCAGTAAGGGCGGTATTGCAGGGAAATCGGGAGATATCCGCTGTCGGTGCGGGTGAAATCATAGCCTGTGCCTCCGTCAGGCTCGTTGATGCAGAGCAGGGCGAAATCGGCCTCAGAAGCAGTCCCTACCACTTCGAAATACTTTCCTGCGGCGCTGCAGACAGTCTCGTAGTCGCGATTCCGGGAAGGAATATAAACCTTTGCCCCTTTGGCGGCAGGAAGGACTGAAGAAGCATTCTTTGCCATCACCACAGACTTGACCTGAGCTTCGAATCCGGCTTTCATATAGTCGGGATTGCCTACAATGGCAGCAGCCTTTGCAGGGTCGCAGTAAGGGTTCTCAAACTGTCCGGTGCGGAAAATCGGGAGCAGGAGGCGCACAGCCGAACGCTCGAATCTTTCGCGTGCAGACTGCTCTCCGTATTTCTCCACCCACATCCTGTAAGCCGCAATCACAGGGGCCGCATCGCAATTACCTCCGAACTGGTCGACACCGGCCTCTATCGCCTTGAAATGACGTTCTTCTATCGTGGCCTTCTCCATGCCCCACGGCTTGCCCCACGCCTCCTCCGGGCGGTCATTCTCCCAGGTTATGCACCAGTCGGTGCACACGACACCGTCATACCCATATTTCTCCCTTAACAGGTCGTTGATGATGTATCTGCTGTAATTGTTGCCAACATTCTCACCGGAAGGATTCTGACCGTAAGGTATGGTATAGTAAGGCATCACGGCAGCTGCCTTGGAGGTGGGTCCGTTCAGGTCAAAGGCCCCGTTCACGAAAGGCCATATCCCATTCTCCAGGCCTCCGCCGGGGTACACGGCATATTTCCCGTAGAAAAAGTGGGCGTCACGGCCGCTTTCGCCGCATCCTCCGCCCGGCCAGTGCTTGCACATCGCGCTGACGCTCGAATAGCCCCAGCCGTCCTCAAGCTCATCCTCCCCTTCCGAAGTCTGGAATCCGTCAACATATGCCCTTGCCATGTCTGCGCACAACTCTCCGCACTCTCCGAAAGTGCCGTAGAAGCGGTTCCAGCGTGGTTCTGTGGCAAGGTCCATCTGAGGCGAGAGGGCGGTGGCTATGCCGAGCGCCCTGTACTCGGACGAGGCTATGCGCCCGAATTCCTCCACAAGCTCCGGGTCGAAGGTCGCCGCCATGCCGAGCATCACGGGCCAGAGTGAAATTTTGCCCCCGGAGCCGGCATTGTACTCGGCTACAGCCTTGGTTTCGTTGCGCGGGTCGGAGGAGATTGTCACGGGTATTCCCATGCCTATGCCCTCGACCATGGCCTGCATATTGTTGTTCCAGATGGCTCCGCTCTCAGGCGTGCGCAGGCGCACCACCAGTACGGAACGCACGTTGTCAATCTTCAGGAACTGTCCCTGCGGCCCGGTGACCTCAGGTCCGTAATCCACGGCCTGGTGGGGGCTGTAAAGCATGAGACCGGCAATCTGCTCCATGCTCATCTTCGAGGCAAGGTCTTCCGCCCTCTTCCTGAAAGGAAGTCTCCAGTCCTCGTATGCATCCAGTTCGCCGTCGCGGTCGAGGTCCTTGAACCTCAACCCCTTGTCCTCGTTGAAGGTCAGTCCCGATTCCGGGCTGTAGCCCAGATCGCGTCCCCTGGACTGCTCCAGCACAAGATAGCCGTCCATTTCCTTGAGGGTTATCTCGTTTGCAGCGCATGCGCCGAGGCAGAGAAGAGCCACTGTATATGCAAAAATCCTTTTCATCATTCGAATTGTACTTCACTTGCGTTTCCGCTTATCTTGAATTGGTCACCAGCCGAAAGCACGCGCTCTCCGTTTATGGTGAAATTCTTGAAATTCAGACCCTGAAGGTTGTTGTTCTGGCCTGTCTCGAGGGTGAATACGGCGCGGGAAGGCTTCCGTTTGTAATTGACCTGTATATTCTCGAACCTAATGTTTGATATTTGGGATCCGGTGTCCTGGCTGCTGGACTGATACACGTAGATGTGCGTTCCGGCAGGGTTGAGGTCGTCGAAATATAGATTCTTGAAAGTGATGTCCCGTATAGGGAATGCAGATCCGTAATTGTCCCAGTTCCTGAACTGCATGACTGAAAGCGCAGCCCTGACGTTGCTTCCCGACGTATATGAAGCATGTTCAAGGAAGATGCAGTTGTCAACCACGACGTCTGTTATGCCGCCATCGGAGCAGGCCGTGTTGCCGGATTCCGGCCCGACCACTATGCCCCTGGCGAGGTCTGCCCAGATGGTGCAGTCTGAAATTTTAATGTCGTGCACCTTTATTCCCTCTTCATAAATAGACTTCAGGCTTATGCAGTCGTCGTACGCCCTCAGGAAGCAATCCTTTATCTCGATATTGTCGGAGTTGCAGATGTCTATTCCGTCGCCGTTGAGTATCCAGTGAATCATGTTTATGTTCTCGATGCGGGAATTGGTGCAGCGAAGCATCCTCAGGCACCATGCCGGAGAATCGATGAAGGTGACTCCCTCTATCGTGACGTTGTCATAGAATGATTTGCCGTTGTTTATGTCAACCAGGATATCTCCCCACGAGTACTGGTCGTCACCCCAGTGCTTGAGCCTTTCACCCGAGATGATGCCCCTTCCGGCTATCTTCGCCCCGGAGCCGGTAATTCTCACCTTCGAGTACAGTATCGCCCCTTCCGCCACGTAAAGCGTCTGGCCGGGGCCCACATTGACATTCGACGGGTTGTGCTCGCCCGGGCCGTAATAGATAACTCCCGGATCGCCCGGTTTCGGAGCATCAAGGTCCGGTTTGTTTCCAAGAAGGAAGAGATTATGGTAGCGGTCTCCGTCAAATTCTATGGAAATCCTGCGCTTCTCATAAGAAGGAATCTCAAATTCTATCACCCCGTCGCCGCAATCCTTCGGGGTTATACCGTAAGGATTCGGGCGTATGATGACGTTTGACCAGCTGGCCTTCTTCTTCACCCTGATTTTCACAGGATTGTCAAAACTGTCGGTAAAAAGGCAGAATGACATGGTGTCCCTGTAATGCAGGCTATTGTCCCAATCCTTCCACTGGAAGTAATGCTTGGATGCGTCTGACACCAGAGCGTCGTGAACGTCCAGATATTCCCAGGCATCGTTCCTGTAGACATATACCTCATAATGCCTGTTAAGTTTCGGAAGCAGGCATTTGATTTCCTCGCTGGTGCTCTCCTTGCCGTCAACGCTACAGTTCAGGACAATTATGCTCTCCGTCTCATAGCGGCTGTAATCGAAATCAAGGCCTATTTCCGCCCCCGGACACATGCCCTTCGGTGCTGCGACGGCGACCTCTATGGAACTTCCGTCGCGGCGCACGAATCCAAGATAGAGGGAATCCGCCTGATATGCGAGAACATGATACTCGCGGTTTTCCCCTTTTCTCACGGAGAGGACGACAGATCCATTGTCAATGGCCTCGTTGCTGTGCAGCAACAACTTGCGAGGAGCTTTCTTCAGGGTGAGGGATACGGAAACCATTTCGTCCGGAGAGTTCTTCGTATCAAGCCCGATCGCCATTGTCAGAGGAACTGTCTTCATCCTGGCCGTATAATCCTTCACATCCGACTCCGACTGGGCAAAATAGGCCGGAGAAGAATGATCCAGACATTCTATGCAAAGCAGGTCCTTTGCGAACCCTTCATTGTCTGGTGTTATGTCAAAGGCCGCCGCATTCTCGACAATCAGGGAGCTGATGCTGCTTTTTTTCCTGACGGGAAGGTCTGCAAGTTCCCTTTCCGAAGGTGTGTCCATGACCTTGCTGCACTTGTTGCCGCTGAAGATATAGGTCTTATGGGGCCATGCAAAGATTCCCGCGGGCACTTTGTCCGCAGGATAAAAGTCAAGGGTGACGTCTATGAGCCCCATATCTTCCCCGCAACAGGTAAGCAGGAGCAGTGATGCGATTATTATGATTGATTTTCTCATTCCCAACCAGGATTTTGTTTGAGTTTAGGATTCTTGTACAGTTCAGCCCTTGGGATAGGATAGTAGTACATCTTGTCGTCCCATTCTGAAGTCCGGACGAGCACCTTGTCGGCAGTGTCGGGGAAGAATGGATCAACAAGTGAAAGGCCATATACGTTTACCGCCTCCGGTGCATCCTTCCACCTCCTGAGATCCCAGTAGCGATGGTCCTCGAAAGCGAACTCCACCCTGTACTCGTTCTTCAGGCGTTCCAGGAACTGTCCGGGTGTAAGGCTGTCGGGGAGTTTCCCCACATCGGAACGGTTCCTTACAAGATTCACCGCCTCCAAAGGCGAGTACATGAAGTTGGTTCCGTCGAGCGTTCCCTTGAAGCTCTTGTCTCCGGTGGCCATGAAAAGGGCCTCAGCATAGATGAGCATCACCTCGGCATACCTGAAAACTGGCCACAGGTGCGTGCAGGATATGGAATTTGAAAGGAATTCAGTGTCTTCACGAATGAATTTCTTCAGATAGTAGGAGGTTCTGGTGGCACCTTCCAAAGGTTGACCGTTGGCCCCGCCGTAATATGTCTCAAGCGCGATATTCTTGAATTTTGCCCCGTTGAAATATACAGTCCTGGCAAGGCGGGAATCCCTATAGGAAGTGGCATACATGCGCGAACGGTGAAGTCCGCTGTTCCAGTCGAACGGAGTGCCGTCCTGCAGGTCGAAAGCCTCCACAAGGTTCTGTGACGGATTGATTCCCTTATGGCTGCCTTCCACTCCCGTAGGGAAATTGGCTTTCTCAAATGAGCTGTCCTCAGCGCGGCGTATGCCGAAAATCAGACCTCTCGCAGCCTCATTGTTGACCGTCTGCTCATTGTACAGGCCATATTGACCGAGTTTGATTATCTCGCAAGCGGCCTTTGCTGCCTTGAGGTACAGGTCTTTATCCCCGGAAACATTGTTCAGCGGACTTGCCGCGTAAAGCAGTGCGCGGGCTTTCAGGGCCATTGCAGCTCCCTTTGTCACCCTGCCGACTTCCTGATAGAAGGTATATTTGTAGTTCAGAGGCAGTTCCCGGGCAATCTCGTCGCACTCCCCCGCTATCCATCCGGCAACCTCGACGAAGCTGCTCTGCACCATGAAGTTCGCCTCCGCACCCGAGAAACTGCGGTCCGCTATGACTATGTTGCCATAGCGCCTGAGCAGTTCAAAGTGGTAGTATGCGCGGAGGAAGCGCACTTCGTAAGGATAGAGCTTGAGCTGCTGGAGATTCTCCTTATAATTATCGTTGTAGAGGTCCTCGCTGAAATCTTCGGGGCAGTTTTCAAGGAAATAGTTGGCGGCCGCTATGGCCTTGTAATAGTAGGCCCACTTGTCGTCTATTGGCTGGGTCGCACTCCAGGTTCCGTCGTAATAGGTGCTTAAAGGGCAAGTTTCCAGTGCCCATACGGCATCATCCGTCGCACATTCCCTCATGGTCCCTTCCACGGACGTGAGCCCGTCCTCAAGATATGAATACACGTTCGTAGCCGCCTTCTTCACACTCTCGAAAGTCGAAAACTGGGCCTCTGTGCCCGTAATGACCGATTCATCAGGCTGCAGGAAGTTGCAGGAGATTGCGGCCGAAGTCGTAAATATGATGGCAAAAATCCTTTTCATGGCTTTAGAATGAGAGTTTCACACCTGCCTGATAAGAGCGGGGCTGGGAGTAACCCGTATAAACATATTCAGGATCCATAGTCTTGAGATGGTCGAGGCTGAACAGGTTCAGGCCCCTCAGGAAAAAGCCGAGAGACAGTTTCCTGAAGTCCAGGTCGTAGTGCGCGTAAAGGGAACGGAGCTTGAGATAGTCGCCCTTCTCCCACCATATAGGGCTGGCGGCGTTGTTGTGCGCGCTGCTGCGTATATTCTCATGCGGGAATTTTTCCGGGTCCATTTCCAGCCAATAGTCTGCTGCGCCCTGGAAAACCGCCTCTATGCCGAAAGGTCCGTAAGACAGGCCCAAGTTGATGCCGAAATAAGCTGTCGGGAACATGGTCACGTCGTGATATGCCATGTCTTCGGAATCTATGGTGCCGTCTCCGTTGAG
>JABUTS010000083.1 GCA_021443565.1 Bacteroidales bacterium | reverse complement strand
AACTCTTTACCAAATAAGTATTTAATGTTTAACCGTCCAACTTTTGGGGGGCACATCAGTTTCAGTCTTTCTCCTCTTTTTCCCTATTGTATTGCTCGAGGGCTTTCTCAAGCAGGAAAAGGGCTCTCTTGATGTCTTCCTTGCATATCACATATGCAAGCCGGACTTCGTCCACTCCCACATCCGGAGTAAGGTAGAAACCCTTGCACGGGGCCATCATTATGGTTTCCCCCTCATAGCAGAAATCCGTCAGGCACCACAGGCAGAAATCCTCAGCATCCTTGACGGGCAGTTTCGCCACAGTGTAGAATGCCCCGAGAGGCATGGGCGAATATACTCCGGGAATCTTGTTGAGACCTTCTATCAGGCAGTCGCGCCTTTCCTTATATTCTATGAATACGCGCCTCATATAATCCTTCGGAGCGTCTATCGACGCCTCGGCAATAATCTGCCCTATCTTAGGAGGACTCAGGCGGGCCTGACAGAACTTCATCACGGAATCCCTTACTATCTTGTTCTTGGTCACGAGTGTGCCTATTCGTATGCCGCACTCCGAGTAACGCTTTGACACGGAGTCAATAAGCACTACATTCTGCTCTATTCCCTCAAGATGCATGGCCGAAACGTAAGGGGCGTCAGTGTAGATGAACTCCCTATAGACCTCGTCGGAGAAGAGATAGAGGTCGTATTTCTTGACCAGTTCGCTGAGCTGCTCCATTTCCTGCCTCGAATAGAGATAGCCCGTAGGGTTGTTGGGGTTGCATATCAGCAGGGCCTTGGTCCTTGGAGTGATCAGTTTCTCGAATTCTTCCATAGAAGGCAGGGCGAATCCGTTTTCTATGCCTGTCGGTATGGATTTTACCACGGCTCCCACTGAAATGGCGAAGGCCATGTAGTTGGCATAGGAAGGTTCGGTGACGAGAATTTCGTCACCGGGGTTGAGGCAGGTGAGAAAGGCAAAGAGCACGGCCTCCGAGCCTCCAGTGGTCACTATTATTTCGTCCGGAGTCAGGTGTATGTCGTATTCCGCGTAGTATTTCGCGAGCTTTTCCCTGAGCGAGCGGTAGCCCTGGGATGGGCTGTACTCAAGTATGTTGGTGCTCACGTTCTTCATTGCGTGGAGACCGACGGCAGGGGTCTGTATGTCTGGCTGTCCGATGTTCAGGTGATATACCTTCACACCGCGCTCCTTTGCCGCATTCGCGTATGGAGTGAGCTTGCGTATAGGTGAAGAAGGCATCTTCTGGGCTCTGTCGGATATGTTCATGTCAATTCGTTTAGGTGATTGGGAAGGGCAAAAATACAAAAATATCCTTATCTTTGCCCGACTTATAAGAGAAACCAATAAATCAAAATACAGATTATCATGAGAAAACACATCGTAGCCGGCAACTGGAAGATGAATACCACAGTTCCGGAGGGCGTAGAGCTCGCCAAGGCAGTCGTTGCAAAGAGCGCAGAGGTTCCTGCAGACGTAAAGCTCATCATTGCAACTCCTTTCACCCATCTTTACCCGGTCAATGAGGTTGTCAAGGGTTCGGCAGTAGGTCTCTCTGCAGAGAACTGCGCAGACAAGGAGAAGGGCGCATACACAGGCGAGGTCTCTGTTTCAATGCTCACCTCTACAGGTTGCGAATACACCATACTCGGCCACTCTGAGCGCCGCCAGTACTACGGTGAGACTGACGAGAAGCTTGTCGAGAAGACCAGACTCGCCATTGCAGCAGGCCTTCAGGTAATTCTCTGCGTAGGCGAGAACCTCGATGAGAGAGAGGCCGGAAAGCACTTCGAAGTGGTTGGTGCACAGACCAGGAACGTGCTCGGAAACTTCACGGCAGAGGATATGGCAAAGATCATCATAGCATACGAGCCGGTATGGGCAATAGGCACCGGCAAGACCGCTACCGCCGATCAGGCAGAGGAAATCCATGCTTACATCCGCGGCATTCTTAAGGATATGTTTGGCGCTCAGGTTGCAGACGACACCACCATACTCTACGGCGGCAGCTGCAAGCCTTCCAACGCAGGCGAACTTTTCGCAAAGCCTGACATCGACGGCGGTCTCATCGGAGGCGCAGCCCTCAAGGCGGAAGATTTCATCGGCATCGCACTCAGCTTCTAAGTGCCGGGTGTCGCACTGATAATAGACTGGAGGTCGGCTGAAAAAGTCCGGCCTCCCTTTTTTATGAGCCCAGGCCCATACATGCCAAGCCCTTTAAGGACCCTGGTCTGCGGTGAACCCCCGCAAATGCTCAAACGCGGTTTGGCATTTCGCTCGCTTAATCGTAAATTTGCCGTGTTATGATAACGACGGAGCAGATAAAATCATTGGGGGAGAGGGCTCAGACCCTTCACCGCTGTCTCAATATTGAGGCTAAGAGGGCGGATGTGGCTGTCAGACAGCAGCGTACGCTGGAGCCTGATTTCTGGAATGATGCCAAGGAGGCCGAAAAATTCCAGAAGGAAATGGCCGCCGTGAAGTTCTGGGTCGATGCGTGCGACAGGATGAGTTCCGCTGTGGCCGACCTTGACGTGCTGTACGAGTTCGCAAAGGACAGCGGCGCGGGAGACGACGTGGTGACCGACGAGTCCAGGGAACTGGACACAGCCTATGCGGCGGCGATGGGCGCGGTGGAAGACCTTGAGCTTCGCAACATGCTCGGCGAGGAAGGAGACAATCTCGGCGCCATACTTACCATCAACTCGGGAGCTGGCGGCACCGAGGCCAACGACTGGTCGGCCATGCTCATGCGTATGTACATGCGCTGGGCCGAGCGCAACGGCTATAAGCTGACCGTGACGGAACAGACCGACGGAGAGGACGTGGGCATAAAGTCGGTGACAATAGCCGTTGACGGCGAATATGCCTTCGGCTATCTTAAGGCCGAGAGCGGGGTACACCGTCTGGTGCGCATATCGCCTTTCAACGCACAGGGCAAGCGCCAGACCACCTTCTCGTCCGTATTCATATATCCTCTCGTCGACGATACCATAGAAATCGAAATCAATCCTTCTGACCTTGAGTGGGATACCTACCGCTCCAGCGGCGCCGGTGGGCAGAACGTCAACAAGGTCGAGACGGGCGTGCGCGTCAGGCATATACCTACAGGCATCATGGTCGAAAATACCGAGACCCGCTCGCAGCTTGACAACCGCCAGAATGCGTTGAGGATACTCAAATCCCGCCTCTACGACCTCGAACTCAAGAAAAGACAGGAGAAACAGGCCGAACTTGAGGGCCAGAAAAAGAAAATAGAGTGGGGCTCCCAGATACGCAGCTACGTGCTTCATCCGTACAAGATGGTGAAGGACCTTCGTACTGGCTATGAGACTTCGGACACCCAGGGAGTGCTTGACGGCGACCTCAACGAGTTCATGAAGACCTATCTGATGTCAAACGGAAAATAACAACAAAAACATAATAAAATGGCAGAATTCAAGTACGCACCGATGTTCCAGCTCGGTGAAGACACTACCGAGTATTACAGGATTCCCGGTTCAGAGCAGTATGTTTCCACAGGCGACTTCGAGGGCACTCCTGTCCTCAAGGTGGCTGCCGAAGGCCTTACGGTCATGTCCAATACGGCTTTCCGCGACGTGAGCTTCCTCCTGCGCCGCTCCCACAACGAGCAGGTGGCCAGGATTCTCTCTGACCCCGAGGCCAGCGAGAACGACAAGTATGTGGCTCTCACCTTCCTCCGCAATGCCGAGGTGGCTGCCAAGGGCAAACTCCCTCTCTGTCAGGACACCGGCACTGCCATAATCCACGGCGAGAAGGGCCAGCAGGTGTGGACCTCGGGAGACGACAGGGAAGCCCTCTCTCTCGGAGTCTTCAAGACCTACACCGAGGAGAACCTCCGTTATAGCCAGAACGCCCCTCTCGACATGTACAATGAGGTGAATACCAAGTGCAACCTTCCTGCCCAGATTGACATTGAGCACGAAGAGGGCATGGAGTACCGCTTCCTCTGCGTAACCAAGGGTGGCGGTTCGGCAAACAAGACCTATCTCTATCAGGAGACCAAGGCCCGCATCCAGAACCCTGGCACCCTTGTTCCTTTCCTCGTTGAGAAGATGAAGAGCCTCGGCACCGCAGCCTGCCCTCCTTACCATATCGCGATAGTGGTAGGCGGAACCTCTGCCGAGAAGAATCTCCTTACCGTGAAGCTCGCTTCCACCCACTACTATGACTCTCTCCCTGTAACCGGCGACGAGACCGGACGCGCATTCCGCGACATCGCTCTTGAGGCTGAACTTCTTGAGGAGACGCGCAAGATAGGACTGGGCGCGCAATTCGGAGGCAAGTACATGGCTCATGACATACGCGTGATAAGGCTTCCGCGCCACGGCGCGAGCTGCCCTATCGGTCTCGGCGTGAGCTGCTCGGCCGACCGCAACATCAAGGCAAAGATCAATGCAGACGGCATCTGGATCGAGAAGATGGACGACAAACCATACGAACTTATTCCGGAGGAACTCCGCAACTCAGGCGAGGGAGAGGCCGTAAAGGTGGATCTAAACCGCCCTATGAGCGAGGTTTGCGCCCAGCTTTCCCAGTACCCGGTTTCAACCCGTCTCAGCCTCAACGGCACAATCATAGTCGGCCGCGACATCGCCCACGCAAAAATCAAGGCTCGTCTTGATGCGGGAGAAGGCATGCCTCAGTACCTCAAGGATCATCCTATCTACTATGCAGGCCCTGCAAAGACTCCTGCCGGAATGGCTTGCGGATCCATGGGCCCTACAACGGCCGGCAGAATGGACCCTTATGTGGATGAGTTCCAAGATAATGGAGGATCCATGATCATGCTCGCGAAGGGTAACCGAAGTCTCGCCGTCACCGAAGCGTGCAAGAAGCACGGCGGTTTTTATCTCGGTTCAATCGGAGGTCCTGCAGCCATTCTCGCCCAGAACAACATCAAGAGCATAGAGTGCGTGGAGTACCCTGAACTCGGTATGGAGGCAATATGGAAGATTGAGGTGGAGGACTTCCCGGCATTCATCCTCGTCGACGACAAGGGCAACGACTTCTTCAAGACCATAGGCCTTTAGACAGCAGGGACTTTGACTATCAAAAATATGGACCGCAGAGGTGGATTTTATTTGTTGCTTAAATAAAAATATCTATCTTTGCGGTCCATTTGTGACAATCAAGCTCTGTGAAAGAGCCGCGCGTGCGGCCGCTTGCTGTCAAAAACTTTAAGTTTTTTATCATACAATGTACGCAATTGTAGAAATTGGAGGCCATCAGTACAAGGTACAGGCCGGCGACGAAATCTTCGTAAACCGCCTCGCGGATGAGAAGGGTGCTGCAGTTGAGTTCGCAACAGTTCTCCTCCTCGACAACGAGGGTGCCGTAAAGGTAGGAACTCCATATGTGGAGGGAGCAGTGGTGAAGGCAACGGTACTCGACGACAGCTGCAAGGCTGACAAGGTACTCATCTTCAAGAAGAAGCGCCGCAAGGGCTACCAGAAGCTCAATGGTTTCCGTCAGTATCTGACCAAGCTTCAGATCGACACAATCGCTTAATTCTAATTTATAGGAGGAAAGGAAATGGCACATAAAAAAGGTGTGGGTAGTTCCAAGAACGGACGTGAATCAGAAAGCAAGCGACTTGGACTCAAGAAATTCGGTGCAGAAGTGGTAAAGGCTGGCAACATCCTCGTTCGCCAGAGAGGTACGGTTCACAACCCGGGCGTGAATGTCGGAATGGGTCGTGACCACACACTTTACGCTCTCGTCGACGGTACTGTAAAGTACGTAAAGAAGGCTGACAACAAGTCTTACGTCTCGGTGGTTCCTTTCGAGAACTAATCGGGGGCTGGATTTGTATCCTTAAGATAGAGGACTGTGGTCTCCCAAGGGCGGCTCAGTCCTCTTCTTTGTTTGAAAAAGAAATCTTGAAATCAGAATAACTATGTTGACACTCAAACTGCTCCGTGAAAATCCGGAGTTCGTTATCAGCAAACTTGCCGTAAAGCATTTCGATGCGGCAAGAGAGGTTGTGGAGAAGGTACTTGACCTCGATGCGAAAAGGCGCAACATCCAGACTGAACTGGACGCCTGCCTCGCACAGCAGAAGCAGAAGGCTGCCCTTATCGGCGGGCTCATGAAACAGGGAAAGAAGGAAGAGGCGGAAGCCGCAAAGGCCGAGGTGGCAGTGCTCAAGGCCAGGTCCGCAGAACTTCAGTCAGAGAAGGATGCAGCAGAGACCGAGCAGCAGGCCCAGCTTGTGCTCCTTCCCAATCTTCCATGCGACCTCGTGCCGGAAGGCAGGACCGCAGAGGACAATGTCGTCGTG
>JABUTS010000109.1 GCA_021443565.1 Bacteroidales bacterium | reverse complement strand
GAAACCCGGCTTGAACTTGGCGTTGCTGTAGTGGTGGTGAATGCCGTTTGCGAACCATACCTGCTTCATATACTGCTCGAAAGCCTTCCACTGGGTGTCGTTCCTGTCGCCCTTGTAGCTTACGAACACGCTCTCGCACACCTCGCGGATCTGGAGATTATACTTGCAGTTCTGGTCCCAGAGCAGGTCCCTGCCCCACTGTGCCGCCTCCGAAAGGCAGAAAATCAGTTTCTTCTGCTGAAGCGAAAGGTTCTCGAAACCCGGAACCTCGTAACGGAGCACCTCTATGTCCGCAAAGCGGTCAATGCTCCATGATGCTGCGGAATCCTCCTTTGGAGTGCCGCACGAAAGCGTCATCAACGCTGCTGTTGTCATGATTGAAATCCTTTTCATCAGTCTCTTCTAAATATGTCCCTTGTGTAAACCTTGTCCTCAACGTCCTTCAGGCAGTCGTCGAAGCGGTTTGCTATTATAGCCTTTGAAAGCTCCTTGAATTTCGCAAGGTCGTTCACCACCTGCGAGCCAAAGAAGCTGTCGCCATCCTTCAGCGCAGGCTCGAACACTATCACCTCCGCACCCTTCGCCTTGATGCGCTTCATTATTCCCTGGATGGCCGACTGGCGGAAATTGTCCGAATTCGACTTCATCGTCAGCCTGTACACACCTATCACACACCTCTTCTCCTTGCTCGAATCCCATTGGTTATCACCGTTATAGCCATAGTAGCCGGCCTTGCGAAGCACTGCGTCGGCTATATAGTCCTTGCGCGTGCGGTTGGACTCCACAATGGCGCTCATCATATTCTGGGGCACGTCCTTATAATTGGCAAGAAGTTGCTTGGTGTCCTTCGGCAGACAATAGCCTCCGTAGCCGAACGAAGGGTTGTTATAATGGGTGCCTATGCGCGGATCCAGCCCGACTCCGGAGATTATAGCCCTGGTATCCAAGCCCTTGACCTCTGCGTAGGTGTCTAGTTCATTGAAGTAGCTGACTCTCAGCGCAAGGTAGGTGTTTGCGAAAAGTTTCACCGCTTCCGCCTCCTTCATGCCCATGAAAAGGGTTTCCACGTCCTCCTTGACAGCGCCCTCCCGGAGCAGCCTTGCAAAGATGCGGGCGTGCTCCGCAGCGTCGGGGCTGCCGACAGCCTTGATTGCCGCGTTCTCCACGCTGTAGGACCTGTCGTCCATGTCTATGAGTTTGGGCACGCCCACGATGATGCGTGAAGGGTATAGATTGTCGTACAGCGCCTTGCTCTCTCGCAGGAATTCGGGCGAGAAAAGCAGGTTGAAGCAGTGCCCCTTGAGTTCGGGACGACACATGAACTCCGGCGCGTACTTGACGAAAAGCGAGCGGCAGTATCCTACCGGTATGGTGGATTTTATGACCATGACCGCGTCCGGGTTCACGCTCAGCACAAGGTTTATGACATCCTCGATATGGTGGGTGTCGAAGAAGTTGCGGACGGGGTCATAGTTGGTCGGAGCCGCTATTATCACTATATCCGCATCTGCGTAAGCCTGTGCTCCGTCCAGCGTGGCAGTAAGGTCCAGTTCCTCACTGGCGAAAAACTTCTCTATGTATTCGTCCTGGATAGGCGAGATACGTCTGTTTATCTTATCCACCTTCTCGGGCACGACATCCACTGCAGTCACCTTGTGGCGGCGCGCCAGCAAGGTCGCCATAGATAGTCCCACATAGCCGGTTCCGGCCACCGCTATTTTCAGATCCTTGAAATCTCTCATGGACTTGCATTTTGAATCCAACATGCAAAGATACTCAATAATTCAAACAGAGTGACTAACTTTGTGAGCATGGACAAGAAAAGAATACTACTCGCAATAGCGCTGCTTGCCGCGGCCTGCCTCACCGGCGAGGCCCGCAGAAAACCTCAGATGCATGTCATCGAATCCGACAACCTCAGAGCCAGCGACACCATCCTGGTTTTCTCCCCCGCAAAGGCAAAACGTAACGTCCCTACCCTCTTCCTCCTCCACGGCTGGAGCGGTTGCTACAGAGACTGGAGCGCCCACATGGACCTTCAGAAACTGTCTGACGACACAGGATTCAGAATAATCTGCCCTGACGGCTTCTACGACAGCTGGTACCTTGACAAGACCGATTCCACCGGCATGAAATGGAGAAAATTCTTCTGGGAAGAGCTCTGGCCGCTGATGGACGGGGAATACGGGCTTGATAGCGAGTTCACCTTCATAGACGGTCTGTCCATGGGCGGGCACGGAGCCATGAACATCTATCTCGACCATCCGGAACGTTTCCGCGGGGCGGGTTCCATGAGTGGCGTGCTCGACCTCAGGAACGCCGGAGGCTCCCGCATACTCATCCCTGCCATGATAGGGGCCGACGACATAGACTCCCCTATCTGCCGGGCGCAGTCTGCCGTGAACAGGCTCGAAAGGGCCCTGCCGGAAGGGGTGTCGGCACTCAAGCCGGGAGAGGACAGAAAGGTGCTGGTGGTAAGCTGCGGCTGCTACGATACCACCTTCCTGCCTGCATCTGAAGCCTTTGCCGACAGATGCAACGAGCTGGGGCTCAGGGTTGTGGAATTATATACGCCGGCAAGGCACCGCTGGGGCTACTGGACTTGGGTAGTACGCTATCATATGGAAATCTTCCGCCAGACGGCTCTCGAGAACTCGGAGTTGGGTTGGGAAAAATAGGAGCCTGATTCGATGAGACTTGTAATCCAGAGGGTAAGGGAAGCCTCCGTGACTGTTGACGGCAAGATCGTCTCCAGTATAGGAAAAGGACTGTTCATACTTGTTGGAGTCGAGAACGGAGACACCGCGGAGGAGGCGAAATGGCTTGCAGCCAAGGCTGCCGCAATGCGCATATTCGATGATGATAACGGTGTCATGAACCTGAGCGTGACCGATATCGGAGGCGAGTTACTCGCCGTCTCGCAGTTCACTCTCACAGCCTCTACAAAGAAAGGAAACCGCCCTTCTTATATTAGGGCTGCCGGTCATGAACTGGCCATACCGATGTATGAACGCTTCTGCGAACTGCTTGCCGAAGCTGCCGGCAGGCCAGTGCAGAAAGGCATCTTCGGCGCCGACATGAAATGTGCCCTCACAAACGACGGCCCCGTCACCATAATGATAGATTCCCGCCTGAAGGAATAAGCCGCCACGCCCTTTTCGCTGCCTGTAAGGCTCATTTTGGCAACCAATAGCCTAAAACACTGCTATAAAATTAGGAATTTCTGCCTAACATTCCAATCTTGACGAATTTCGGCACTTTCTGTCAAGTCCCAAGTATGTAACTTTGCAATCACATAAGGTTGCGAAACCTTATTCATACACCAAACACACAAACACACTTTTTATTCTCAACACAGAAAGAGAGCGGCCTTGATACCGCTCTCTTTTCGTTTATCCCCGCAACACGCGGTCCTTAGAACGAGGTGAGGCAGGTGATGCCCGCGGTTGAGATCACCTCGCAGGCCCGGTCGCCCGAGTCGGCACGGAAAGCCAGCACGCCCCGGCCTTTCCAAAGGAATGAATAGAGGTAACGTATTCCCACACCCGCATCGCTGAGAGCCTTCACCGCACGGGCCGCGCTGCCAGGAGTGTCATCGATGCTTATTGCGATGACGTCGGAAAGCTGAACGTTGATGGCGGACTCGCGGAGAATATCGTAGGCCTTCTGTGGATCGTCGCATAGAACACGGTAAATGCCATAGTCCTGTGTGTCGGCTACAGATGAGGCAATAATCTGGATTCCAGCCTGGCTGAGCAGGTCAAGAACGCGCACAAGGGTTCCTCCCCTGTTTTCAAGAAAAATTGACAATTGCTTGAGAGTCATGGCCGTATACTATTTATAAACACTTCTTTTATCTACAACGCGCACCGCCTTCCCCTCACTCTGAGGAAGCGAGCCCTTTGCAACCAGCTTGACATAAGGCGTGAGAAGAATCTCGTCCTTCAGAGCCCTCTGAACCGACTTCGCAAGATTCTGGAGACCTACATAATCGTCGGTGAAGAGTTCTTCAAGCTCAACCTCGACAGTCATGTTGTCGCCGTTGTTGTCGGTCGTGAGGGTTATAAGATAATTGCTTGCAAGTTCAGGGAACTGCATCAGAATCTTCTCAATCTGTATAGGGAATATGTTCACACCCTTGAGCACCATCATGTCGTCCGAACGCCCGCGCATGCGGTCTATCCTGACATGGTTTCTTCCGCAAGGGCAGCTGCGTCCCAGCACCCTCGTGAGGTCGCGGGTACGATAGCGCAGGAGAGGCATGGCCTCACGGCGCAGGGTTGTGAGCACAAGTTCGCCTATCTCCCCGTCAGGCACGGGTTCAAGAGTCTCGGGGTCTACGATTTCAACTATGTAATAATCCTCCCAGAAATGAAGCCCGTTCTGCTCCTTGCATTCGAAGCCCACGCCAGGGCCGCACATCTCGCTCATTCCGAAGGAATTATACGCCTTGACGCCGAACATCTCCTCTATGCGCCTGCGCTGCTCCTCCGAATGAGGCTCCGCGCCAATGGCGAAAATCCTGAGTTTGGTATCCCTGCGCGGATCCACCCCTTCCTGGTCCATCACCTCCTTGAGGCGGGTTAGATATGAAGGGACAGCGTGTACGGCAGTGGTTCCGAAATCCTTTATGAACTTTATCTGGCGCAAAGAGTTGCCCGCAGCGGCCGGCACGGTGAGCATGCCCAGTTTCTCCGCTCCGTACTGGAAGCCGAGGCCACCGGTGAACATGCCGTAGCCGCTGGAATTCTGGAACACGTCCGTCGGCCTCAACCCCACCATCCAGAGATTTCTTGCAACCTGGTTTGCCCATTCATCAAGGTCACGGTCCGTATGCAGTATCACCGTAGGATTGCCCGTGGTGCCGGAAGATGAATGCAGCCGGACGCACTTCTCCAGAGGAACCGAGGCGGTCCCGAAAGGATAGGTATCCCTGAGATCCTGCTTTGTGGTGAAAGGTATCTTCCTGAGGTCATCCAGCGTTCTGATGTCATCGGGAGTCAGCCCGGCCTCTTCAAAACGGCTGCGGTAAAAGGCAGAATTCATGCAATGCTGCACAGTTTCACGCAACCTTTTCAGCTGCAGTGCCTCAATCTCCCCGCGGGAAAGCGTTTCCACCTCGGGGTTGAAATACTCGCAGCCGTAATCGCGTTTTATTCCTTCGTTTTCCATAAATGGTTCTTCCTTGACAGTTAATCATGTTTCCCGCCGAAAGAGGAATGCCGGGACGCAAAACTCCCGGTCTCCACGGCAGACAATACAAAACTACTCAATAATCTATAATTTACGACCATGTCGGATGGCTGACAAGAATTTTTTTTGTAAATTGTACCGTCATGCGCTACATAAAGAAAATTTTACCGGGATTGATATCATCCCTGCTGCTCATGCAGCCCCTTCACGCCGGCGTAAGCCACCTGCTCCCCAAGCCTCAGCATATCGTTGAGAGCAGCGGTGCATCTTTCAGGCTCGGCCGCAAGCTCTGTCTTGACGACCCTACAGGCTGTGCCGTACTGGCCGATTTCCTACTCTCCCGCGGCTGCAAAGTCGTCTCCTGCGCTCCGGGAGGCAGTTTCTCCGGGAAAGCAACAGTTACCGTCGAACTCGTAAACCGCATCAGCGGAGCATACGACTACCGCCTCGCGGGCTACCCCGATGAAGCATACAAGTTGAAGATAACCGGGGACAGGATAGAAATCAAGGCCGTCACCCCGGTCGGAGTCATACGCGCCGCCCAGACCCTGGTCCAGCTCGCAGAAGACGAGAAGAATCTTGCACCGGTGGAAATTACGGACTGGCCCGCCTTCAAGCTTCGCGGCTACCTTCACGACGTGGGGCGCTCCTTCATTTCAGTGGAAGAGCTGCTGCGCGAGATAGACCTGCTGTCCAGATTCAAGGTCAACACCTTCCACTTCCACATGACTGAAAACCAGGCATGGCGCTTCGAGGTGAAAAGCCACCCGGAACTCACGGAAAGCATGACCCGCCTGCCGGGCTTGTACTACACCCAGGAACAGTGTTCCCTGATAGAGGAATATGCTGCAGCAAGGGGCATGATTGTAATTCCGGAAATCGACATGCCGGGCCACAGCGCCGCATTCGAGAGGGCGACAGGCTGTGACATGCAGTCTCCCGAAGGCATGGCAATACTCGATAACGTGCTCGAAGAGGTGGCGAAGGTCTTCCCAAGGGCCCCATACATCCACATAGGCGCCGACGAGAAACGAATCTACAACGACAGCTTCCTCCCCTCCGTGACGGACAAGGTACATTCGCTCGGGAAGCTCGTGGTATGCTACAACCCCATTTACGGGCTGAACATC
>JABUTS010000035.1 GCA_021443565.1 Bacteroidales bacterium | reverse complement strand
AGCTGGTCACGTTGCTTACCTTTCCCGGAGCCACGCCGTCATCATGTCCGTACGGCCTCAATTCCACATCCTGACATGATGCGGCTAGAAGCATGATTGCCAACGACGGCAGTATGTTTGTTGATATCTTTTTCATAATCAATATCTTTTATTCCCAACCTGGGTTCTGAATCAGTTTCTTGTTGACATAAGTGTCCGTCAACTTGATAGGAATGAAGTAATCCCTCTTGTTGAACTTTGGGAAGTAGATGTAGGTTTCGTTGTAGTATCCGGTCTCGTCCGGGGCAGACACGTTCCACCCCCTTACAGGGCGTGTGAAATACTCCTCTCCAGCCCTCCAGCGGCGCACGTCATACCAACGCTGACCTTCCATGGCAAATTCTATGAGCCTTTCCCTGCGTATGATCTCCCTCATGCCTTCCTGACTGTCGACCTTTGAAGGATTCTTCGCGAAACGCTTCCAGGTCTCCTTGACAGAGCCTGTCTCCCTGTCCAGTCCGGCACGGTCGCGCACCTTCTGGAGGTATTCGAACACTGTCTCATCAGGCGAAGCCAGAGACTCGTTCCTTGCCTCTGCATACATGAGATAAAGGTCTGCAAGACGTATGATAGGGAAAGGATAGGTGATGCCGCTCTTTGTGTTTGACGACTGGGTCATGACCAGGGTGTAGTTCACGAGTTTCTTGGCAGAATAGCCGGTGATGTTGTAATTGTTCATGGCCATACCCGCGGTCTCACCCTTGCGCGACTTCACCACCAGCGCAGCGTCGTCTGAGGTTGCCTCGAGATTGAACCACTGGCCGCGGTCAAAGCCGAGGTTCGCATAGAAGCGGGGCTCGCGGTAGCAGTTGAGATATGCCGTCCTCTCGCCCTTTCCTATGTAGCTGTCATGGCCCTCGGGACGGTCGACAACATTGAAGCGTCCAGCATAATCGTAGGTTTTGTCCTCGTCGATAGGAAGACCGTGGTTGCTATAGTACTGCTCGGCTATGTCCATCGTAGGATTATGCATATTCTTCGACCATGGAATCTCCGAGCCCTGCTGGTAAGCAGTAAGAGGCGCATTGCATATTCCCTGTATGGTCTGGGAAGTACATGAACTGCCGTCCTTGTCGCCGAGGCCCCAGATGAGTTCCTCGTTGAAACGGTAGGTTACAAGGCTGCGGAGAGTTAGTTCCCTCATTCTGTCTTCTGAAACCTCATACGGAAGATAGCTGTCGAAGGTGTAGAGCCTGTACTCCGACTGCTCGGCAAGCTGAATGGCATCGAGAGTTGCCTGTGCAGCCCTCTCCCATTTGGTCTGGTCGTATTTTGAATTGATGAGTTCGACTCCCTCGGCATTCTTGAAATTCGGGAAGTCTGGATTGCCGTTGAAAAGCGGGCTGGCTGCCCAGAGAAGAACCTTGGCCTTGATGGCCATCGCCGCGGTCTTGGTCAGCCTGCCGAGTTCGGAATCCCTCACCCTGATGTTGTCCGGGAAAGCCGGAGCGGCAATAGTCTCGTCCAGAAGGTCGACAATCTTGTTCACAACCTGGTCCACAGGCTCTCTGACCACCTTGCACATGGTTTCCGCGTCAGAAGATACCGGCAGATTCTCATCTATGAAAGGTATAGGACCATAAAGGGTCAGGAGATAATAATGGAGGTAGGCCTTGATGGTCTTTGCCTCTGCAATCCATCTTTCGCATTCCATCTTCGAGAGGTCCTGGACTGTGCCTACGTTCTCGATGAAGGAATTGCACTCGCGTATGCCGGTGAAAAGGTTGTAGCCGCCGTTGCCGCCGCTCCAGTAGTTGAAGTAAGGGTTGTCGGTGCTCTGCTCTCCGTGCTGCATGTTCCAGCTGTTGGAATTGCTGTAGTAGTAGTTCTTCTCCGCGCAGTTCCAGAATTCGTAGCCTGCCGCAAGTCCCGGGTTGGTGAATACGTTGCAAGCCTCCGGAATATAATAATAAAGAGTATAAAGCTGCTTCTCGGCGTTTTCCCTCATCGAGTAAATCATATCTTCAGTCGCCACGTTGTCCGGGATGACGTCGAGATAATTGCATGAAGAGCAGGAAAGCGCGAGGGCCGCCAGTGATATCCTTATAAAAGTATTGATTTTCATAGTGTTGCCCTCCATTAGAAATTCAGGTTGATGCCGAAGTTATATACCCTCTGGAGAGGATATCCGAGTCCGTTGCCTCCCATCTCCACGTCCCACATCTTGAACTTGCTGAAGGTAAAGAGGTTGGTGCCGCTGAAGTAGAGCCTGAGACGTTCAATGCGTATCTTCCTTGTAAGTTTGCCGTCGAAGGTATAGCCGAATTCGGCCGTCTTGAGTCGGAAGTATGAGCCGTCGCGGAGCCACCATGTCGAAGTCTGGGTGTTGTTGTCTACGAGCTCGGAAGAGAGGCGCGGCCATATTGCATAGTTATCCCGCCTGCTTTCAGACCAGTAGCTGTCGGCATAAGCCTTGAGCATCACGTTGTTGCCCTGACGGTCGTTAACATTGGTGTTCACGAATGGAGCGGTCTTCTTAGGGTCGATGAAGAAGGATGACTGCGATGTGCCCTGGAAGAAGAGCGAGATATCGAAGTTGTGGAAACCGGTCGATAGCCCGAGGCCATACTCGACGTTAGGAGTCGACGAATAGCCTATTGGCACAATGTCGAGGTTATTGATGACACCGTCTTCGTTTATGTCCTTGTACTTGATGTCTCCTGGCATTACCGGACCGAAACTCTGCTTTGGAGAGTTGTCTATGTCGGCCTGGTCAATGAAAAGGCGCTCTGCGACATAACCCGTCTGCTGGCCGAGCGGAAGCCCAACCCACGAGAGCCACCAGTATCCATAGTCAGGTTCGTCGAACTTGGTGTAATGGCTCTTGACATAGGTGAAATTTGCCCTTGCCGACACCCAGAAGTCCTTGCTGACCACCTTGTTGAAGTCCAGTGAAGACTCGATGCCTTCGGAATGGGCGGCACCCACGTTGCTTCTGAGAGCAGACTGCAGGCCCATGGTGGCCGGCACACTGGAACGGTTCATGAGAATGTTGCTTCTGTCCTCGATGAAGTAGTCGGCCATGATGTTCACGCAGTGCCAAAGTCCGGCTTCGAGACCAACATTCCACTTCTTCGAAAGTTCCCAGCTTATATCCTCGTTGGCATAACGGCTGATGGAGGTTATGCCGCTGGTTTCAGTCATGTTGGTGCCGAAGTGATAACCCTGTCCGGTGTTGTTGAGACCTATGTTGGAAAGGTAAAAGAAACGGTCATCCGCACCGCCGATGGCGTCGTTTCCGGTAAGACCGTAAGTCGCCTTGATCTTGAGGTTGTTTATCCACTTCACATCGAAGAAGTCCTCGTTCGAGAGCACCCAGCCAAGACCCACTGAAGGGAAGAAGCCGAAGCGGTTCTTCTTCGCAAAGCGTTCGGAGCCGTTGTAGCCGAAATTCGCCTCGAGAAGATAGCGCTTGTCGTAACCGTAGGTGAAACGTCCGGCAAAGCCCATGTTCCTGTACGGAAGTGAGTTCTGGAGTGAGCCCGCGTTTCCGTAGAGGGTCTGGTTCATGGTGAATACAAGTATGCCGGAAATGTCATGCTTATCGGCGAAGTTGCGGTTGTAGTCAATCGCGCTCTCCAAGTAGAAATTTGAAGATATGGTCTTGCCTCCTTCGCTGTAGTTGAGATACTCCGTACCTGTTTCAGGATTGATGTTCACAAGCTTGTAGAGTCCGGTGCGGTCATCGAACGAGGTAAGCTGGTAGTAGTATGGGTTATAGTAGCGCTGGAGGTCGAAGTAAGAGTTTCGGGTAGTGCTGCCGAGTACCCTTGCTGAAAGGCCCTTGGTGATGAAATCCAGTTTCTGCTTGAGTTCTGCCTGGGCAATGATTATGGTCTTGGAGTAATCCTTATAGCCCTTCACCATCTCTGCGTATGGATTGAGATAGTTTCCGTCACCGTAGTTGCCGAAGAGAATGTGGTTCGCAAATTTGTTGGCCTCGTCCGGCTCGTAGGTCTTGGGGAAGAGCACTGGATTGGCCGCCATGGCCATGTTATAGATTTCAGTACCGCCATAGAGAGGTCCCTTGTAGTCGTCAAACGAACCTGACATCCTGATATTCAGCTCAGTCGTCTTCGTCACGTTTATGTTGACATTGGAGCGGAGCTGAATCTTGTGCAGTTTGATATTATTGTTGAAATTGTTCAGTCTGTCGACCTTGAGATTGCCGTTGTCCGTGTTGTAGGTCGCTGCGACATAGTAGCGCGCAACCTTTCCGCCACCGCTGATATTCAGGTTGAGACGGCTGTTCTGGGTCATATCATTGAACATCTGGTCGTACCAGTTGTTTGCAGGGTATGCGACAGGACTAGCACCTGCTGCCGTCTGTGCAATCTTCCTGTCCGAATACGGCCTCGGGCTGAGAGGATCGCGCGTCTGTACCGCCTCGTTATGAAGTTTCATGTATGTAACCGGATCCACAGTCTCAATCATCCTAGTAGGAGTCGAGATGGACTGCTCATAGCGTACACTGAGCTTCGCCGGACCTTCGCGTCCCTCCTTGGTCGTAACCAGGATCACACCGTTCGCGCCGCGCGCGCCATAGAGGGCGGTTGCGGTAGCATCCTTCATGACAGAGAAAGAAGCAATGTCGTCAGGCTGAAGGCGGGCAAGGTCCTCGGAGGAAAGTTCCACGTTGTCGATGAGAATCAGCGGCCCGCGGGCATACTCATTGAAAGTGGTGACACCGCGCACGAAGAATTCTGCATTGTCCTGGCCGGGCTCTCCAGACCTCTGGTATGAAATTATGCCGGAGATGCGGCCTCCGAGAGCAGTTGTAAGGTTGCTTGAAGGCACTTTCAGTTCTCCGGGAGCTATGGTCGTCACTGATGCCACCATGCTTTCCTTCTTCTGTTTTGAAAAGGCCACGACAACCGAATTGTCAATAGTCTGAGCCTCCTCCTTGAGCACTACGTTCATCTGGGGATGCTCTCCGGCAGTCAGCTGAACCGTCTGATAGCCAATGGAACTTACCTCCAGACGATCGGAAGGTTTCACATTGAGTGTGAACCATCCGTCAGCGTCCGAAGCCGCTCCATTCGTCGTTCCGATGATCATAACTACGGCTCCGATAACCGGCTGCCCCTGTTCGTCGATCACCTTACCAACAAGCTTATGCGTTCCCTGAGCCGCAAGAGGCAGCACCGGAAGCACAAGCAATCCCACCAGCAGCAACAGCGCCGTTGAGATATGCAGCAATCGTTTCATAATAAGTTGAATAAGATAAAGTTATTGTATATGTTTTTTCAAGGTGGCTAGTCTGAACAATCTGTCCATCCTTTCTTGACACTTCGGCTTTGCGTTACTTGCATTTTCAGCTTCGCACTACGAGTTGTTCAGTTTCCAACTGCCATCACTTCAGCTTTGCACCAGCAGTTCGGCCCTGCCTTACTCGCTTTCCAGCTCAGCGCGCCAAAAGGTTTGCTGCCATAAATTCAAAATTGTTCAAACATTGAGATAAATGTATAACTATTTATTTAATTTTGAAAGACTTTCCACAACAAAGTGAAAAATTTGTCCGACAAATCCATTCCCAAGACACGCTAATCACATCCCAGCCCTCTTCACCATGCCCCAAAATCCCTTGACAAAGCGCTATCTTGTTCTCTTTCTCAATTCTCGTTAACCCGTTCAAAATTCCCCAAATTACTTCAGAGAACTATTCCCAAGTTTGCCATATCTCTTCCTAGCATTAGTCCCACTCACCTCAAATCCCTTAATAGAATCCTTGACAGCTTCCGTAAATCATTTCCAAGGAATCTACACATGTCCCCTAATCAGTTCCAACGTACCCCGAATACGATTAGCACGCACCACACGCCTTCACATTTGCTCCACTTCACGCAAAGGAAGCACTCGCCATCTAGCAAGTCAACCTGCAATCAACACCTTAGCCAGTATCTATATACTTGCAACAAGTGTAGGCAAAGTGGGAGGAGAGCTATACGGCGAGTTCCCCGAACCGCCACAGACGGCAGTATCCGGCTTCCTACACTGCAGTGAACATGAACCGCCAGCTGCCGGACGGCCCTATCGCCGGCAGCAGTGACCGCTTGAAGCTGAATGACTGCTTGGCAAAATCGGCCTTTCGGACCCCTGTAAGGGCTATGGCTGCAGAACGTCCTAAGGTTAGTTCCCGAATTTGCTCGTATTTGGGAACTAACTGAATGATGACTTTACAGAAACGGCCTTCCAGACCTCTGGAAAGGGTGTGACCGCAGAATGCTTGAAGGTTAGTTCCCGTATTTGCTCGTATTTGGGAACTAACTGAACGACGGCTTGGCAAAAACGGCCATGCAGGCCTCTGGAAAGGGGGTGGCCGATGAACTCCC
>JABUTS010000150.1 GCA_021443565.1 Bacteroidales bacterium | reverse complement strand
GACGTAATCCGCTCAGCCAAGACCATACGCTGGAACGGTCCTGTAGGTGTTTTCGAGATGCCTAATTTCGCAAAGGGCACCAACAAGATTGCCGAGATTCTTGCAAAGGCAACCTCTGAAAACGGCGCATTCACCCTCGTGGGCGGCGGCGACTCTGTGGCAGCCGTTACCCAGATGGGCTATGCAAAGAAGGTAAGCTACGTTTCCACCGGTGGCGGCGCAATGCTCGAATACCTCGAGGGTATTGAACTTCCCGGCATTGCAGCCATCAGGAAGTAAGTCCCGGTTCAACAGAAATCAAAGAAGGGAGCGGCCATCGGTCACTCCCTTCTTTGTGTTTCAGAAGTCTGCTGCTTCCGTTTTACCCGCTCGGGTCTTATTACTCGGCGCAGCAGTTTTTGCAGCCAGCCTTGCAGGAATCAGAGCATGCAGTGCAGGAATCGCAGCAAGCTGTGCAGGAATCACAGCACTCGGTGCATTTGGTGTCTGCCTGGGAAGCACACTTCTTGCCGTTACAGCAGCAGCATGCAGATGTAAGTGCAATGGCGGCAACGACTACGAGAGACATAAATACCTTTTTCATGATTTTTATTTATTAAGCGTTATAAGTTGATGTTGGATAACAGGACGCAAAAGTACACTTTTTTCAAGAAAGTGCAACAGAAAAATGTAATCAGTTAGTTTATAAGCTATTTCTCCGTTTCAAACACTTCCATATCGTGGATATTCCCAGCGTCGACATGGAACCTGAGGGCTGTCCTGACCACATGGAAACCCTGATGTCCGGCAGCACCCGGGTTGATCACCAGCATATTCCTCTTCCTGTCTCCGACGACGCGGAGAATATGCGAATGCCCGCACACGAAGAGGTCAGGGTGGAGGCTGTCTATCAGTTTTCTCGCTGTGGGGGCATAGTTCCCCGGATAACCTCCGATATGGGTCATCAGCACCTTCATGCCCTCGCAATCGAAAAAACGGTATTCAGGGCAGTCGAAGCGGAGCTCCTGGTTATCGCAGTTGCCATATACTCCAAGCATGGGCTTGAAGGCGGAAATCTCCGCCGCCGTCTTCATCCCACCCCCGAAATCTCCTGCATGCCATATCACATCCACATCCTTGAAGAAATCACGGAATCCGGAGTCAAACACCCCGTGCGTGTCTGATATGAGCCCTATGAACACGGCGGCTATTTGCGTATGATTTCAACAGAATAGTCGAGGCCGAGCTTGATGATGCTGGATGCTTTTCCCGTGGCATCCTTCTCGAAAGCGCGGTCAACCACATGGTCGGCAGACGAAATTATTTCCGAGCTTATCTCGTCGAATTTCCTTGGTGTCGCCTCTCCCGAAATATTCGCCGAAGTCGAGACTATGGGGCGACCGAAGCCGTGGACCAGCCTGAGACAGAAATCCATCATGGGTACCCTTATCCCCACGGTACCATCTTCCGCCACGGCATTGTAGGCAAGGCAGTGGCGGTCTGCAACGGCAGGGCGGGACTCCGTTGGAGCGTCTCCGGCAATTGCATCCGGATAGATTATGGTCATGGGCGCGTCATTGACCGCCACCAGCTGTATCGCCATCTCCGGGATTTCCTTCACATAGCGTGCGACCATGTCCATGTCGCTTGCCAGAAGCACCAGGGACTTGGTGTCGGAGCGTTTCTTGATTTCATAAATTCTTGCCACAGCCTCAGGGTTTGTGGCATCACAACCGAGTCCCCATACGGTATCGGTCGGATAGAGCAGTATGCCTCCCTTTCGGAGCACCTGCAGGCAGGCGTTGATTTCCTCTGTCATAACTTGAATTGGGCAACAACTGGATAATGGTCTGAGTATCTGAGTTTCGGAGTCCTGTGACCAATCGCCCACACGTCGGACGGGCACAGGACATAGTCTATCCTGAGAAGGGGCCAGAGGGCCGAGTAACTCGCCCCGAAACCGCTTCCGGACTGCCTGAAGCTGTCGTGCCTTCCCGATGAAAGGCGGAAGTAGGTATAGGACACGGGGTTGTCGTTGAAGTCGCCGCATACGAATGCGTCCTTGGGCCCGTCCTCTATGCTCTGGAGTATCTTTCCAATCTGCTGCGGCCGACGTACGATGGAGCCCCTCATCTTGAGTCCGGCCTCTTTCAGCATCTCCCTGTCGTCAGTTGCCACGGCGTTCATGATGCCGGGAAGGGAAATGTTGTAACTTTCGAGGTGGCAGTTATATACCCTGTAGCTGCGGTTGCCTATCATGCAGTCAGTCCACAGGGCCAGGTTCGCGCTCTTCTCGAAGCGTATTTCGTCACGCCCCCTTATTGGGAAGCGCGAGAGCGTGACGTTCCCGAACCATCCCCTTGCGCTTCTGAAAAGGTAGTATTCCATGTTGTAACCCCTGAAAGCCTTGGCGATGGCCCTCTTGCACTCCTGTATGTCGGCCGTGTAGAATTCCTGCATGCAGATTATGTCCGCATCTTCCTCGGCCAGGGCTGAAAATATCGAATCGCGGCATTCCAGACCATTCTTCTGGCCCTGCCTTGAGGAGCAGAAGCGTCCCACATTGTAAGACACCAGCTTGATGCTTTCTTCGCCGGTATCGGTAGAGGATGAAGACGGCCATTGGAAATATGAGCCTATGAAGAGCAGCGAGGGCAGCAGGCCGACAAGCGGGATAAGTACGGCCCCGGAGCGTCTTGCCAGCGCCCAGAGAAGAAGGAAGATATTAAGAAATGCCAGCGGAACGAACAGGAGACCGAAAAAGGCCATGAACCAGACTTTGGCAGGATTGAACAGTACGGAAACGTACGACAGGACCAGAAGCCCCGCCGCCACGAGCATAAGCGCTCTGGCCGTAAAACCCGCAAAACCCAGTCGCTTCCTATTCATAGGTATACATCCTGTGCTGTTTCTTCCACAATAGCATTAGCAGCCAGCCGAAGAGCATGCCGCCGAGATGCGCGAAATGGGCGATTCCTCCGGCCATGCTGGTGACAGAACCAAGTCCCGTGAAAAGTTCTATAGCGGCGAATATCAGCACGAACCATTTCGCCTTCAATGAGATTGGAGGGAAGATGAGGGTCATGACTGAGTCGGGATAAAGCATGGCATATCCTATGAGCAGACCGTATATGGCGCCTGAAGCGCCGACTGTCGGAGTCGAATTCAGAATCGCAAGGGCATGAGATGCACCTTGCGAGGTGAAAACCAGAGCCTGGATGGCCTGAACTCCCATGTGGAGGGCAGCGGCGCCGATACCAGTCACGAAATAGAAGGTCAGGAACTTCCTGGCGCCCCACTGGCGCTCAAGCACGGAACCGAAAATCATCAGAGTGTACATATTGAAGAATATGTGCCAGATGCCTCCGTGCATGAACATATGGGTGAGCAACTGCCATATCCTGAAGTAGGGAGATGTTGCACTGAAAAGGGCGAAATGGCCGTACATGAAGTTCTCGTTCAGATAACACATCACAAAAACGAGAACGTTGATGATGATAAGGTTGCGTGTTGCTGAAGGTATGTTTCTCATATCAGAATCTTCTATCGAGTTCATCCTGGCCCATTATCACCAGGGTCTTCTTTCCCGAACTGGTATACTCCGGAGTATCGCAGGAGAAGAGTTCCTCTACCATGGCGAGTGCCTGGACAGGGGATGTGATTTCGTCGGCGGAAGCGGCTCCCACCTTTGCAAACTTCTCGGCAAGTGCCGACAGCAGTGTGGCCTCTAAGGAAACATGCCCCTCCGAGAGCACGAGAAGCAGGTCACCCACCATGATCTCGACCTTTCCGGTCTCGGTCGAATAGCCCTCCGGAACCCCATTCACGACTATGCTGTCCTGTCCGAAGGGTGACATGTCAAAGCCCAGGGATGCCAGAAGGGTCGCATTCTCGGCAATGGTGCACACCCCTTCCTGGCCTACATATACGTTTATGGGAAAGAGTGTGGTCTGAGTGACATGGGAGTTCTTGCCGAGGGCCTCTATGAAGCGCTCGTAGAGTATTCTCTCCCGCGCCCTGCGTATGTTTACTACTGCCACCCCCGTCCTGGTCTGGGCGAAGATGTAGCGTCCCTGGAAGAGCAGCACCTGACGCGAAGTGGTCTGACGGTCCTCGAAAAGCTTGCCGTAGTCATCGGAGCGGGTGATATATCTGCCGTAATCCACGTTTTCACCGGAGCCCGAAGTCCGCGAATCCGACGGAGACGGCATGCCGGAGCGGGATGTTCCGCCCGCGAAGGAGCCACCTGCAGCCAGTTGCACGGAGTCCGAAGCATCGTAATCATCGCTGAAGCCGTCGTTTTCGAAAGGATTGTAGTTCGGGTCAAACGCCGGCTGCGGCTCGGCGAGGGGGCGGAATTCGTCGAAGCGGCTGCTTATGGCCGGCATGGCGGGTGAGCCCTGGGTGTCGAAATCCAGTGCGGGAGCAAAGGAATTTCTGCCGAGAGCCTCCTTGACGCTTGCCCATATTGTCTGGAATATGACAGATTCGTCCTCGAATTTCATCTCCGTCTTGGTAGGGCTGATGTTCACGTCAACCGAGTGGGGATCCACCATGAGGTAGATGAAATATGAAGGATTGTAGCCGTCGGGGATGAGGTTCTCGTAGGCCTTCATTATTGCCTTGTGGAAGTAAGGGCTTCTGAAATAGCGGCCGTTCACGAAGAAAAACTGGTTGTTCTGGGTCTTTTTTGCAGACTCCGGCGAACCCGCGAAGCCGCTTACAGAGACCATGGTGGTTTCTGTCTCCACTTCCACTATCTGGTCCACCGCATGGTCACCGAGCAGGTCCTTAGCCCTGAATTTCAAGGATTTTGCCGGCTTCAGACCATAAACCGGCCTTCCGTTGTGTGTAAGGCTGAAGCCTATGTCGGGGCGGGTCAGGGCCACTTTGGTAAATTCTTCGGATATGTGCTTGAATTCCACATTGTCGCTCTTGAGGAACTTTCGCCTGGCGGGGATGTTGTAGAAGAGATTGCGCACCTGGAAGTTGCAGCCCCTGGGGGTCTGGACAAGTCCGGTGCTGATGTTGCGGCTGTCGGCAAAATGGACCTCGCAGCCCGCTTCATCCTCCTCCCGTCTGGTTTTCAGGCATACCTCCGAGACGGCGGCTATCGATGCCAGCGCTTCTCCCCTGAAGCCGAAGGTAAGAATCTCGCCGAGGTCTTCAGCTGCGGCAATCTTGGAAGTGGCGTGACGCTCGAAGCAGAGAACCGCCTCGTCCGGAGACATTCCGCAACCATTGTCAATAACCTGGACGAGGGTCCTGCCGGCATCCTGGATGAAGACGTCGACCTGGGAAGCGCCCGCATCGACGGCATTCTCCATGAGCTCCTTGACCACCGAGGCCGGTCTCTGGACGACCTCGCCTGCGGCAATCATATTGGCTATGTTGGCCGGAAGTATGCGTATTTCCCTTGTCCGGGTCATGCTAGAATATCATCTGGTAGAACTTTGTGATATATATGAGCACGACCATGAAGAGAATGAGCCCGACAAGTCCTATGATGGACTGGGCCTTGTTGCCCTTGCGTGTCTTCTGGTAGTTGCCGTCACGGAAACTTCCCTTGACGAGGGAGCCGGGTACATAAGCCTCACCCTCCTTCCTGTCAGAGCCGTCCACGGCGCCGAAACGGCGGCGGAGTTCCTCTTTCTGAGGGTCGTAATATCTTGGCTTGTAATTGAACGTCCTGTGCTCCTGCGAGCCGAAAAATCCGAAATTGATTGCCATGGTCTGTCAACATTATGTGTAGTTTACAAAATTAAGAAAATTTCTCTACTTTTGTCCCCGCCCGGACTGTCTCCGGGGCAAATGAACATGGATGACATAAGGACAGGCAACGGATATGACGTGCACGCCCTGGCAGAGGGTCTCCCTCTGTTCCTCGGCGGAGTGAGAATCGAGAGCCCGGTTGGCTGCGTGGCCCATTCCGATGGCGACGTGGCGATACATGCCCTCTGCGACGCGCTACTGGGCTGCCTCGCCCTGGGCGACATTGGCAAACACTTCCCCGACAGCTCGGACGAGTTCAGGGGCATAGACAGCAAGATACTGCTTGCGCGTACCGTAGGCATGATTGCCGAACGCGGCTGGAGAGTGGGTAACGTGGACATTACAATAGCCCTGCAGAAGCCCAGGATAGGCAGCTATGTTCCGGCCATGCGTTCCACCCTCGCGGCCATCCTGGGCGTGGAGGAGGACAGGGTTTCGGTCAAGGCCACCACTACGGAAAAACTTGGTTTCGTTGGCAGATGCGAAGGCTGTGAAGTATGGGCGAACGCCCTGATATGCAAATAGCAGCTGCATAGGACGAAAGTAAGTCAAAAAATATTTGCAGTTTATTAAAAGAGTTGTACCTTTGCAGTCCCGTTCGAAAGGACAGGTCTCATTGAGATATGGTGTAATGGTAGCACTACAGATTCTGGCTCTGTCAGTGAGGGTTCG
>JABUTS010000117.1 GCA_021443565.1 Bacteroidales bacterium | reverse complement strand
GTTCAGAGCGTCTGCCTTACAAGCAGAGGGTCGGGGGTTCGAATCCCTCTGCTTCCACTCCAAGTCCGACAGTCCGCTGCCGGGCTTTTTTATATGCCCCCGGGACTCTTTGTTAATGATGGTTTTTGCTCCAGTCTAGTCCCGGATGCAGGATGAGAACGCAGAGCCTGTTTCCATGACAAAAAGGAAGCGGGTTCCCGGTCTGGGCACCCGCTTCCCGTATCTGTAACTTTATTCCTTCAATTACATTTCCTTGATGGCAGCCTGAGCTGCAGCAAGGCGTGCGATAGGAACGCGGAAAGGAGAGCATGAAACATAGTTGAGGCCGATCTTGTGGCAGAACTCAACTGATGCAGGGTCACCGCCGTGCTCACCGCAGATGCCGCACTTGAGGTTCTCGCGGGTTGCGCGACCGTTGGTCACGGCGTAGTCCACGAGCTTGCCTACAGCCTTGGTGTCAAGAGTCTTGAACGGATCGGAGTCAAGAAGCTTGTTGCCGAGGTAGTCGCCCATGAAGGTGGAAACGTCGTCGCGTGAGAAACCGAAGGTCATCTGGGTGAGATCGTTTGTTCCGAATGAGAAGAATTCTGCGGTGCGTGCCATGCGGTCCGCGGTGAGGGCTGCGCGAGGAATCTCAATCATAGTACCGAACTTGTAGTCTATGGTGTCGCTCATCTTCGACTCAACCTCTGCCTTGATCTTCTCGCATATAGCCTTCTGGAAGCGAAGCTCGCGCTCTGAGATGGTTACAGGAACCATTATCTCCGGATGAGGGTCGAGGCCTTCTGCCTTGAGCTCGAGAGCTGCGGTGAAGATTGCACGGAACTGGGTCTCTGAAATCATAGGATAGGTGATGTGGAGACGGACTCCGCGATGGCCCATCATAGGGTTGACCTCGTGGAGAGATTCTCCGCGCTTCTCGATATCCTCGGTAGAGATGTGGAGTTCTTGTGCAAGCTCGTTCTTCTTGTCGTCAGTCTGAGGCACGAACTCGTGGAGAGGCGGGTCGAGGAGACGGAAGGTGACAGCCTTGCCGTCCATTACCTTCATTGTACCCTTGACAGCAGCCTTCATGTACGGCTCGAGTTCTGCGAGAGCAGCCTTGCGCTCTTCGTCAGTCTTTGAAAGTATCATCTTGCGGAGCTTTCCGAGAGGAACTTCCGCGTTGCCGCCGTAGAACATGTGCTCGATACGGAAGAGGCCAATGCCCTCCGCACCGAATGAGAGTGCGCGCGCTGCGTCCTCAGGAGTGTCTGCGTTGGTGCGGACACCCATCTTGCGGAACTTGTCGGCGATGGTCATGAACTTGACGAACAGAGGGTTGTCTGAAGCGTCCATGGTGTCGATGGCGCATGCGTAAACAGCACCCTTTGCCCCGTTGAGAGAGAATGCGTCACCCTCATGGTACTTCACGTCCGAACCTGCGAAAGACACTTCCTTGTTCTCAAGGTCAATCTTCATGTCCTCGCAGCCTACGATGCAGCACTTGCCCCATCCGCGCGCAACGAGAGCGGCGTGAGAGGTCATGCCACCCTTCTGGGTAAGTATGCCTGCAGCGGCACGCATGCCTTCAACGTCCTCCGGAGAGGTCTCCTCACGTACGAGAATGACCTTCTTGCCGAGGGCAGCAGCAGCGACAGCGTCTGCATTAGTGAACACGATGGTACCAACGGCACCGCCCGGAGATGCAGGAAGTCCGTGGGCAACGACCTTCGCCTTCTTCTCAGATACAGGGTCGAGGATAGGGTGGAGAATCTCGTCAAGCTGTGCGGGAGCGACGCGCATTACTGCAGTCTTCTCGTCGATCATGCCTTCCTCGAGCATATCCATGGCCATTGTGAGAGCGGCGAGACCGGTTCTCTTGCCTATGCGGCACTGGAGCATCCAGAGTTTCTTCTCCTGGATGGTGAACTCGATGTCCTGCATGTCGTTGAAGTGCTCCTCAAGGTGTAGACGTATCTCGTCGAGCTGCTTGTATACCTCAGGCATGGCCTCCTCGAGAGACTGGAGGTGTGCGTTCTGAGGGCTCTTGGTGGCGTTGTTGAGCGGGTTCGGGGTGCGGATGCCGGCAACCACGTCCTCGCCCTGGGCATTGATGAGCCACTCGCCGTAGAACTTGTTGTCACCGTTTGCAGGGTTGCGTGAGAAAGCAACGCCGGTTGCAGAAGTCTCGCCCATGTTTCCGAATACCATGGACTGTACGTTCACTGCTGTGCCCCAGTCGTCAGGAATACCCTCGATCTGGCGGTACTTGATGGCGCGCTTGCCGTTCCATGACTTGAATACGCCGCCGATTGAACCCCAGAGCTGCTCCTGTGCCGTGTCAGGGAATTCTACGCCGAGAACTTCCTTGATGCGCACCTTGAAATCCTCTGCAAGCTGCTTGAGCTCGTCAGCGGTTATCTCGGTGTCGGACTTGTAGCCCCTGGCTTCCTTGAGGTCTTCCATCATCTTGTCGAGCTGCTGGCGGATAGCCTTTCCGTCCTCAGGCTCTATGCCCTCTGCCTTCTCCATCACGACGTCAGAGTACATCATGATGAGACGGCGGTATGCGTCATATACGAAACGAGGATTGTTTGTCTTCCTTATCATGCCCGGAATTGTGGCAGAGCAGAGACCAATGTTGAGGATGGTATCCATCATGCCCGGCATCGAGCTTCTTGCACCTGAACGGCAGCTTACGAGAAGAGGGTTCTCGGCGTCGCCGAACTTCATGCCCATGATTTCCTCGGTAGCCTTGAGGGCAGCAGCCACGTCTTCCTTGAGTTCGTCGGTGTATCCGCCGCCGAGCTCATAATACTCAGTACAGCATTCTGTGGTAATGGTGAAACCTGCAGGAACAGGAATGCCGAGAAGGTTCATCTCGGCGAGGTTCGCACCCTTGCCGCCAAGGAGCTCTCTCATCTTGCCGTTTCCCTCTGCCTTGCCGGCACCGAAACGGTAGACTCTTTTCTTGTTGCTTTCCATTTTATGTCAGTTAAATTAATATTGTTGATTTCTGAAAATTCAATCGGCAAATGTATAAACAATTTCCGACTTTTCCGTGAATTTCCCGCCCCGGGTGGAAACTTTCCTACAGAAGTTTGGCGGCAATCTCCGAAAGTTCGCTTCTTTCGCCCCTGCGGAGGTTTACATGCTCGAATATGTCAACGTCAACCATCTTGTCCTTAAGATGGGTGAGGCCGTTGGACCAGGTGTCCAGATAAGGCTGGTCAATCTGGAAGATGTCGCCGGTGAAAACCATCTTCGTGCCTTCTCCCGCCCTGGTGATAATGGTTTTTATCTCGTGCGGCGTGAGGTTCTGGGCCTCGTCGATGATGAAGAAAACCTTGCCGAGGCTTCTGCCCCTGATGTAGGCGAGAGGGGAGATGAGAATCTTGTCGTTGTTGAGAAGGTTCTCTATGTGCATGGCCTGGCGGCTGCCCGGCTTGAAGCAGTTCCTTATCACGTTGAGATTGTCCATCAGAGGCTGGATGTACGGGCTCATCTTGGTCTTCTGGTCGCCGGGGAGGAAGCCTATGTCCTGATTGCCGAGAGTGATGGCCGGCCGGGAGAGTATTATCTGGTCATATTCCCTCTCGAGTTCGAGGGCCGCTGCCAGAGCGAGCAGGGTCTTGCCGGTGCCGGCGCCTCCGGTAAGGCTGACAAGCCTGATTTCAGGATTGAGGCAGGCGTCGAGGGCGAATTTCTGTTCCTCGTTTCGCGGAGATATCCCGTAAGCTTCGCGCTTTTTTACGAGTATGATTTTCTTCTCCGACTTGTCGTAGCGGGCGGTAACGCAGTCGTCGCTTCCTTCCCAGCGGAACTTGTACAGCTGATTTGCCATAGGCTCCTTGTCGAGCAGGGTCTTCCAGTCAACCTTTCCGTCTGGACCATAAGCGAGTTTCTGGAGGGCTCCCTGGTCAACCTTGCCGAGGACTATCATGTCCTTCTTTATTTCCTCAATCTTGACCTCGTCCAGCTTGTCGGTCAGATAGTCCTGGACCTCCATTCCTACGGCCTTGCCCTTCATCCTGAGATTGACATCCTTTGTCACCAGGGCGACAAAACGGTCCGGATTGTTGTCTCTCACCCAGATTGCGGTCGAGAGTATCCTATGGTCCTGGATGTCATCCTTAAAGCAATCCCTGAGACTTTCGGGGAAGGAATGGTTAAGTTCCACCTTGATGTTGCCCAGTCCTTTCCCGATAGGAACTCCGCTACGCCCGAACTGCTTTCCCGAGGTCAGCCTGTCCAGTTCCCTCATGAAACCCCGCGCGTTGAAGGCAAGCGCGTCATTGCCCTTCTTGAACTTGTCCAGTTCCTCGATGACTGCGGACGGAATGACTATGTCGTTGTCCTGGAATTTGCGTATGGCCCTGTGGTCGTGGAGGATGACATTGGTGTCAAGCACAAAGATCTTCGGCTTGCCCGCTTTGCCTCCTTCGCGTCCTGCTGGCCCGCTGGCATGATTGTTCATATATTATTGATATGTGTTAGTCTTCACCTTCGGCGGCGTTGCCCATCAGCGCGCCCAGCAGGCCCTGCAGCCCGCCCCCGCGCGGCACCCCGCATATCGTAAGTTTCCCGTTCCCGCGAGGATGGCCAAGAGGGTAGTAGGCGACATCCTGCAGGAGCATCTGGCTGTCAAGGTAGTCAAATTCCTCGTCTGCAATCTGTATCAGCACTCCCGGGACCTCGCCGAAGGCGACTTTCACGCTGTCGCTTTCTCCGAGAGCCTCCTTTATGCCGCTGATGTCCATTCCCGCCCCGCAGTTCTCGCAGAAGCGCCCCATCGCGGTAGCCAGGCCTCCATCTGCCACGGTCATGCCGGCAAGCACTACTCCGTCCTCCACCAGCTCGCGCACCAGTTCGAAGCAATCCATGAAATAATCAGGGTCGTAAATGTCCGGTCCCACGCCTCCGTCATGTCCGAGCTTCTCGGCAAGCAGGGAGCCTCCGAGGCGATATGAGCAGGTGTCGAAAGGAATGTACACCAGCCAGCTGTCTCTTATGTCAAGGGCTCCGGACGGGCATGCCCTTGCATCGGATATATCCGGCGCAGAGGAAATTTCCTCGTCCGCCTCCTCAGGGAGCACTACCTTGTCTATTTCGAACTCCACGTCACATTCGCTCTCGTACATCGAAAATGAAGGCTTGCTGATTTTCACTCCTGTCGGGAACATATACTCCGCAAGCGCCCTTACGGAATTGTAGAATGCTGCCACGTTGCCCACAGGCTTCCCGTTCCATTTCCAGGCAGCCTTCAGCCTTATGCAGTCAAGGGTGAAATGACCCTTTTTCCAGAGGGCGCCGCACAGGCATTCCAGAAGTTTCTGCTTTGTGGAAGCCTCGGGATAAAGCGTGCGGACAGGACGCTTCCCTCTGGCGGAGAGCGTCATGTTCAGGTATTTGTCCAGGCTGTTGCGGTCGTAGCTGAAAGGTGTGGGCGCGGGCTCCATGGTCTCGTCCACTATCCTTTCCCCGGAGCATTCTCCGGCATACGGCCACTCTCCGTCCATGCACTCGGAGAGAAGCTGAGCCGGACTCAGGTCACAGGGAGTGCCGTCTATGATGTACTGGCCGCATAAAGCGGCTTGCCGGATGTTTCGCGGATCGTCTTTCATGGTCAATCCCAAATATAGCATTTTTTCACTTCCGATGGAACTCCCAGAGCACGATTCCCGCAGAAACGGCCACATTCAGCGAATGCTTGGTCCCGAACTGGGGTATTTCGAGGGAGAAGTCGGATTCATCCACGACCTCCTGGGAGACTCCGGCCACCTCGTTGCCGAATACCAGGGCGTACCTGGCCCCGGCATCGGGAACGAATTCTCCCAGCTTGCGCGAATTGACCGTCTGCTCGACACTGACTATGGCGTATCCCTGCTTCTTGAGCTCCCTGACTGCCTCCAGAGTGCTTTCATAATGGATGGACGGCACACTCAGTTCAGCTCCCAGTGCGGTTTTGTGTATTTCTGCCGACGGCGGTACGGCGGTGATTCCGCACAGCACCAGCCTGTCGACCTTGAAGCAGTCGGACGAACGGAAGGCCGAGCCTACGTTATACGCGCTCCTGACATTGTCGAGGACCACTACGAGGCCGGATTCGGGGAGCCGGGCGTATTCTTCGGCAGTCACCCTGCCCAGCTCTATGTTTAGAAGTTTCCTGTCTTTGGTCATAAGATTTCCGGCCCTTCGGACGGGATGCCGGCCATAATGTCAAATCAATCTTTAAAGATATGGAGAAAAATGATTACTTTTGCAGTTCGAACTAACAAAAAGGGTAATGAAACAGGATCTTCAGATTTTCAGTTTAATCAAGACGGAAGAAGAAAGGCAGTCCTCAGGCCTGGAACTTATTGCATCGGAAAACTATGTCAGCGAACAGGTGCTCAACGCATTAGGGTCGATATGTACCAACAAGTACGCGGAAGGATATCCCGGAGCGCGCTACTACGGCGGCTGCGAGGTCGTTGACCAGATAGAGCAACTTGCAATCGACAGAGTATGCAAAATTTTCGAAGCGGAGTATGCCAACGTCCAGCCTCATTCGGGCGCTCAGGCAAACATGGCGGTGCTTCTCACCTGCCTTAAGCCTGGAGATACCTTCATGGGACTTGACCTCGCGCACGGCGGCCATCTCAGCCACGGCTCACCGGTCAATACTTCCGGACTGCTTTACAATGCGGTTTCATACGGCCTCGA
>JABUTS010000226.1 GCA_021443565.1 Bacteroidales bacterium | reverse complement strand
TGTGCGGGCGAAGGGACTCGAACCCATACGTCATAGACACTAGATCCTAAGTCTAGCTCGGCTACCAATTACGACACGCCCGCTTCCTTAATGGGACTGCAAAGGTACAAATGTATTTTGAATCTGCAAGGAATTTGTTGACTTTTTTTAATTGCGGTGAGTGCAATCTTTTTTCCTATATTTGCATGATTACAAAACAAAGCGCCAATGGCAAGAAAATTAACAGTGGGAATCACTCAGGGTGATGGCAACGGGATAGGCTACGAAGTTATCATCAAGGCCCTCGCTGACGAGCGCATGCTCGACATGTTCACCCCCGTGATATACGGTTCCTCAAAGATATTCGGTTTCTACCGCAAGCAGCTCCACGACATCGAGCAGCTCAATACCAACGTCATCAGCTCTGCCAAGGACGTTCATGCCAAGAGGATTAATATAGTCAACTGTCTGCCTGACAATATATTCGTTGAGCCTGGGCAGCCTACTCCAGAGTCGGCAAAGGCTGCGATGACCGCATTGAAATATGCAGTCGATGACATCAAGGCGGGCTATATCGACGTCCTTGTGACAGCACCTATCAACAAGCAGGCCATGGTCAAGGAAGGATTCGGCTTCACGGGGCACACCGACTATCTCGAGAAGGAATTCGGTTCCGACCATGTGATGATGATAATGTGCTGCGACCAGATGAAGGTGGGCTGTGTGACCGGCCATATTCCCCTCAGCAAGGTTGTGGAAAACATCTCCACCGACAGGATACTCAGGAAACTCCGCCTTATGAAGTCTTCTCTCCAGAGAGATTTCGGTGTTCCTTCGCCGAAGATAGCCGTGCTCGGACTTAATCCGCACAACGGCCACGAGGGACTCATAGGCAGCGAGGAGCAGGAAATCATTGCTCCGGCCGTGAAGGCTGCACAGGAAGAGGGCATTCTGGCATTCGGCCCGTTCTCTCCCGACGGCTTCTTCGGACTCGGGCGATATGCTGATTACGACTGCGTCCTTGCCATGTACCATGACCAGGGGCTTACCCCGTTCAAGGCTCTCGCATACGAACTTGGCGTCAACTATACTGCCGGTCTCCCTATAGTCAGGACCTCCCCGGACCATGGGACTGCATACGAGATGGCAGGTCACGACAAGGCCGATCCCCGCTCGATGATGAGTTCAATTTTCACTGCCATCGACGTCTATAACAAGAGGATAGAGTACGACGACCTCGAGGAGGGCAAGATGACGATCAAGGCTCCGGATACTGAAATCAAGCCTCGTGGCGGAAAAATCATCGAATAAGGTCTGGGACCCTCTCAGGCGAAGGCAGGTCTCGCTCACTCCCGAAGAGAGGGTGAGACAGTGGTTCATAGGGGTGCTCGCGCAGGAGTGCGGCATTCCCATGCACATGATGATGAGTGAGGCCGCATTCAGTCTGGGAGACAAGAATTACAGGGCGGACATTATCGTTTACCGAAGGGATCTCTCTCCCTGGGTTGTTGTGGAGTGCAAGAGACCGGAGGTCGCACTTGACGAGGCTGTGCTTGACCAGGCCATAAGATATAACATGGTCCTCGGCGTGGACTTCATCATAATCACTAACGGCAACGGGACTCTGTGCCTCGAAAGGGGAGAAGATGGGACGTACGCACCGGTGGAGGTGCTGCCCCTGTGGAAAAACTTACAGTGATGGCTGGTAATTTTGAGAATCATTTCCTTGATGACGAGATATTCGGCATAGTCTCGGCTGTCGCCCGCGAGAAGGGCATGCGAGCCTTCGTGATCGGAGGGTTCGTGCGGGACTGCTTTCTCGGAAGGGAGTGCAAGGACATAGACATAGTCGTAGAGGGCAGTGGAATTGAACTGGCGACCGCCGTGGGCGCGAGGGTTCACTCAAGGGTGAACGTGTTCAGGAACTTCGGTACGGCCATGCTGCGCTTCAGGGGGATGGAGATAGAGTTCGTGGGAGCGCGCCGTGAATCGTACGACAGAAATTCTCGCAAGCCTGTCGTGGAGGATGGTACGCTGCAGGAGGATCAGCTGCGCAGGGACTTCACAATCAATGCGATGGCCTTCAGTCTCCAGACAGAGGACTTCGGTTCGCTGGTGGATCCGTTCGGAGGCATACAGGATCTTGCCGCCGGCATCATACGCACCCCGCTCGAACCATGCCGCACATACAGTGACGACCCTCTGAGAATGCTCCGGGCAATACGCTTCGCAACGAAGCTTTCCACACCGGAACTCCGTTTCACCATAGTTCCGGAATCTCTCAAGGCTATGGGAGAGATGAAGGACAGGATGCTCATCCTTTCAAGGGAAAGAATAGTCGAGGAACTCAACAAGATACTTGTAACTCCCAAGCCATCAATGGCTTTCCAGCTTCTTGACGAGACCGGGCTGCTCGAGTATGTGCTCCCTCAGCTGGCTGCGCTTAAAGGCACGGAAACGATGGAGGGTAAGGGGCACAAGGAGAACTTTTCCCACACTCTGGAGGTTCTTGACAACGTAGCTGCGGCAGAAATCGCGGCCATTGCGGAAGGGAAACTTAATGATTATGATTTCGAGGACGGGGTGGAAACCGTGAAGGTACGCAAGTCTCCCAATCTGTGGCTGAGGTGGGCGGCGTTGCTCCATGACATAGGCAAGCCTCGCAGCAAGAAATTCGACCCCCAGCAGGGCTGGACCTTCCACGGACACGAGCACATAGGCGCACGAATGGTGCCGAAGATTTTCCAGGAGATGAAGATGCCGCTGAACGAGAAGATGAAATATGTCCAGAAACTTGTAGGTCTGCATCTTCGTCCTATAGCCCTTGTGACAGAGGAGGTCACGGATTCTGCCGTGCGCAGACTCCTGTTCGACGCTGGGAATGACATAGACGATCTCATGCTGCTCTGCGACGCGGATATAACTTCCAAGAATCCGAATAAGGTCGCAAGGCTTCACAACAACTTCGTGCTGGTGCGCCAGAAACTGGTGGAGGTGGAGGCCAAGGACGAGATACGCAACTTCAAGAATCCCATCACGGGAGAGCATGTGATGGAGGTGTATGGCATCCCGCCATGCCGTGAGATAGGCATAATCAAGGACTATGTGAAAGATTCCATCCTTGACGGAGTAATAGGTAACAATTTCGAGGAGGCCGATGCCCTGATGAGGCGCAAGGCTGAGGAAATAGGACTCGTTCCCGTAAAATGAAAAGCGGATGGCCGGTCCGGCCACCCGCTTCCACTTATGTATCCCCGTTTATTTGAGTATGCTCTCAAGGCATGCGGAAACGTTCCTTTCGATGCGTGCCTGCACGTCTTCAGTCTCGGATTTCTGGAACCTGTCACCGGTGATGTGTTCGAAAAGCTCGATGTAACGCTCGGTGATGCTTGAGACAATCTCCGGAGTCATCTCGGGAACCTGCTGCCCCTCCTGACCCTGGAAGCCGTTGGCCATCAGCCATTCGCGTACAAATTCCTTTGAAAGCTGCTTCTGCTTCTCACCCTTTGCGAGACGCTCTGCGTAACCTTCCGAGTAGAAATAGCGTGAGGAATCGGGGGTGTGAATCTCATCCATGAGAAGAATCTGTCCATCCTTCTTTCCGAACTCGTACTTGGTGTCCACGAGTATGAGACCCATCTTCGCGGCAATCTCGGTTCCTCTCTGGAAGAGGGCGAGAGTGTACTTTTCAAGCTGCTCGTAGTCCTCACGGGAAACGAGGCCGCTTGCTATGATTTCTTCCTTTGAAATGTCCTCGTCATGACCTTCGGCAGCCTTTGAGGTAGGAGTGATGATGGGCTGCGGGAACTTCTGGTTCTCGACCATTCCCTCCGGCATCTCCACCCCGCAGATGGTTCTCCTGCCCGCCTTGTACTCTCTCCATGCATGCCCCGAGAGATAGCCTCGTATGACCATCTCCACCTTGAAAGGCTCGCATTTGTGGCCTACTGTTACCATAGGGTCGGGAGTCGCAAGCTTCCAGTTAGGAAGGATGTCCGAGGTGGCGTCGAGGAACTTGGCTGCTATCTGGTTGAGTACCTGGCCCTTGAATGGTATGCCCTTGGGGAGAACCACGTCGAATGCCGAAATCCTGTCAGATACGACCATCACGAGATACTTGCCGTCGATGTCATATACGTCGCGCACCTTGCCAACGTATTTGCTCTGCTGGAGAGGGAAATTGAAATCTGTCTTGACGATTGCTTCCATTGTTCTTATTGATGATAACTTGGGAAAATTCCGTTCCGTTCCGGTTGTCCAGAAATATTATCTGTCCTTACGGAAAGCGTCGCAAAGGTATAAAATTTTGGGGCTGTTTGGCGTCGTTTGATGATAAATATTCATCGAAAATTTCCGGAGTTCTACCCCTGCCTGACTCTCAGTCGGAATTTGAGGCTGCCGGGGTTGGTGTAGATACATGAACTGCCGCCTGCAGCCGTGACCTCCGCACCCGACATGGGCCTTCGCTCCCATGAATCCCTGTCTATGACGAAGCTCACGCCCTCGCGCCGTCCTTCCTCCGTGAACCCCAGTTCCCGATACACTTCTCCGTCCGACCACTCCAGGTCCGCGTAGCTCATCACATCGTCCACCCCCGTGTCTTCAAGGAAATAATTCAGCATGCGCCCCATGCCTCCGACAACCCTCAAGCCCGGCAGCGAGGCATACCTCGTCCACTCGCACGACCTGATCCTGCTCCCGTCCTTCACCCAGTTGCGCGCCGATGAGAAGGTCGAGACCGCCACCAAAGTGCCTGCGGGCAGCTTTTCCTCCTTCCCTCCCGTACTTCTGCGGGTGAACATGCCGTAGCGGAAGCGGCATGAGGCGTCGCCCCAGCTGTGCGAGGCTTCGAGGAAGGCGGCTGCAAGGGGCTTGTCGATGCGCCTGATGTCGCAGTTGCGGGCGAACACCTGACGCGAGTGCCCGAGATGGGCGAGAAGCCTCTGTTTCATCATCTGAGGCCTGCGTCTCCACAGGTCCTCGACAACCACCATGGGACGGGGGCTGAATCCTTCAAGGTCCGGGCAGCGCACGAAAGCCTGTTCCGCTTCGGATAGCGGGATGGAAAGCAGGTGAACTGGCCTGCCGTCCTTGCGGAGACAGCGCAGCAGGGGATTGATGCCAAGAGGGGAACAGGCATCGAATTCAATGCCCGCCCCCCTCAGGAAATCGCATATTTCAGTGTAGAAGTCCGTACTTCAGCACTTTGCGGGACTACAACCTTGCTCTGAGAGCGGCTCCCTTGTCCTCGTAACCCGGCTTGTTGAGAAGCGCGAACATGTTCTTCTTGTACGCCTCCACGCCCGGCTGGTTGAACGGATTGACTCCAAGCATGTATGCGCTGACGCCGCATGCCTTCTCGAAGAAATAGAATATCTCGCCGAGGTTGTACTCGTTTATCTTCTCGATGGTCACGTTGAGCTGAGGAACTCCGCCGTCAATGTGCGCGAGCCTTGTTCCGAGTTCTGCCATCTTGTTGCAATGCTCGACGTGCTGGCCTGCAAGGAAGTTGAGGCCGTCAAGATTCTGTGCATCGGCTTCAATTATCATGTTCCTGCTGGCGTTCTCCACGGTGACGGTGGTCTCCATGATGGTCCTTTCGCCCTCCTGAATCCACTGTCCCATGGAGTGGAGGTCTGTAGTGAAGTTTACGGATGCAGGGAAGATGCCCTTGCCGTCCTTGCCTTCAGACTCACCGTAAAGCTGCTTCCACCACTCGCCGAGATACTGGAGCTTTGGAGCGAAACTTACAAGGATTTCAGTCTTCTTGCCTCCGTCGTAGAGAAGGTTGCGCATTGCGGCATACTGGATTGCAGGGTTGCATTCGGTGCACCTCTTCGCGCAGAGTTCCTCCATGGACTGAGCGCCTTCGAGCAGGGCACGGATGTCATATCCGGCAAGGCAGATGGGAACGAGGCCTACTGGAGTGAGGACTGAGAAGCGTCCGCCCACATTGTCCTCAATGACGAAGGTCTTGTAGCCTTCCTGGGTCGAGAGGCTCTTGAGGGCTCCTCTTGCAGCATCGGTAACGGCTACGATTCTCTCAGCAGCCTCAGCCTTGCCGTACTTGTTCTCGAGATACTGCTTCACTATGCGGAACGCAACTGCAGGCTCTGTGGTGGTGCCTGACTTGGAGATTACCACACACGCGACGTTCCTGGTCTCGATGAGGTCCATGAGTTCGCAGATGTAATCCTCTGACAGGTTGTGGCCTGCGAAGACGATTTCAGGTGCTCCCTTGCTGCCGAGTTCCTTTGCAAAGCTATGGGAAAGGGCCTCGATTGCGCACTTGGCGCCGAGGTATGAGCCACCTATGCCTATGGTTACTACGAGGTCGACATTCTTTGCCTTCCAGCTGTCGCGCACGGCTTCGCATTCTTCGATTAGGCCGTTGCTGAGGTTGGTGGATGGGAGCTTCTTCCATCCGAGGAAGTCGTTGCCGGCTCCGGTTTCACTTTCAAGGACATCAAAGGCGGCGAGAGCCTTGTCAAGATATGCCTTGTATTCTGCATCGTTTACGAAGGAGTTGCAGCCTCCAAGATTGATTTTGAGCATGGTTATATGATTTTGTCTGTTCCTTTTTAATCTGTCCGCCGCAAATTTACGGCTTTTTTTCGGAAAAGGCTTATCTTTGCCGACGCAAAAACATCAGACATGGCAGAGAATACATTGTTGGAGAAGGTGCTTGGCCTTCAGGATAAATATCAGTCGCTTCAGGACCAGCTTTCAGATCCGTCGGTAATGTCCGACATGAAGAAGTACGTCCAGCTCAACAAGGAATACAAGGAGCTGTCGCCCATCATCGCGGCTGGCCTCGAGTATAAGAAACTTGTGGAGGATTATGAGGCCGCGAAGGATATAATTGAAAATGAGAAGGACGAGGATCTCAGGGAACTTGCGAAGGAGGAGATAGCGGAGATAGAGCCGAAGCTTCCGGATATGGAGCAGGAGATCAAGCTTCTGCTAATACCTGCAGATCCTG
>JABUTS010000173.1 GCA_021443565.1 Bacteroidales bacterium | reverse complement strand
GGAAGCTTGTCAAGACATGAAACCGTGACAAGCATCGCAGCCAGCGCTGAAATATATTTTGCAAAGCTTTTCATGAGTGTCTAGAATGAAATTTCGATGCCTGCGGTAATCTGTCTTGACATAGGATACTGTGCGGCGTATATGTTTGAGGAATTCTCCGGGTCAAGACCGCTGAAGTTGGTGAAAGTCAGCAGATTCTGGCCCTGGAGATATATTCTCGTCCCGGTCAGGAAGCGGGTTCTCGCAAGCAGGGCCTGCGGGAGGCTGTAGCTGAGAGACAGGTTCTTCAGCCTCAGGAAGGACGCGTTCTCGAGGAAGCGGCTGTCCATCTGGGGAGTCACGCCGTAGCGCGGGATGTCGGTGATGTCGCCCGGATTCTTCCACCTGTCGTACAAGATTCTGCGGGACTGGTTGTATGCTGAGTAGAGCCCGTTGCTCTCTTCGAAGTAGCGGTCGTTGTTGAAGACATACCTGTCCGCCACCCATGAGAACTGTGCGTTGAGAGCTATGCCTTTCCATGAGAGTGCGGTGGCGAAGCCTCCCTGCCATGGGGCTATGTAGGTCACGCCCGTCATCACCTTGTCGCTTGCGTTGAACTCGCCTGTGATGTTGCCGTCCTTGTCGTACCAGAGTGCGTCTCCGTTGGCGGGGTTGACACCCGCGTACCTGTTCATGAAGTATTCTCCCACAGAGTGGCCCACCACGAGTTTGGTACCGGTGGTGGACATCTCGTATTCGTCAAGTCCGTTGTAGAGCCCCGTGATCTTGTTGCGGTTGTAGGACACGTTGGCGCTGACGTTCCAGACGAATCCTCCGACCCTGACAAGGTCGGCTCCGAAATCCAGCTCCACGCCGCGGTTCACCATGGCACCCACGTTGTCCCATACGAAGCCTTCACCCGTGCCGGAATAGCTCACAGGAACGGCCATCAGCATGTCCGTGGTCAGCTTGTTGTAGAATTCTGCCGTGAGATTAACCCTCTGCAGCACTCCGAGATGTATGCCCAGATTGGTGGTCCAGAGTTTCTCCCAGCTGAGTTTCTCGTTACCTCTCTGTGCCGGGAAGATGCCTGCGTCGCCGCCGTAGTTCACGCCTCCGTTCACGAGGGCGAGGTGGTCGTAATCAGGGATGGACGAGTTGCCGGAAGTTCCCGTGGAGAAGGTGAGGCGCGCGTCCGATAGCCATGCCGCGTCCTTGAGGAAGGATTCCTGGCGTGCGTTCCACATTGCGCCCACGGACCAGAAAGGAGCCCAGCGCGAGCCCTTGCCGAAGCGTGAGGATGCGTCTGCGCGGACGGAGAAGTCTGCGTAGTAGCGGCCCGCGTAATTATATTCGCCCCTGCCGAAGAAGGAGAGGTAGCTGTAGCTTGAGAAGGAGTCGGCCCACGATGACACCCTCGTTCCTGATGACAAGTCGGTGAGATAGTCGTTGTTCTGGCCTACGGAAATCACCTGGAAGCCCTCCGAACTCGAGTCCACGCCCTCTTGTCCGAGCAGGAAGTTGAAGTCGTGCATCGAGTCTATGTTGAAGTTCCATGTCAGGGTGTTCGTTATGGTCAGGTTGAGCGAGTTGTATGCCGCCCTTCCTGCAGCACCGCTGCCATTGTTGCCTGTGAAGCTCGGGAAGGAGCGCATGAGGGTGGTGGAGTTGGTGTAGTCCGCGCCGCCCTGGCAGCGGAATCTGAGGTTGTCCAATATGCTTATCTCCGCGAATGCGGTTTCTATGAGCTTGAATTTCCTGCCCACCTGCGGGTTGTTGTCCATCCACTCGACAGGGTTGAGCGTGGTGCCTTTCCAACTGCCGTCCTTGCTGGAGGCTATGCTGCCGTCTTCCCTGAACGGATTCCAGTACGGGAGCATGAAGCGGGATGCGGAAATAGGGGTGTACAGCGCATAGCTGCCCTCGTCGGCCTGTTCTATCCTCTCGAAGGCTATCATGGTGTTTGAGCCCATCCTGAGCCATGAATTCATCCTGCCTTCCACGTTCGAGCGGAAGCTGTAGCGGCGGAAGGTGGAGCCCTGCGCTATGCCGTCCTGGTCATAGTAGCCTCCGCTTATGAAGTAGTTGAAGTTGTCGCCCGCACGGCTGACCGAAAGTTCGTAGTTCTGCAGTGCGGCCCTGTCGTTGAATACTGCGTCCAGCCAGTTCACGTCCGTCTGCGAGAGCACGTCGTATTTCTGGCCCTCGTCCATGCCTATTTCCTTTTCGAACTGTATGCGCTCCGCCGTATTCATCAGATTCCACTTGCCGCAGGCAATCTGCGATATGCCCGCCTGGGATCTGAAATTGATTCTGGCCTTGTCATGGTCCACTCCACGCCTGGTGGTGATGACTATCACGCCGTTGGCGGCTCTGGCTCCGTAGATTGATGATGAAGACGCGTCTTTCAGGACGGATACGGACTCTATGTCGCCGGGGCTTATGGAGTTGAAGTCGGAACTTGAAATCGGAACGCCGTCAAGTATGAAAAGTGGGGCGGTTCCTGAGTTGATGGAGTTCGTTCCCCTGATCTGGAAGGTTGACGGTTTGCTCGGCTCGCCCGAGTTGGAGAGGACGGTGAGCCCCGGGCTCTGGCCCTGGAGGGCCTGGTCGAAACCGGCAGCCGGCACATCCGCTATCTTGTCCGACTTCACCGCGGATACGGAACCTGCAATGGTTCCCTTCTTTCTGACTCCGTATGCCACCACCACGGTTTCGTCGAGGGCAGTGGTTTCCGGATCAAGAACCACGTCGTGGATGACTTCGGCAAGCCCCTGTGGAACGGTAAAGGTCTGCTCTCCGTATCCGAGGGTGGAATATGTCAGTATGTCTCCTGCCTTGCAATCTATGAAATATATGCCGTCGAGGTCGGTAATTGTTCCGCCTCCCGATGAACAAATCACTCCCGCGCCGGGCAGCGGCTGTGAGTCCTCAGAGGACGCCACGCATCCTTTTACCCTCACAACATTTTGCGCTACAGCCGTTTGGAACGCACAGGACAACAATATCAATATATAAGAAAACTTTTTCACCACTCTAAGAACAGCCAAAATTGATTGGCAACCTACAAAGGTATCGAATTTTCGGTTCTTTTCAAAAACGGACCCACGGAGATGAGTTTTTTGAAAACTTTCTCACTTCCTTGCTATCTTTGCACAAAATCCGAAAATCATGAGAAGAGCCCTTTTTTCAATAATCCTGCTCGCCAGCCTCTGCTCCTGCTCCTCCAGGGGGAAGCAGCGTTGTCTGCCGGAAGAGGACACGTCTGGCTTCTGCTGCGTGACCGACAGTGTGCCGGATGCCATACTTGAAATCCGTTATTATTCGACATACAACTTCATAGGAAAGAGGATAGACGGCTACGAGGCTCCCATTGCCCTCATCACGAAGGAGGCTGCCGGGGCATTGAGAAAGGCTGCCGGACAGCTCATGGCCAAGGGATACAGAATCAAAGTGTTCGATGCCTATAGGCCGCAGTGCGCCGTCGACATGTTCATGAGATGGGCTGCCGACCTGGACGACACATCGATGAAACCTTATTTTTACCCCGACCTGACCAAGAACAGGCTCATACCGGAGGAATATATCATGGAGAAATCCGGCCATACCAGGGGCAGCACCATTGACCTGACCTTGTTTGACATGGCAAAGGGCTGCGACGTGGACATGGGCGCTCCTTTCGACTGGTTCGGGGAACTGTCCCATCCCGATTATCCTGTTGGTGGAAAGCCGGGCCTTCCCGCAATTACCGAGGAGCAGTACGGACTGCGCCAGCTCCTGAGGGAGACCATGATTGCCAGCGGCTTCAAGCCTATCGATTCCGAGTGGTGGCATTTCACCCTCGCGAACGAGCCATATCCCAACACCTATTTCACCTTCCCGGTAAGGCAATTGTAGCCCTGACCGCATTTTTTCATAGACAAGGAAATGACACGAAAAACATCTGCATTGCTTTTTTCTCTTGCATTGATTCTGGCACTCAGTCTCCTGCCTGCCTGTTCGCGACAGGCAGGGGAGAAGGTCTCGATAAGTTCGCTTGACGACCTCAACGGAATGAGGATAGGCGTTATTACCGGCACCACCTTCGATATGGTGGCGATGGAGAAATTCCCTGACTCAGAGACTGTTTACTATAATAATGTCTCGGATATGCCCCTTGCCCTGCAGACGGGCAAGGTGGATGCCATAATGCTTGATGAGCCCGTCGCACGAGTCCTTGTGCAGAAACGCCCGGAACTTAAGATACTTCCGGAGCAAATCAATGAAGAGGACTATGCATTCTGTTTCACTCTGGAGCACAGGGAACTCTGCGACTCCCTTTCCGAACAGATTATAGCCTTGAAGGAAGAGGGTGTGATAGAGGAACTGGACGCAAAGTGGTTCTCTCCCGATGAGTCGCAGAAGGTAATGACTCCGGTCCAGGAGGGCTTGGACAAGGTCATGAAATGCGGCATATCTCCCGGCATGGAGCCGTTCACGTATATTTCCAACGGCGAAGTTAAAGGATACGACGTGGAGTTGCTCCAGCTTGCGGCCGCCAGGCTCGGCTATTTGGTTGAGTATATCGTTGTTGATGCGTCCAGCTTCGCAAGCATCATGACTTCCTGCAAGGTTGATTTGTGTGTGGGATGCGTGTCCGTCACTGAGGAAAGGAAGAAGATGATGCATTTCACCGAGCCGGACTATACCGGTGGAATAGTGGTTGTCGTTCTCGGAAACGGTCAGCTGTCCGAAGAGGTTGCGGGAGAGGGCGAAGGCGGGGACAACTGGTTTGTCCGCAGCGGAAAGAGCCTCGCTGCAAGCTTCAAGCGCACCTTCATAGATGAAGACAGGTGGAAAATGATATTCGAGGGCCTGGACGTCACAATCAGGATTACTGTCTTCTCCCTCCTTCTCGGCACTCTGCTTGCTCTATTCGTGTGCGCGGCAAGGCGCTCGTCCCGTCCCGCAGTTTCCAAGACTGCAAAGGTTTATATTGCCCTTATCCAGGGCATGCCTATACTTGTGATACTGATGATTCTGTATTATGTGATTTTTGCGAGTGTGGACATAAACCCTGTCGTTGTTGCTATAATAGGCTTTGCCCTCAACTTCGCGGCATACGGCGGTGAGGCATTCCGAAGCGGAATCAACGGCATCCCGAAGGGGCAGACGGAGGCGGCTCTGGCTTTGGGATTCACAAAGTTCGCTGCTTTCAGAAAGGTCATCCTGCCCCAGGTGCTGCTCAGAATCATGCCCGTCTACAGGGGAGAGTTCATATCCATGTTCAAGATGACTTCCATAGTCGGCTACATAGCCATTCAGGACCTAACCAAGATGAGCGACCTCATACGCAGCCGCACCTACGAGGCATTTTTCCCTCTTATCGCGACTGCTCTCATCTACTTCCTGACCGCGCACCTGCTCGCATCTGCGCTTACATATATCGAATACCGTCTTAATCCGCATACCCGGCGTAATGCAACAAAATGAGTAAGGATATGATTACAGTAAAGCATCTGAAAAAGTCATTCAACGGAGTCCCAGTGCTCCGCGACGTGAATGCCGTGATCAACAAGGGAGACGTTATCTCCCTCATAGGACCTTCGGGAACGGGAAAGAGCACGTTCATGCGTTGCCTCAACCTTCTGGAGACTCCGGACGGAGGCGAAATTGAGGTGAACGGGAAGAATATCCTGGACCCGAAGGCCGACGTGCCCGGTATGCGCATGAAGATGGGCATGGTGTTCCAGCATTTCAACCTTTTCCCTCACCTGACGGTGATTGAGAACATCATGCTGGCCCCGGTCAACCTGCTGAAGCAGTCGAAGGAGGAGGCTTATGGACATGCGATGGAACTGCTTGGAATCGTGGGACTTACCGACAAGGCCAATTCCCTTCCGGAGGAACTCTCGGGCGGACAGCAGCAGAGAGTCGCGATTGCAAGGACTCTTGCGATGGGACCTGAAATCGTTCTTTTCGACGAGCCTACCAGCGCACTTGACCCTACCATGGTGGGAGAGGTGCTTTCCGTTATTCGCAATCTTGCCAAGACCGGAATAACCATGCTTATCGTCACCCACGAGATGCGTTTCGCCAAGGACGTTTCCACGAGGGTGTTCTACATGGACGAAGGTGTCATATACGAAGAGGGCACCCCAGAGCAGATTTTCGAGAACCCCCAGCGTCCCAGGACAAGGTCTTTCGTGCGCAGAATCAACATGTTGTGCTTCGAGCTGTCCGGGAAGGAGTTCGACCTCTACCATTTCAACAACGAGGTGGAGAACTTTGCCGTCCGCCAGCTTATCAGGCCGGAGAGAATCAACAAGATTGTTCTGGTGCTTGAGGAGCTGCTCAAAAATATCCTGTTCCCGATTACGGAGAAACTCCAGATAGAGCTTGGCATCTCTTCCGAAGACGGAACGGTGGAAATCCGCACACTCTGGGAAGGGGAGACCTCCGACCCGCTCGCCGCAACCACCATGCCGACCACCGCTCCATCTGCCACGGCCGGCCCTGCTTCCGCTGCCGGCCCTCAAATTCCTGAAGGCATCGGCTCGAAGGCTATGGAAAGCTCGGCACAGGCCATGGAAGGCACTGGTTCTAAGTCTACGGATGGCGCATCGGTTCAGGCAGATTCAGGCTTGAATGCTCTTGACAGCGAGCTTCCTGACATGGACAGCATCGGCTTGAGGGCTCTTGACAGCGAGGAAATAGGACTCGCCCGCATGATAGTTACAAAAAGCTGCCTCTCCCGCGAGTTCGAGACAGCCAACGGCTATAGTGCCCTCACTATCAGGCTCTGACAACCCCCTCCGCCCCTGCCTTGATTAGCTATAGCATCGGTAAACGCTATCCTGATTAACTCCATCCTGATTAACCCGGACTGATGCCCTCGTCCTTCCTTTCCCTCTCTTCTCCTTCCGGACAGACGCCCCCGAAAAGCGCAATCCGGCGGCGGTCCCCTACGTCATCCGAAGCGCAACGAGGCATCTGCCCAGATGTTCACCATCGAACACCATCAGCTCGCCTCGTCCCCCATCATCCACTATCGGTCGTGGCGGCGAGGTCGGAGGCTTAACCTGTCATCCTGAGGAGAAGCCGAAGGATCTTCTTGTATAAATTC
>JABUTS010000105.1 GCA_021443565.1 Bacteroidales bacterium | reverse complement strand
CTTGCCTTCTGCAACTCGAAAACCGGCATCATTGAAAGCATGTATGTGGTGAACACCGCCTATGGCCTTACATATTGCAGGCAGCCGGGTATAAGGCAGGGAGAATACGTGACAATTGTCGCGACAGGGTATGCACCGGACGGAAGCGTTACGGGAGTAACGGAATTCACGCTCGTGGACGGTCCTTCAAGAATAGTGGACAGATGGACCAGGTGGAGCCTGAAGTCTTTGGGGCACGTTTCCAGAGTGAGTTTCAACGTCAAGGGCAACATAAGGAACGACTACGGCTTCTGCTATCCCGCGTATTTCGCCTTTGACGATGTTCGCGTAATACTCGACTGAGTCATGATGCGCTCCCCTGCCTTAAAATCCTTCCTGCTTGCCGCGTGCACCCTTCTGGGTTCGTGCGGGAGGGAACTTCTTCCAAGCCCTGAAAAGGTCCTGGAGCAGGCGGCGGCCTCAGTAGTGGAATACACCCCCGCACCCGGGCAGTTCATCAACGAATCCTACTCCCCGAAAGACGCCTCGGATGCCGCGAGATGGGCTGACGCCAGACTTGCCGAGGGGCTATTCGTGTCGCTCGGAGCCTTCGGAGGCTATCTCGTGGCAGAGTTCGAGAAGCCGGTGGAGAACGACGGCGGATGGAATTTCGCAATCAGAGGCAACAGCAGCGCCGGCTCTTCCGAGCCCGGAGTGGTGTGGGTGATGAAGGATGAGAACGGCAATGGGAGACCCGACGACAGATGGTACGAGATTGCCGGCTCCGAGCATGGCTGCAAAAGCACCCTGCACGACTACACCATCACCTACACCCGTCCGGACGGCGGGAGCGGAAACATCATCTGGACAGCCAGTGGGTTCGGTCGGGAAAAGGGAATCATAGAAATCAACGGCTATCACAACCAGAGTTACTGGCCCGAGTGGGTGGGAGACGGAGAAATCAGTTTCACCGGCACTCGTCTGCCTCTGAAGGCCTATGATGAATCCGGAAACGGCAGCAACTGGGTGCTTCCCGGTCTGGGGCACGGATACGCTGACAATCACTGCCCCGAGGATGCGCCAACGCTCTCAATGCTTGCAAACCCAGACTTTATGGAAACCCTTGGCTCCCAGACCTCACTTTTCCGCATCAGCGACGCCGTGGACCATAACGGGAATCCCGCCGATCTAGACTGCATAGATTTCGTCAAGGTACAGACAGGGGTGAACGGAAGTTGCGGATGGATGGGTGAAATTTCCACCGAAATCTGCGGAATCTGGGACTTCAACATGCTGAAGAAATAATGCATTCCCTCTTGGCCATATCCCTGGCGTTGGGACTGTCGTCGTCTTTCCCGGGAACTGCCCCCGACAGTCTCGAAGCCTCTTCCGTCAGTGCCCCCAGAGCTGAAAACATTGCCGCCGTGCCCGTCCAGACCCTTTCGGGTAAGGAACTGCGCCGTCTTCCGGCCGCAAATGTGGCAGATGCCATAAGGCTGTTCAGCGGAGTGCAGGTCAAGGACTACGGGGGACGCGGAGGCTTGAAGACTGTCAACGTGAGAAGCCTGGGCACCCATCACACGGCCGTGTTTCTTGACGGAATCATGATTGACAACGCCCAGAACGGGACCATCGACCTGGGCCGCCTCAGCCTTGACAATCTCGAGGCGATAAGTCTGTACAACGGCCACAAAAACGGTCTGCTGCTTTCCGCCAAAGAATATGCGGGCGCCGCTTCAGTCCATTTCCGCACAAGGGTTCCTTCATTCGGGAAGGGCCCGTGCCGGCTGAAGCTGAGCTATACTTTTGCCTCATTCGCGAGCCATGATGCGTCCGTATTGATGGAGAACAGGCTCGGCAGGCACTCGTGGAGCAGTCTGAGGCTAGAGGGGCTGAAATCCGGCGGAGCCTACCCCTTCAGTTATTCACGGGACGGTGGCAGGGACACGACTGCGCTGAGGTGCAACGCCGACCTGTCCTGCCTGAAAGTGGAGGAAAGCCTCGGAGGGGCCGCAGGGAGCGGCAGATGGAATGCCAAGGCCTTCCTGTATGTCTCGGACCGCGGTTATCCGGGAGCGGTAGTGCGCGGAAGGATAATGCATGAGGACAGGCAGAAGGATTTCGACGCTTTCCTGCAAGGAGGCTGGGAGCGCAGGTGGGAGCGCAGTGCCGTGGCGGTCAGGGGCAAATACTCCTGCGGAAAGCTCAGGTATATCTCAGACCCAACGGAGGAAGGAGGGAGCATGTATGTAGACAACTGTTTTCTCCAGCACGAGGCATACGGAAGCGCGTCATCGGCATTCAACCTGCTCCCCTGGCTGGAGTTCTCGCCTGCGCTTGACCTGCAGTTCAACCTGCTGGATTCCGACATGAGGATGTTCGTCTTCCCCCGCCGTTCCGCAATCTACGGGGCTGTCAATGCCACCGCCCACGGCCGCTTTTTCAAGGCGGACCTCTCTCTGCTTGAGACTGCGGTGTTCGACATGAGCACGGACGGCAGCAACCGAATAAACAGCAACAGGAGCCGTCTCACGCCTTCTGCAGACCTGTGGTTTCAGCTATCCGAAAATCTTCAGCTCAGGGCCTTCGTCAAGAACTCCTATCGCATGCCCACCCTCAACGACCTGTATTACACCTCGACGGGCAACCGGTCCCTGAACCCCGAAAACGCGCTGCAGTACGACCTAGGAGCAGAGTGGGAACACCGGCCGGAGCACGGTTTCCTGAAGGAAATATCCCTTTCAGCCGATGCCTACCACAATGAAGTGAAAGACAAGATAGTGGCAGTGCCGACAGCCAGCCAGTTCCAGTGGATGATGTTGAATGTAGGACGCTGCAGGATACCCGGGGTGGACGCGTCCATGCGTCTGGAGGGTGAGAGGAAGCATTTCAGCGCTGGGCTGCTGCTGCGATGGAGTTTTCAGGATGCCCGGGAAACGGCCAGTCCGGGTTCGGACAATTACGGGAACTTTCTTCCCTATGCCCCGCGGCACAGCGTCTCGGCAGTGCTCAATCTGGGGCTGGACAAAGGGAAAGCCGGAGACTACAGCTTGTGCATAAGCATGTTATACACCGGCGACCGCTACGATTCCCTCTCCAACAGCGAGGAAAACCACATAGCCCCCTGGCATAGCGAGGACCTCGCGGTCAAGGGGCTTTGGCACTGCGGGAAGAAAGACCTGGGAGCGGATTTCTGCCTCAACAATCTGCTCGGCAGGCAGTACGAAATCGTAAGGTGCTACCCCATGCCGCGCAGAAATTTCAGCATACGCCTGAGCTTATGGATATAAAACGCATATTACTCATATTCAGCCTTCTGGCGGGCTTCAGCGCCTGCTCCGAGAAGAGCCTTGCACCCGAGAGGGAAGAAGGCGGCTTCGACGAAGGCATGCCCGGCGGTAGCGGGCTCCTTTACATACTCAACGAGGGTTGCATGGGCCGCAACAGCGCAAGACTGGATGTGCTGGACCTGGGTAGCGGGAAACTCAGCACCAATGTCTTCCCCAAGGTAAATCCGGGAGTTGCAATGAGCCTCGGAGATGTAGGTAACGACCTGAAGATATATGGAAGTAAGATGTATGCCACCATCAGCTGTTCGAATCTTGTGGAAGTGATGGACGCCGCGACTGCAAGGCACCTGGGGGCCATAGAGATTCCGGGGTGCAGAAGCCTGTGCTTCGATGGGGACTATGCCTATGTAAGTTCGTTCGCGGGAAAGGAGGGCGGAGGCACGCGGGCGGAGGGCCATGTCGCAAAGATTGACACGCTGACGCTGAAGGTGGTGGCGCGCTGCGAAGCCGGTTACCAGCCGGAAGACATGGCTGTAAGTGGAGGACGGCTGTACGTCGCGAATTCGGGTGGGTATAGGGCTCCCGATTATGACGACAGGGTAAGTGTCATAAACCTCGGGAATTTCAGTCTTGAGGGACATGTCAGGGTCGCGCCCAATCTCCATCACCTGCTGGCGGACAGGCACGGACAGTTGTGGGTAAGTTCCAGAGGGGATCTCCGCACGATTCCGTCTTCCCTGCACAGGATCATTCCCGCCGGGAACGAAAGACCTGAAAACGCCAAGACCATCCGCATAGAAGGCGTGAGCGCCACTGTCATGGACCTGCGCGGCGACAGCCTCCATGTAATAGGCGGGGGCTATCTTCCTGCCAGCCAGACTTCGGCATCAGGAGGAACGGCCGGCCGGGAGGGCTCGACCTACACCATAGTCGACGTACGCAGCTGCAAGGTCCTTGAAGGCAGTTTCATCAGCAGACCGGAGGAAATAAAACTCCCGTACGGCATAGCAGCAGACCCCGTTTCCGAACTTATATTCATCACCGACGCGGGCGACTATGTCACCTCGGGCAAGCTCTTGTGCTTTGACGGCATGGGCAATGAAAAAGGGGCCTTCACCCTCGGTGAAATCCCCGCACACATGGCTTTCTGGAAACGCAGGCCCTGAATTCACATCCCATATCACTCTACCCCGGACTTGTGCCGGTTTTCAGCTTCCCGGTTAGAACAGGGTGGGATGATTGTCGTCCAGTTCCCTGAGCACCTTCTCCATTATGGCCTCCCGCAGAAAGGTCGCCTTTGAACGCACCCTGAAGCGTTCCATGTATTCGCTGATGGCGGCAAGTTCCCTGTCGTTCAGGTACAGTACCTGACGGTTCCTGCGAAGGAGAGACGCCTTCTGCTTGTTCAGGTACTCCGGATCGATGTCCAGTTTTTTCTTTTTACGTTTTGTGGCCATAATTTCCTCAAATGTAGTGATTTTCCTGGAATTTGTCTAAATTTGCCGCGTTATGAGCAAAAGAGACCAAATACTTCTTTCTCTGAAACCCTCCCGCGTCCGACTCTAGGAGGGTCATAACGTAATCCCCTCCCATACTTCCAACGTTAATTGCAATTGACAATCGCGGTTTGTCTTGCCATTAGGGACTTTGTATGCTATTAAACATAAACTCATGGAAATAAATGTAATGGTGGCTGATGAGAGCCACGTAAAGTACGCCCAGGACATCTGCGACGAAATTTATCTTTCGGCGCAGGAAAGGGGCACGGGAATAGCCAAGCGCACTCCCGAGTATGTCAGTGAAAAAATACTTGCCGGGAAGGCTGTCATCGCAGTGGCCGAGGACGGACGTTTTGCCGGCTTTTCGTATATAGAGACCTGGGGAGGGAAGCAGTATGTCGCGAACTCCGGCCTCATCGTGGCCCATGCCTTCAGGGGCATAGGACTGGCCAAGAGAATAAAGCACAGGATATTCCAGCTCTCAAGAGAGCTCTTCCCGCAGGCGAAGATTTTCTCCATAACCACAGGAGCGGCTGTCATGAAGATGAACTACGAACTCGGATTCCGTCCTGTTCCTTTTGCCGAACTTACCCACGACCCCGAGTTCTGGAAGGGCTGCCAGGGATGCACCAACTTCCCTATTCTCGAAAGCAAGGAGTACAAGATGTGCATCTGCACCGGTCTGCTTTACGACCCTGCCGAGCATGCGGAGTCGGGAAATTAATATGAAATAAAGACATGAATCATATGGAAAAAAAGAAGAAAGTGGTAGTCGCATTCAGCGGCGGACTTGACACCTCATACACCGTGATGTATCTCGCGAAGGAAAAGGGATATGAAGTATATGCGGCCTGTGCCAACACCGGCGGATTCAGCGCCGAGCAGCTCAAGGCCAACGAGGAAAATGCCTACAAGCTCGGAGCCAAGGAATATGTCACCCTCGACGTGACCAGGGAATACTACGAGAAGAGCCTCAAGTACATGGTCTTCGGCAATGTGCTCAGGAACGGCACCTACCCTATCTCCGTTTCTTCCGAGAGGATTTTCCAGGGCATGGCCATTGCGCGCTATGCCAACGAGATAGGCGCCGACGCAATAGCACACGGCTCGACCGGCGCAGGCAACGATCAGGTACGTTTCGACATGACCTTCCTAGTGCTCTGCCCGAAGATGGAAATCATCACCCTCACCCGCGACAACAACCTCAGCCGCAAGGAGGAGGTGGACTACCTCAACGCCAACGGCTATTTCGCAGACTTCACCAAACTGAAGTATTCATACAACGTAGGCATCTGGGGCACTTCCATCTGCGGAGGCGAAATTCTCGATTCCACCCAGGGCCTTCCCGAAAGCGCCTATCTCAAGCAGGTCACAAAGACAGGCAGTGAGGTGCTCAGCCTGAGCTTCGAGAAAGGCGAGCTCTGCGCAGTGAACGGGAAGAAATATGAAGACAAGATTGCAGCCATCCAGGCAGTGGAAGAGATTGGAGCAGCATACGGAATAGGCCGCGACATGCATGTGGGCGACACCATCATAGGCATCAAGGGCCGTGTAGGCTTTGAAGCCGCCGCACCTATGCTCATCATCGCAGCCCATAAGTTCCTTGAGAAGTACACCCTCAGCAAGTGGCAGCAGTACTGGAAGGAACAGGTCGCCAACTGGTACGGAATGTTCCTCCACGAGAGCCAGTATCTCGAGCCTGTGATGCCGGACATAGAGGCCATGCTCCAGAGCAGCCAGAGGAACGTGAACGGCACCGTAACCCTCGAACTCCGTCCTCTCACCTTCTCCATGATAGGCGTTGACTCGCCGGACGACCTCGTGAAGAACAAACTCGGTGAATACGGTGAGGGAGCGAAGGGCTGGACCTCAGAGGAGGCCAAGGGCTTCATCAAGGTTACCAGCACCCCGCTCAGGGCCTACTATCTTGCCCACCCGGAAGAAGAGAGATAATGGTAAGGGTTGGCATACTCGGCGCTGCCGGTTATACGGGCGGCGAACTCATCAGGGTGCTTCTCAACCATCCCGAGGTGGAAATTGTGTTCGCCAACAGCGGCTCCAACGCCGGGAACAAGGTCTATGACGTACACGAGGGGCTGCTCGGGGAAACGGAACTCGCCTTCACGGACGAACTGCCTTTCGACAAGGTGGATGTGGTATTCTTCTGTTTCGGCCACGGCAAAAGCGAGGCCTTCCTCAAGGAGAATGAGATCCCGGCCGGTGTGAAAATAATAGATCTCGCCCAGGATTTCAGGATAGCCGCTCCCACCCACGACTTCGTATACGGGCTCCCCGAAATCCACCGCGACTCAATCTGCGGCTGCAACCACCTCGCGAACCC
>JABUTS010000232.1 GCA_021443565.1 Bacteroidales bacterium | reverse complement strand
CTCCACGGAATCAAGGCCGAGCTTGTCCTGCTGTTCTTCAGCAATCCCGGCTGTGAGGCCTGCAAGGAAATCATCAACACCCTCAGGTCATCCGACAAGGTCTGCTCTCTCATAGCCTCGAAAAGGCTGGCGGTAGCTAACATATACATAGATGAGGACACGCACAGCTGGTACAGCTACATGCCCGAATATCCGGAGGACTGGCTTAACGGCTATGACCATAACCTTGCCATCAGGACGGGAATGCTATACGACGTGAGGGCCATCCCTTCTGTCTATGTCCTGGACAAAGAAAAGAGGGTAGTGCTGAAGGATGCCACTCTGGACAAGACCATGAACTGGCTGCAAAATTTTGAAAACAGATAATTAACGACACTATGGAAATCAAAAAGGAACTCTGGGGCAAGACCCCCGAAGGAAAGGAAATCTTCCGTTATACAATGACCAACTCCAAGGGCGCGTACGTTCAGGTCTCCAGCGTAGGTGCCGGAATCGTTGCCGCAGTCGTACCGGACAAGGACGGCAAACTTGCCGACGTCACTCTCGGTTATCCGGACCCTATGAGCTATTTCGGAGACGGTCCATGCGCCGGAAAGATTCCCGGACGTTTTGCGAACCGAATCGCGGAAGGACGCTTCACCCTTGACGGGAAAGAATATACACTTCCGATTAACAATGGTCCCAACCACCTTCACGGAGGTCCGGAAGGTTTTCAGAACAGGGTTTGGGAAAGCCGCGAGAACGAAGGGGGAGTGGAGTTCATGTACTATTCCGAGGACGGAGAGATGGGTTATCCGGGCAATCTCAAGGCCGTAGCTCGCTATGACTGGAGCGAAGATAACGAGCTCAGGCTCACCATCACCGCAGAGAGCGACGCTCCGACCATAGTCAATCTCACCAACCACGCATATTGGAACCTCAACGGCGAAGGCTGCGGAGACGTGCTAGGACATGTCCTCAAGCTCAACGCGTCAGAATATCTTCCTACTTCAGACAGCCTCATTCCTGCAGGAGAGAGCGAGCCTGTGGCTGGCACGCCAATGGACTTCGTGACACCGAAAGTGATAGGTCTTGACATAAAGAAGGATTTCCCTGCTCTCAACTACGGCAAGGGTTATGACAACTGCTGGGTAATCGACGGTGCGCAGCCGGGCCAGATACAGAGTTGCGCAGAACTCTATGCTCCCGAAAGCGGCCGCGTGCTCGAGGTTCTCACCACCCAACCGGGCGTGCAGGTATATACGGGCAACTGGCTTGCAGGCAGCCCGGTTGCTAAATGCGGACGCAGTTACAACGACTATGAAGGAGTTGCCATAGAGTGCCAGAATTTCCCCGACTCTCCGAACAAGGCAGATTACCCGTCTCCTGTCCTCCGTCCGGGAGAAACCTTCCAGCAGGCAATCATATTCGCATTTTCGGTAAGGTAATTCAGCATGAAGCAGTATCTTGACCTCCTGAAGGACATAATGGAAAACGGCACCGTGAAGACGGACCGTACCGGTGTGGGGACTAAAAGCGTCTTCGGCAGACAGATGCGTTTTGATCTCTCGAAAGGCTTTCCGCTTCTGACCACAAAGAAGGTTTTCACCCGCGGAATTATAGAGGAATTGCTATGGTTCCTAGCCGGAGATACCAACAAGAAGACTCTCCAGGAGAAGAATGTCCACATATGGGATGCCTGGGGCAACGATGAGACCGGTGAACTCGGTCCGGTGTACGGACATCAGTGGAGGGCCTGGGACGACTATGACGGAGGCCATATCGACCAGATAGCCAACGCGGTGGACCTCATCAAGAACCATCCTGACTCCCGCCGCATACTGGTAAACGCGTGGAATGTTGCCCAGATTGACCAAATGGGACTTCCTCCGTGCCACTGTCTGTTCCAGTTCTATGTGGCAGACGGCAAACTCAGCTGCCAGCTCTACCAGAGGTCTGCGGACGTGTTCCTCGGCGTACCTTTCAACATTGCGTCCTACTCTCTCCTGACCATGATGCTCGCGCAGGTGTGCGGGCTCAAGCCGGGCGAGTTCATACATACGACGGGCGACACCCACCTTTACCTAAACCACTTCGAGCAGGTGGAGGAACAGCTCGGCCGCGAGCCCCGCTCTCTCCCGGTGATGCACATCAATCCTGAAGTCAAGGATATATTCAGCTTTAAGGTTACAGACTTCACCCTCGAGGGCTATGACCCTTGGCCGGCGATAAAGGCTCCGGTAGCCGTCTGACGAGTCATGGACAGATGCATCATTGCGGCTGTGGCCGACAACGGAGCCATAGGCAGGAATAACGGGCTGATGTGGCACTTGGCGGAGGATATGAAATACTTCCGCCGCCAGACTTTGGGTTGTCCGGTCATAATGGGATGCAAGACCTATGAATCCATAGGCCGTCCCCTTCCTAACCGTCAGAACATCATAGTCTCGAAGTCCCTCGTGGAGGCCCCGGAGGGCTTTGCCCTCTCTCCTTCGCTTGCCTCCGCCTTCGCCACGGCAGAGGTTTACGGTGCGGAGAAATGCTTCGTGATTGGTGGAGGGCAGATTTACCGTCAGGCAATGGAGTCAGCAGACATACTGATGATAACCCATGTCCATGTGAGCATCGAAGAAGCTGACACCTTCTTCCCGGAAATTTCTCCCGAGGAATGGGAAGAAAGGAGCCGCAGCGAAACGGCAACAGACCCTGAAACAGGTTACAGATACGAGTTCGCCATTTATACAAGGCGCAGATAGTTTCCCGGCTCTCCCCCTTGACGGGCCTCAGGATTGACAAAAACGAAACGGAACAGATGAACAGAGAAAAATTCGGCAGCCGCTTCGGCGCGCTGATGGCCATGGTCGGTTCAGCAGTAGGGCTGGGCAACATGTGGCGTTTCCCCTATATGGTCGGAACAAACGGCGGAGGCGCCTTCGTCCTGGTGTACCTGCTGTGCATGCTGCTTTGTCTGCCCATTTTCCTCTCGGAAATCATAGCGGGCCGCAGAAGCAAGGCTAACGCCTTCGGTGCATACGTCCGTCTTGCACCCGGCACCCACTGGGGCCTGGCAGGTATCATAGCCGTGATTACACCCATGATAATACTGTCGTATTACAGCGTTGTGGGCGGGTGGTCTCTTGACTATCTCCTGAAGGCGCTCTCATTCGAATTCAACAGCACCAACCCGGAACTGGGCAGCATGTTCAAGGATCTTTCAATAAGCACATGGAGACCCCTGATCATGCACAGCGCCTTTCTGCTGCTCACATCTCTCATTATAGTTTCGGGCGTGAGCAAGGGAATAGAAGGTTTCAGCAAGGTTATGATGCCCACGCTCTTCCTCCTCGTGACACTTATGGCGGTGAGGTCTGCAACGCTTCCCGGGGCTTCGGAGGGCTTCCGCTGGCTGTTCACACCGGATTTCGGCAAAGTGAACGTGACCATGGTCCTGTCTGCGCTGGGTCAGGCATTTTTCTCCCTGTCCATAGGTTTCGGAATAATGATGACCTATGCCTCCTACCTTGATTCGGATGCCAACCTTTTCCATTTCTCGACCAGAACCACTATAATGGATCTCGTTTTCTCCCTGATTGCAAGCTGCGCCATAATGCCGGCGGTTTTCGTTTTCGGGGTGGACCCGACCTCCGGACCTGGTCTTGTTTATGAAACCCTGCCGTTCATCTTTTCGAAGATGCCTCTCGGAAACGTTGTGGCCATCATCTTCTTCCTTACCCTGCTTGTCGCGGCCCTGACTTCTTCCATTTCGCTTTATGAGGTGGGGGTTGCATATCTGGTTGAGGAGAAAAAGGTTTCCAGAAAGCTTGCCACAGCGATAGTATTCGCACTGACCTGGACGGGAGGCGTCTTCTGTTCCCTGTCTTTCGGTCCTCTCTCGGACGCCACGCTTTTCGGGCTGAACATATTCTCCCTGTTCGACTATGGGTCGTCCAATGTACTGATAGTCATGGGGTCTCTATGTCTGGTTATCTTCGTGGGCTGGCAAATGAAGAAGGGGGATGTGAAGGAGGAATTCACCAACGGAGGAACTCTGGCGGCAAACGGCCGGATATTCAATATTCTTTATTTTGTAATCAGGTGGATAGCACCCGTTGCAATCCTGTTGATATTCATTTCGAACTTTTTAGGATAGAGCCATGATGGAAAACAGAGAAAACTTCAAAAACAGGTTTACTGCCGTGATGGCCATGGCGGGCTCGGCCATAGGTCTCGGAAATATCTGGAGATTCCCCTATATGGTGGGTCAGAACGGAGGTGCCGCATTCATAGTGGTATACCTCCTTTCTGCCGTGTTCCTGTCACTGCCCATTTTCCTTTCCGAAGCCATAATAGGGCGTTCGACGCAGAAATCCACCTTCGGGGCTATGGAGCAGCTCGCTCCCTCCTCGGCATGGAAGTGGCTCGGTCTTCTGACTGTCGCCTCTCCGCTGATAATCCTGTCTTATTACAGCGTAGTGGGCGGATGGTCAATAGAATATCTCCTCAAATCCCTATTTTTCAGGCTTGATGCCTATCCTTCCCTTTCAGAACTGAGTTCATCATCAGTCACCCCGCTGTTCTTTCATACGGCCTTCCTGCTTACCTGCGCGCTCGTGGTGAAAGGTGGAGTGTCCAAGGGCATAGAAAAGTTCTCCAAGATAACGACGCCACTGCTATTTGTCCTGATTCTTGTCGTGGCGGCATATTCCGTCACTCTTCCGGGAGCATCCGAGGGGGTAAGATACCTTCTCAAGCCGGATTTCAGCAAGCTTACCCCGGAAGCCATAATGTCGGCAATGGGTCAGTCCTTCTTTTCCCTGTCTCTGGGAGTTGGAACCATGCTCACCTACGCAAGCTATGTGAGCAAGGAAGAAAATCTTCTTCGGACCAGTCTGGGAACCTCTATCTTTGACCTTGTATTCGCAATTCTTGCGGGCTTCGCCATAATGCCGGCAGTGTTTGCGGCGGGCATGGAACCTGGAGCCGGCCCAGGACTCATCTTTGACACCCTTCCTTTTATCTTCGGCAAGATGGGGGAGAGCATACCGAGACTGACCGAGCTCATAGCCATGCTCTTCTTTCTCACCGTCCTTGTGTCCGCCCTTACATCTGCCATATCCATGATGGAAACGGGCGTCGCTTACCTTATTGAGGAAAAGGGCTTCAATAGGGACAAGGCCATGGTTGTAATTTTTGCGGGATGCTGGACTCTCGGTCTGTTATGCTCCCTGTCCTTCGGCAGCCTCTCCGGCGTCAAGCTTATGGGTATGACCATATTCGGATTCTGTGACAGCCTTGCTTCCAACATCCTCATGCCTCTCGGCGGAATGCTTTTTACCATATTCGTGGGCTGGAAGATGTCACGCAGTCAGGTATATGAAGAATTTACCAATAGCGGCACCCGCAGTTTCAACAAGGCCGTATTCAAGATAGTATACTTTCTCATAAGATACGTTGCCCCGGCTGTCATACTGCTGATTTTCATATCAAATCTCGTGTACTGACAGATGCTCGCGCTTGAAACCACATTCATCTTTGCGCTCTGCGTCCTGATGCCCAGCCTGGTGCTGTGGCTATGCCGACGTTTTCCCTGGCTGGACAAGCTCGGACCGGTGATGCTTCTTTATGTCGCCGGAATTGTGTTCGGCAATCTTGGTCTTTTCAAGGAAAGTCTTCCGGCAGTCCAGAACCTGCTCACCACAGCAATGATACCAGTCGCCATTCCCCTGATGCTCTTCGGCTGTTCTCTCAAGATGTCTCAGGCCCGCGAGACCCTTATTGCCATGATTCTGGCAATAATCTCGGTATGCACCTCCGTGACCATAGGCTTTCTTGTTTTCGGAAAGGGACTGGAAGGTGGGGAGGATATAGGAGGCTTGCTGGTGGGAGTGGGAACGGGAGGAACCATAAACATGGCTGCTCTCAAGACTATGCTGGGAGTTCCCAATGAGACCTATATCCTGCTGAATTCCTGCGATATGATAGTAAGTTTTCTGTATCTGGCCTTTCTCATAGCAGGAGGAATCAAACTTTGCCGCCTCATATTGCCGGTCAAGAGTTTTGAAGAGGGGGCGGCCTCTCATACGGAACAGGGTGATGTCCAGCCCCAGGCAGGAAGACTCCGTGGATTGCTTACTGTGGAAGGTCTCAAGGATGCCGGCATGCAGGTGGGACTTGCCGCTGTTCTCATAGGCGTTTCCGCCCTGTGCGCCCTGCCTTTCAGCAAGGACCTTTTCATGGTGGTGTTCATACTTGTACTTACCACCCTCAGCTTGTGCCTGTCTTTTGTGCGCAAGGTTCGCGAAGGAAGATACGGCTTTGACATGGGCATGTACTGCATCTATGTTTTCAGTTTCGTGGTCGCCTCGATGGCAGATCTGTCGAAACTGGACATAATGGGCAGCCTTAACGTGCTGGCCTTCTTCTTTACCGACGTATTCGGCTCCCTCATCATATTGGTGCTTCTCGCCAGGCTGTTCAAGGTGGATAGCGACACAGCTGTGATATCGTCTGTGGCCTGCATCAATTCCGCACCCATGGTGCCGATGATAGCCACGGCAATGAAAAACCGCAAAGTCCTTCCTGCGGGCCTTGCGGTAAGCATCTTCGGATATGCGGCCGGGACCTATATAGGCTTCCTCATGTCCCGCTTCCTTACACTTCTTTAAGCCGTCTATATACCCATTTTTTCCTTCATGCTTCTCAGCAGGTCGAAGGCCTGGAGGGGAGTCATGTTATTGAGGTCCGCCCCGTTGAGTTCATCCCTGAGCGAGGATAGAAGCGGATCTTCCAGCTGGAAGAAGCTCAGCTGGAGAGCTCCGTCGCTTTCAACATAGCCCTCCCTGACCGTATGTGGCTTCACTTTCTTCACGGAGTTGATCTTGCCCCCTTCGAGTCCCTTCAGGGTTTGCTCTGCCGACTCCAGCACACGCTGAGGCATACCTGCCATTCTTGCCACGTGCAGACCGAAACTGTGTTCCACACCGCCCTCGCGAAGTTTGCGTAGGAAAATCACCTGCCTGCCCACCTCCTTTACGGCTATGTGGAAGTTCCTGACTCTCTCGTAGCTGTTCTCCATATCGTTGAGTTCGTGGTAATGGGTGGCGAAAAGGGTTTTCGCTCCCTTTCCTTCCTCGTGTAT
>JABUTS010000234.1 GCA_021443565.1 Bacteroidales bacterium | reverse complement strand
CACCACCACGAACTTATCTTCTGGGATTAACGCATACTCAGTCAGCGTAGGCTGGAAGTGATTTGTTCGAAATGAATAGAATAACAGCAATACTTACATTAGCGATTTCCCTTCTTGGCAGCACTGCCGTTTATGCCCAGCAGATCACTTTGGTGGAATGGAACATACGAGGTTTCGAAACCAAAAAGAAAGATGCTGGCGCCAAATTGCTTGTCGAGGATATACGCGAATATGTGGACCTTTTCAAGTCTGCAAATCCGGATGTTCTCTGTCTTAATGAGTTCCAAACAGGTACCAGCCGCATTGGCAGGGAAAATATGGCAGAACTTGCTTCGCGTATGAACATGTTCGGCTATTATATTGCGTCCTATCCCAATGATACAGGTTATGACGGCAACGCCATTCTTTCCAAGTATCCAATAATCAACAGCGGCTCAACTTATCTGGAGTATGTCCATGTGAATGGAGATGGATGTTACACGCTTAACAGCACACCATATCTTGAGATATATGGCAATTATAGAAGGTCCGTGGGTTATGCTGACATACTCGTACCTGACTGCAATGGAGGCTCAACCATAGTGAGGATTTGCTGTACACACCTTGAAGGTCTTGATCGACAAGCAAACGAACTGCTGGAATTCTGCTCTCTGAGATCTCCTGCTTATCCGTCCATACTTGCCGGAGACATCAATGCAGTTAGAACTTCGTCCTGTGTGAGTATTCTTGAGGGAGCAGGAGAGTACCTCGGTGGATTTTATATAGATCTCGCTTTCGGGTATCCCAAAGGAGCGTGGGAGGTTATGGAAGATACAATCATTTCTTCCACCACAGCAGCCGGAGACGAATTGTCTGACCACCAGATGATAAAAATGATCCTCAAACACAAGTAGGAGAGTACAGCCACGGAATAGATTTCTCGTACGATTTGCGTTTTTTGTTCATAGATTGACGCAAATCGTACGAGAAATCTATTATTAATTCCTAAAATTGTATTTCGCAATTAACCACACTGTAATTCGGGGGTAATATGTAATCTCGAATTTTGCAAACACAATTAAACTAATAAGTCGAAATAATGAAAATCGGCGTAGACGTGGGCGGAACGAAAGTGCGTGTCGGATTGGTCTCCGATGATGGAAAGATCATAGATAAGAAGACTGCACCATGCCCAAGTGCCTCTCCAAAACAGGAGGTGGTAGATTTCATAGCCGGAATGGTAGAGGAATTCTATTCAGACAAAATAGAGTCTATAGGAATAGGTGTGCCCGCAATCGTGGACGAATCCGGAGTGATTCGCGAGTGCGTGAACATCCCTTCTTGGGATTTCGTCGACATAAGGTCCGATTTCGAGCACCGCTTCGGTGTTCCCGTAAATGTCAGAAACGACTGCAACTGCTATGCTCTCGGAGTCAAGTCCTCGCACGCGCGTACGTACGATAATATAGTATGCATCACTCTCGGCACCGGAGTCGGCTCCGGAATCATCATTGACGGCAAACTTTATCAGGGAGAGAAGAGCTGTGCCGGAGAGATAGGGGAGGTCCTCTACAAGGACAGGAATTACGAGTTCTACTGCAGCAGCAATTTCTTCATTTCAAAAGGCAGCACAGGGAAGGACGCGGCAGATGCCGCTGGTCAGGATGACCCTGCAGCCCTTACCCTCTGGGAAGAGTTCGGCAGGAACATCGGTGACCTGATAAGCCTTGTAACCCTCTGCTACAGCCCCGAAGCCATATTCATAGGCGGCAGTATCTCTGCGGCCTTCAGTTATTTTGAGCAATCCATGAGGGAAAAGCTCAAGAATTTCCCGTACAAGTCTGTAATCGATACCCTCGACATAAGGGCAGTTGACGACCCTGACATGCTTCTGCTTGGAGCGGCGTATTGATCAAGCCCCTCCGCGATGCATGCTGATTCAGTTCCAGATTTGCTTGTTATATGATGTAAATCGTTTTAGCAACAATCCACATACATTTCAATAACAATTTTTTATGAAAAAATCACTTTTTGCTTTGTTCGCAGTTCTGTCAATCTTGTTTGCTCAGAGCGCAAGTGCACAGAATGTAAAAGTGTCGGGAAAGGTCACTGACGCCGTTGGCCCAGTGATCGGTGCAACAGTCATCGTTCATGGCACCAACAACGGTACCGTGACCGATTTCGACGGCTCCTACACTTTGTCTGTTCCGGCAAATGCAGTTCTTGACGTTTCATGCATGGGCTATAAGGCCGTGTCTGAGGCAGTCAATGGCCGCGCTGTCGTGAATTTCGTTCTTATCGAGGATTCGGAGTTGCTGGAAGATGCAGTCGTTCTCGGTTATGGTGCAGCTACCAAGAAGAAGGACCTCTCCGCAGCTGTCGGCGTGGTTGCCTCTCCTGAGAAGCTCGCACAGATTCCTGCAACCTCTACCACTGCTCTTCTTCAGGGCCAGCTTCCTGGTGTGACCGTGCAGAGCGACGGTGGTGGCCCTTCAGGTGGAAATGTCAATCTCGTCATCCGTGGCCAGGGTTCGCGTAACGGCGACTCTGTCCTCTGGGTTGTAGACGGTGTCCCTGGCGGCCCTATCAACAGCGTTTCCGACATCGAGAGCATCGTAGTCCTCAAGGACGCGGCTTCTGCGGCAATCTATGGTGCACAGTCAGGTGCCGGTGGTGTAATCCTCGTTACCACAAAGAAAGGTACCAAGGGTGTCAGCGTAAGCTACGATGGACTCGTAGGTGCCCGTACGGCTACCAACCTCCTTACTCCTCTCACCGCTTCGGAGCAGATTGAACTCCGCAAGATGACTTATGCAAACGCAGGCCTTCCTCTTCCTGACGGATGGAACGTGGATATCAACCCATGGGTCGGAGAGAACCGCACCAACTGGATGGATGAAGTGTTCCGCTCTGGTCTCTACCATCGTCACAATGTGGTGCTGAATGCAGGTGCAGAGAACTACAAGACCCGTCTCAGCGTGTCTATGCAGGACAGTGACGGTGTCGTTGTCAATACCTACAGCAAGTCAGTCGGCATCAACTTCCGCGGTGAATACGACATCAACAAGTGGGTCAAGCTCACTGAGGACTTCAACTGGAATACCGGAAGAAGCAGTGGTGCAAACACCAGCTCAGACCAGTCCGGCGTCATCCTTATGGCAATCAACATGCCTTCTTCTGCAGTTGTACGCTATGCAGACGGTACCTGGGGCGGAACAACCACAGAGGATCCGGAGTACATTGCCAAGTACGGCAGCAACTTCGCAGACATCCATAGTGACTGTATCAACCCTGTACACGATCTTTACCGCAGCCGTCCTTACAACAAGAGCAACAACATCGTCACGACCACAGGTCTTCAGGTTGCCAATATAGTCAAGGGTCTCAAGTTCAACAGCCGCTTCACTTTCTATCTCAACAGCGGCTTCAGCAGGAGTTTCACCACCGAGCGTCCTGAAATCGGCAAGCCAGACCTCAGCAACAGCCTCGGCTATTCAGCGTCTGTAGGCTCAGGCTGGAAGACGGAGAATACTCTGAACTATGACAATACCTTCGGAAAGCATTCCGTAGGAGCTCTCCTTTCAACTACAGCCAACTATGACTATGGCCGTGGGTTCTCTGCAAGTGGAAAGACCTTCGCTGACGAATCGGAAGCATTGTCATACTTCAACTATGCCACTGAGTTCCCTAATCCTTCAGACTACCTCAGCGGACCTGACGCCAACTATGCGTTCATAGGCCGTTTGTCTTATTCATTCAACGACCGCTATTTCTTCACCGCTTCATGGCGTCGTGACGTTGCCGGCCGTCTTCCTGACGGACATAACTATGGCGATTTCCCTGCTGTAACAGGCGCGTGGAAAATCTCAAGCGAGCCGTTCTTCCCTAAGACCAGCGCGGTTACCCTCCTCAAGATTCGTTCTTCATTCGGACGCGTGGGTAATCTCGGCTCAATAGGCTGGAACTACAAGTCCAACACTCTTTCATCAGGCGGCTGGAACAACCAGCAGGCTCAGTATGGTCTTGAAAAAGGTGACGGCCATGTCGGTACGTTCTACTTCATGAACAAGGCCCTGAACCCTAACCTTACCTGGGAGACTTCACAGCAGTTTGACCTCGGTCTCGACGCTGCCTTCCTCGGCGACCGCCTCGACTTCACTGCCGATTTCTACAACAAGCGCACATACAACCTCATCCAGGGTCAGACTTCAGGTTGGCCTGACTCTATAGGTATGTCAGCCATGCTTGTCAACCAGGGTGAAATCATGAACCGTGGTATAGAGCTTATGGCAGGTTGGCACGACACTGTAGGTGATTGGTCATACTTCGTGACCGGCAACGCTGCCTACAACAAGAACTGGGTCTCTGACATCGGTGTAAGCAATGCAGATGGCTCCAAGGGCGTATGGACCGGCGGCGGTTCATGGGGTTCTGTCCCTACCTATATCTACCAGACTGCTGAAGGAGAGCCTCTCAACTCATACTATATGATCAAGTGTCTCGGCATTTTCCAGAGCATTGAAGACGTTTATGAGCACAATAAGGACGGAAAGCTCATCCAGCCTAATGCAGTGCCGGGCGACCTCATCTTCGAGGACTTCAACAACGACGGCAAGATTGACGACAATGACCGCCAGTATTTCGGCAACGCCACTCCGGACTGGACCTATGCCCTCACTTTCGGCTTCACCTATAAGAACGTTTCCTTCAGCGCAATGCTCCAGGGTGTCTTAGGTGCACAGGCTGCAAACATGGGCAAGAACCAGCTCTACAACGAAACCGAGGTTCCTTGTAACCGCGAGGTGGGCATCTTCAACTGCTGGAGCCCGGACAACCAGCACACCAATCTCCCGAGATTGACCTTGTTCGACAACAACAGCAACTGGACGACTCCTTCCACCTTCTATCTTGAAAACGCATCTTATCTCCGTTTCAAGAACGTGACTCTCTCTTACGATCTCACCAATCTTATCCGCAGGGCTTCCCATTTCAACTCACGAAACAGTTCCTGCATGGTTTACTTCTCGGGTGAGAACCTCTTTACCATCACACCTTACTCCGGAATGGACCCAGAGTGCGGCGGCTTCGACGGCCTTAAGTATCCTGTATCAAGGGTTCTTTCACTTGGCGTAAAGTTTACTTACTAATAAAAGAGATTCAGTATGAAAAAGATATATATTTTCGCCATTGCTGCTCTTACGACACTCTCTGTTGCCGGATGTAAGGATTTCCTCGATGTAAAGCCTGAGGGTACTCCTACCACTTCGACTTATTTCTCCAACGATGACCAGGCAGTGAATGCTGTCAAGTCAATCTACGCACCTATATACGACGGTGACGCCCTCTGGGGCCGCGAAATCTATTGGGAGCAGACTGCAACCTGCATGTTCGTGGTCGGCAAGACCAAGGGTTGGTCAAACACCCTCTCCAAGATGGTCCCTTCGGGCGACGAAGATCCTCTTCAGGATTCTTATGCCAAGCTTTTCAATTTCCAGTCAAGAGCAAACTGGATTGTGTCAGCTCTCCTCGCAAAGCAGAAGACAACGGAACTGACTTATGTTGAGAAGAGGTCTCTCGGCGAGGCTTACTTCCAGAGAGCATTCCTCCACTTTGCCATCGCTTATCGCCATGGTTGCAAGGAGCAGGGCGTCCCTGCAGTAAAATGGGAAGACTTCGAGGGCCAGTACGACTTCTCGATTCCTCCTCAGCAGCCATCAGTCACTGATAACTATGACATGATTATCAAGGACTTCGAGAAGGCAAAGGAATATCTCCCAAGATACGAGGATTACACTGATTCTGAACTCGGCCGCGCACATCAGGCTGCCGCAGTCGGCATGATGGCCCGCGTATATGCTTACTGGGCTGCATACGACAGCAGCAAGTGGGACAAGGTCATCGAGTGTGTCAACGAACTCGAAACCAAGTACGGTCGCGGTCTTGCCAAGACTTACCACAAACTCTTCGACTCAAACTGGAAGGTTGGCGATCCTGACGGATGGTGGGGACCTGAATATGTCTGGAGTTTCCCTTCAAACGGCGGACACATGCAGCGTGCAGGTATAGAGATGCCGGGCGTGGTGCTTGAAAACACCGCATGGGGCGTTTATAACGGCTGGGGCCAGTGCAAGCCAACCCTTGACGCATATCGCGAGATGCTCAAGGATGGTGAGGGCAACGAACGCCTCAAGACCAACATCCTCTGCTACGGCGACGAATTCCTGTTCCCTAAGGATAACTCGCTTAAGGAGATTGTAACCTGGAGGTTCTACTCTGGTTCGGATATTGAGGCCGGATTCATGATCAACAAGTGGATGGAGCCGTTCTCACATGCCGATTTCATCGAAACCGGTTATGTCAACGAATCAGGCAACTGGCCGACTGCCCGCGTAAACTGGCATGTCATCCGTTTTGCCGACTGTCTCCTTCTCCGTGCCGAGGCCAATCTTGCAAAGGGTAACGTACCTGCAGCAACATCCGACATCAACAAGGTGCGCGAGCGTTCAGGCCTTAAACCAATCAACGGAGCAAGCTGGACAGACATCTATCACGAGCGTTACTGCGAGCTTGCCTACGAGTTTGCAGCAGACCATTTCGCTGACCTCCGTCGCTGGGCCCTCAGCGGAGCTCCTGAGATCAAGGCTCTTGCTATCGCAGAGATGGAGAAGCATCCTGACGTGCGCCACTATGTGAACAGGCGTGACCCTGATTCAGCCCTTGACCCTAACTACGACTACGAGACCCCTGGCGGATCTCCTTACGACGACAAGACCTTTGTCGGCAAGAAGTGGGAGGACTACAAGATTTGCTTCCCTTACTCTTCACGCGAGCTTTCAAGGTCAGCTGGACAACTCAAGCAGAACCCAGGTTGGTAATTGTCATTTCTTAAAATGAGATTATTTATGAAAAAGATATTTTTCGCATTCATCGGTGCGGCTCTTCTTCTTGCTTCCTGCGCACAGGAAGATCTCTATGTGGATCAGAATCCATATAGGAAGATAGTGGAGTATCAGCCTCTTTCATTCACGATGGAGGCTCCGGGCACCATTACTCCTGATGGGGACTACAGCTGGATCACTGCGAGCCAGTCAGGTAATACCATCACATTCAATACAAGGAGAAACACCACCGGTGTTATCAGAGAGGCAAGGTTCTCAATCGCCGGAAAGAGTGACAAACTCATCGTGTTTCAGAAGGCTCACGGCCTTGACGTCAAACTGACTGCAGAAATAATCGAGCAGTCTGCGACAAGTGC
>JABUTS010000060.1 GCA_021443565.1 Bacteroidales bacterium | reverse complement strand
CAGGTTTTACCCCACTAGCTCCTGAAACTAGCGCGTCTACCATTTCGCCACCCGCGCAGGATTGGACTGCAAAGATAGAAATTATCTTTGAAATTCATAAGCAGTTTCAATTTGTTTGGGAGATTTCTTCACGGAATTACGGTCTGGGCCCGGCAAAGCCGGCTTTATCTATATTTCCAGGAGATAGTCATAGCTGCATGAGAAACTTTCCGTACGCACGGAAAGTGTATGGAGCGCCAGGTCTATGGCTATGGTGAGGTCTTCCAGAGCCGGGGAACTCCAGTCATATCCCGAAGCCGCGATATACTCCCCCAGGGCGAAGCAGCGCTCCAGAGAGCCGTCTCCCAGCACGTCCAGAATCAGGGACGAGTCAGTCTGCCTTGGTATATCCACATTGAACACGAAACCTGAAGTTTCATACAGAAAGGCTCCCGCAGCCGGTTTCCAGCCTCCTCCCTGAGGGAAGGCATAATCAGGAGCAGTACGCACATAGCCCCCTATTCCTCCCCTCAGGCAGCAGTTGAACTCCTCCCCGGTACGCAGGAAGGTTACGGTCAGGCGGCACCAGGACTTCTTCATGGCAATCCTCGCATCCCCGGAACTTTCCTCCAAGTTTAGACCGCAGCCGAACAGGTACAGCCGGGGACATTGTTCTCCCATCTCTATTCTCTCATCTCCCGACGAACACCACAACTGAAGATTCCCCTTGTTGACAGCCAAGGTATAGGGGAAGGCCGACACCGGCAGATGCATAGGCTGGGCGCAGCCTTCGTCCGCAAGGTTTTCCACCCACAGCCTCACACTGTCCACCCCGGGGGGAGCATCCTCCAGGCTCAGGGTCAGATAGGCAGGGCATTCCACCCTGTCCTCCTGCACACAGCCATGGCACAGGGCCAGAAGCAGCACAGTTGCCGCTGCCGGAGCCACAAGGAAGGAGAAGCAACCGCAGCCCGTCTTCTCCTCACCGCTGCGAGTTCTATTCATATCTGGAGAACACCTGCTCTATCAGGGTCTTCTTCTCCGTATACAGTTCTATAAGTTTGGCTTTCAGCCTGTCCTTGTCCACAACGCTGTCATCCATGGCCTTCAGAATCTGTCCCGGCCCCAAGCCTCTTTCGTCCAGATAGCGGAAGATCTGGGGAAAAAACCAGTATGAAGTGCCGAAATTGGGATCTGCTCCCCCGTACCTGTCCTTCCACATCCGGCTCTGCATGAAGTAGCCCCACATCTCCCCGACTTCGCAGGTTCCTGCGTTGGATGCCGTGCCGTTGCCATAGCAGTTCTTCGAGGTGATGAACGATTCTATGATGTAAAATATGTACTTGTTCCAGTAATCATTCCCCACCTGCGCATAGTGGCTCGCATGTGCAAGTTCATGAACGGTTTTGCAGTATATGTCGGAGTAAGAGCTGTAATCCTTCATTCCGAGCGTGATGTCCGGCGCGAGAAGGGTGACCAGGGAGGAATAGGTTCCCAACCAGGCGGCAAGGTGCTTTTCGGTGAGCAGAGCACCATGATGAATCATCACCGAACTGCTTTCAGACAGAAGGCCGAACAGCCATATCCGCAAGTCGGCCGGAGGAGGAGTGAGCCCAAGGTCCTCCTTGTCGCAGCGTTCATAATACTCATAGGCGGCATTATTGACCGCACAACGCCTGAACATTGTCCCTTCCGAGTCCCGGGTTACGGTCACGTTGATACCCTCCGGAGAGCCCTTGCCAAAGGTGGAGACAGAGGCTGACAGTATAATGAGATTGAGTCCCAGTGAAAAGCCCTTGACATTGCGGAACATCAGACGGTAGCGCACGTCGGAGCCGTATTCCCTGTCCATCTCGTAATAGCCATCCCTGTCAGTATAGGCATGACTGAACTTGACGAAAGAATTGCACACGACTCTCACTCCGGAAACGCCCAGAGGCTTGCCACCGGCATAATCGGGATCCACTATCGTTATCCTTCCCCTGGGTGCCGACTTCCCCGACTTTACGGCAGGCTGCAGACGGTCTCCGTTGCCCGTCATGGCATAAGCCTCACGTTCCACTGCCTCCCAGTCTATGCCGTCATCCGCCCTGGTCACGGGCCTGTTTTCCGACAGAAAGCATTCGTCCAGCAGTTCATAGTCCACGCCCTTGAAATCGAAGTCCTTGTCAACCACAGCATAGAGCCAGGTATATTCGTCTTCCGGTATCATGGGATCGTGGTACCAGTCCCCATCGCGCAGTATCTCATAATCCAAAGGGTGGTCAGTCAGCACCAGGCCAAGTTCCTCAATCATCATGTATTCGGCTTCATTGTGTGGGCGGAAGCGCACATACAGATTGGTGGTCTGCACCTCTTCCCTGCTTTGGGCGGGATATACCTTGGTAAAGGCGGCACGCTGGTTCTCGGTTGTATAAGGGTTGTCAAGCTGGCTGCCGAGCACTATCTCCCCATGACCGAGCCCCTCACCGTAATCAAAATCTGTCCACCTGTATGGATCGGTGGTCTCCTTGCCGCACGAAGCCGCGACCAGCAGCCCCATGGCAAACAGCGTTGCATGTTTCATGGTCCTTCAATTGGTTCTGCAAACTTATGAAGGGCCTTGCGTGTACTGAAAATGAAAACGGAAAATCACCGGAAACGGCTGAGGAAGATACCCGGGGCCGTTCCTGGCGATCATAAGATTCTGTTTGCCGCGTCATTTCGCACTTTTTCGCATGTCGGAAAAACACAAAAAAGCCGCGCGATGGGCTGACTGAGAGAGAAATGTCAGAAGAAAGCCACTGTCTTCTGCTCCACAACAGAGAGTATATTGTTTGCCATCCTGCTGACACCGAGCCTGAAGTACCGCTTGTTCAGCCACTCCCTTCCGAGCACGGAAGCGACTATGGAGTAGTAGCATGCGGCATCCTTTCCCGTAGACATTCCCCCCGCAGGCTTGATGCCTACCATCCTTCCGGTTGATTTGCGATAGCATGCAATGCACTCGCACATGACATAGGCAGCCATAGGAGTGGCATTCACCTCCACCTTGCCCGTAGAAGTCTTGATGAAGTCGGCGCCTGACTCCATTGCAAGGAATGCGGCATTGGCGATGTTCTCCGGAGTTATGAGCAAACCGGTTTCGAGTATGACCTTGAGCAAGACCTTGCGTCCCTGAGCTGCGGCGGCTTCATCCACTGTCCTGCGCACTGCGGCAATCTCCTCCGAGGCCCTTGCATAATCCCCGGCGAGGAAGGAATTGAGGGCAAGCACTATGTCTATTTCATCGGCACCGGCCTCCACGGCCATCCTGCATTCGAGCAGTTTCACCTCAGGGAAACTCTGGGAAGAGGGGAAACAGGCCGACACCACAGTGACATGGACCTCGGGATTGTTCCTCAGATTCTTCACCACAGATGCGAAGTTCGGGAACACGCAGACGGAGGCAGGAAGCGGATACTCGGGGTAACTGCCCTTGAAATCATTCACCTTCCGGACGAGTTTCTCCACCGAGGCAGCGGTGTCGTTGGTCTTGAGAGTGGTAAGGTCCATGCAGCCGAAACATTCCTTGAGAACCCTCTCGTTCATCATGTTGTCCAGATTAGAGGCTATAAGCGCAAGGGAGTGGTCTATGGCTTCACCATCAGGCATATAGCCGTATTTGCTAAGATAATCTGTCATGTTTTAGTGCTATTCTGTTATTTCTATGTCAAATCCCTCTGTTACAAGCTCGGAGACGAGAAGTTTCATCTCGTCCGCAGGAATCTTCCCGAGACTCTTGTCCGGTGTCTCCCTGTCTATTGTGTAGACCATGACCTTGCGGGGTCTGAGACGGCGGACCAGCTTTTTCCAGGCATCAAGCTGCACGGCATCGGCGGAATCGAAACCCGGACAGCGCAGGAACATGGTCTGGAGTATGAACTCTCCCCCGAAGCGTTCAAGATGCCGTGCAACTTTCTCCACGCTGTAGGTACAGGCGGGGCGGTTGATGAAGGAGGCGGCGTCGGTGAACGGAGCGTCCAGTTTCAGTATGGGGTTGTCTACCTTTCTGAGAGCCTCGAATACCTCCGGTCGGGAAAGCATGGTCGCATTTGAAAGCACTGAAACCACGGCATCGGGGTAATATCTGTCTCTCAACTCCAGAGCCATATCCACAACTGCCGGGAAGTCAGGATGAAGGGTAGGTTCCCCGTGCCCCGAGAAGGTGAAGGAGTCTATCTTCACCCCATCTTTTCTGCATTTTTCCAGTCGGGCTTCGAATGAGGTTCTTATCTGGTCAAGAGACGGGAGCACGGCATCCCCGCGTCCGTCGCTGTTCCATCCGCATTCGCAGTAGATGCAGTCGAAGTTGCACAGTTTTCCCGTCCTCGGCAGAAGGTTTATGCCAAGGGATGCCCCCAGTCGTCTGCTGCGTATGGGTCCGAAAACTATATCATCAAACCTCAACATAATCTTCTTGAAGTGCTGGACTCGGTAAGTCTTCCTTTCTCGTTAATGTTGTCCACCAGGACAATTCCCGGCCTCTTCCCGGCCTCGAGGGTTCCGAGAATCTCCTCGGCACAGAGGAAGCGCGCCCCGCCCAAAGTAGCCCATCCCACTATCTCACGGAGGGGAATCTCAGGGAAGTTGTTCTGAAGGCAGCGCATTTCGGCAACCATGTCGTAATCGTCGTTGCTGGAAAGGGAATCCGTGCCTATGGTCAGGTTCAAGCCCATCGAACGCATCATCCTCACAGGAGGCAATGCATTGTGTATGAATATGTTCGAAAGCGGGCAAAGTGCCCAGTAAACGTTCTTCATCATGCCGAGTGCAGCCTCTGCCGCGTCCTCGGTCAGGGTCACGTTGTGGACGAGCAGGATATGTTCGTCGAAAGGTGCAGGGTGAGCATCCTGAAGGCGGTCAAGGAAGTAATAGAGCGCAGCTTTCCCCGTGACGGGAGGAGTGCTCATCCCCGCGGCCCTGCGATTCTCATACATCTTCCCTACCCCGTATGCAATCATTTCATCTTCCTCGCAACTTTCCTGGGAATGGAAGGATACAAAGCCCCTTTCCAGTCCGAGAGCCGCGGATGCAGTGAGAAGTTCGGGGGACATGGTATATGGGGAATGGGGAGTCGGAGCCGCATCAATACCATATCCGTCAGCCACTTCCTGAAGTTTCTTCACCTCCTCGATTACCTTGCCGCAATCCTGTGGTTCGGTTCCGAACACCTCGAGGAAGGTCCTGGTATACATGGGATGCTCCGCTTTCACAGGGAAGGAAGAGTCATCATTGCTGATATCCGCCATAGCCGAAACCCCGCGTTCCCACATGATATCCATCCACTTCCCTGCCAGGGCGGTCTTGGTCTCGGCGTCCGCCCAGTCGCGAAGGGCATTGATCTGGTCTATGAAGCCGGCCATTCCCGTGCCCTTGCGGAACTTTTTCCAGAGGTGCGAGAGTTCGACGTGACAGTGACTGTTCACGAAGCCCGGCATGATGGCGCAACCGCGATGGAACTCCTTCTCGGACTCCACATCCTCACAGATGCCCGTTTCAACCACCCTGCCGTCAGCATCCAGCTCCACATAGGCGTCATGCAAAGGTTCCCTGTCGGGAGAGACAAAAACATAAGATGCAGCTATTCGTCCCATTTCAATTCTTTCTCTACTGCCGTATTGTCGGCTTTCAAGGTCCTGCTTGCGGGCCTGCCGGCCTTTTTCATCGTTTCTTCAATCCTGATGATTCCATCCTCCGCAACTATGCTGTCCTGAAGCGCAATGCTGTCGGCAGGAACAGACACAGTATCCGGTATGCAGAAACCGAAGCCCTCGAATTCCCGGAAAAGCACCGTTTCCATGACCGTGTAACCCAGACTGTCACTCACGAAACGCATGCTGTCTATGGACACCGGTTCCGGGGAAAAAGGGAGCATGGGATAGAGCCTGATCATAGGCTCGTCAGGTATCATCAGCCGCTTGGCCATCGCGATGTCGTACTCCTCCTTCAGTTTCTTGAGCACCGTCACCTCCTTGTCAAGCATCTCCTCCGACTTGCGGAGTATTTTCGCAAAACGCTTCGGGTCCTTCATGTACGCCTCCTGAGTCCGGAGGTAATCGTTCTTGGTGTAGCCGTATTTCTCAAAGACAGGCTCGTAGACCAGCGTGGTGTCCGCGCGCATGCGTTGTTCCGCCCTGTTGGTTATCCACTGATCCCTGAGGAACATCTCCACATATATCTTCGAAAGTTTCCTGCGGGGTATGATGTCATGCCTGCTGCATGACGCCAAAGCGACAAGCAGCAGCAAGGGAACCAGGATATATGCGAGAGGTCTTTTCATTCCGGCCTATCTGAGTGTAGCTCCGAATTCGTGTGAGAGGGTACCCAAGATCTTGGACATTATCTTCTCCACATCCACGTCGGTAAGAGTCTTCTCAAGGTCCTGAAGGGTGAAGCTTATCGCATACTGTTTCTTGCCCTCGGCAATCTTGTCACCGCGATATACGTCAAAGAGAGATACGTTCCTGATAAGTTTCTTGCCCGCCTTGATTGCGCTGCGGCGCAATGCAGAGAACTGCACTCCCTCGTCGAGAAGAAGGGCGAGATCCCTCCTTACCTCAGGGAATTTAGGCAGTTCGCTGTAGCGTATCCTGTTCCTTTTTATCATAGTAAAGAAGGCCGGCCAGTTGATTTCTGCAGCGAAAACCGGCTGCTTGATGCCGAAACTTCTGCAGAGGACCTGGTTCACCGTTCCCATGACAGCGAGTGTCTCCTGAGAGCCCGGCATCTTATACTCGAGACCTTCAGCAAAGATGTCTGACGGTGCTGCGGCTGTCTCCAGGGTGTAAAGGTCCATTCCATAGCGTCTGAGCAGGAGTTCGAGGTAGCCCTTGAGCTGGAAGTAGCTGCCCTTGCGGGCCTCGCTTCTCCACACCTTTTCAGTCGGGCCGCTCATGAAGAGGGCGAAGCGCTGGCTTTCGGAGTATGACTCGAGGGTCTTTCCGTCGCATCCGGGTTTGAACGAGTACACTGAACCATACTCGAAGGTCCTTATGGTGCTTGCCTGGCGGTTGAGGTTGTATGCTATCACCTCGAGGCCGTTGAGCAGCAGGGTCTGCCTCATGACATTGAGGTCGGAACTGAGAGGGTTCATGATTTTCACGCACTTTTCCTCCGGGAAGGTGCTGAGCTTCGAGTAGTAGTCTCCCTTGGTGAGAGAGTTGTTCATGGTCTCAACGAAACCGTTGGCTGCGAGGAAGTTGGAAATGGAGTTTCGCACGGTTTCCGGCTCCGGCTTCTCTGTGGCGTTGACTGACATCCGGATGCCGGAAGGCAG
>JABUTS010000201.1 GCA_021443565.1 Bacteroidales bacterium | reverse complement strand
GTAATCAAGCTTGAGATTCTCGACATCTCCCTGTAACGTATGGCAACCATATTCACACGCATAGCCAAGGGGGAGATTCCTTCCTACAAGGTGGCCGAGAGCGCGGACTACTATGCCTTCCTTGACATCAGCCCGCTTGCCAAGGGGCATACCCTCGTGATTCCGAAACATGTGGAGGATGATTACATCTTCAGCCTCGAGGATGAGGTTTACTTGGGGCTTTGCGCCTTCGCCAAGGATGTCGCAGCCGCCCTCAAGGCTGCCGTTCCGTGCAGGAGGGTGGGAGTTGCCGTGCTCGGCATGGAGGTCCCTCACACCCATATCCACCTTGTGCCTCTCCAGACCGAAGGCGATTTGGATTTCCGCAAGGTAAAGCCTCAGATTTCCCGGGAGGAAATGGCAGAAACCGCTGCCGCAATTTTAGCAGAATATGAAAAGCTTCATAAATAGCATGCTGCGCGGCTCGGCCGTGCTTCTTGCAGTGGCAGCTCTTGCCTCCTGCTCCCAGACCAAGGTGAAAATCGTCGTTTCCGATGCTCCGGGCGCTCAGATTGTGGTCAAGGCCTACGAGGTAAACCATCTCGAAGTGGTTGACACGCTCAGCGCTGACGCGCAGGGAGGGTGCAGTTACAAGGCATCCATTGCCGAGGGCGACCCGATGTTCCACTACATCTATTACAATGACCGCCGCATAGCCTCTATGCTTCTCAAGAAGGGAGACAAGGTGCTCGTGAATGCAGACACCCTCGGGAACTATGTGGTAAGCGGAAGTGAGGAATCTGTCAGGCTTCAGGAGGTTGAACAGAAGTACAACGACTTCTCCAGGGAGATGAAGGAACTTACCGGGAAGCTGACAGCGACTTCGGATGATGCGTCAGCCCTGAAACTTCGCAGGGAGATGACGGAAAAGTATATAGCCTACTATCGTCAGGCCATCAGGTTCGTGATGGAAAATCCGCGCTCGCTTACCGTAGTCCCTGTGTTCTACCAGAGGGTGGGCTCCGATCTTCCGGTCTTCGCCCAGTCCAGCGATGCGATAGTCTTCAACAACATCTGCGACTCCCTTGCGACCGTATACCCTAAGTCCAAGTATGTGCGCAGCCTGCGTTCAGATGCCCAGAAGAGGCTCAACACCCTCAATATCAGCAGCCAGCTAGGCGAGGCAGAGGAAATCGGCTATCTTGACATAGAACTACCCGACGTGAACTCCAAGCTCGTGAAACTGAGCGAGGTTGAGGCCAAGGTGAAGGTGATTCATTTCTGGAATCCGGCAGACCCTGCCCAGAAGATGTTCAACCAGGATATACTCATTCCTGTATACAAAGACTACAAGGATCGCGGCGTGGAATTCTACTGCATAGCCCTCGATGCCGACAAGGCCGAATGGGCGGGCGTGGTGAAGAGCCAGAAACTTGAGTGGATCAACGTTTGCGACGTCCAGGCTGCCGCTTCAAAATACGTGTCGATGTATAACGTGCAGAATCTCCCGACCTCGTATTTCATCTGCAACGAGGAACTTGCGGGTGCTGACGTAAAAGATGAGGCTTCCCTAAGAAGACACCTGGACAATCTGCTGAAGAAATAGGTCAGAAGAGCTTTTTCCTGCTCTGGGTGACAGCAAATTCCTTGAGATAGAACGGTTCAAAGTACGCAACGTCCTTGAACCGTTTTTCTTTGTACTCCCTCTCTGCGAGTTCAGCCATGGCCGAAGCCTTCGGACAGCACTGGATGAAGACAGTGTCTTCTCCCCCAATTACCCCGTTGCACTTTCCTGCACCGTCGCCGATTACCAGTACCGGACCTTCAGACAGGACTTCCGCGAAGGAGTTCTCGTCTATTATTGCTGGCTCGACCTCGCTTAGACGTTTCCCTTCAGGAGTGAAGACTGCGGCATAGACCTCCATCCTTCTGGCATCCACCATGGGAATGATCCTTGTGCAGCCCTCGGGGACCAGACCTTCAGCGCCGGCCTGCGCCACAAGGGTGTCAAGCGTTCCCACGCTCAGGAGCGGTTTGCCGGCGCCGAAGCACAGGCCCTTGGCAGTTGATACACCCACCCTCAGGCCCGTGTACGAGCCGGGGCCTTCGCTCACGCACACTGCGTCCATGTCTTTCACGGACCATCCCCCCTCCTTGAGCAGTTCGCCGACGAACACGGCTGTCAGCGACGCGTGCGCCCTGGGAGAGGAGCTTTCCCTATAGGATATGACCTTGCCGTCTTCAGCTATGGCAGCAGAACAGAGCGAGGTCGAGGTTTCAAGCAACAGTATCCTTGACATCTCTGGCGTTTTCGAAGAGTTCCTTGAGTTTCGGGTAGAGCAGGTCCCAGGCCTGGTCTATCTTGGGATAGATGACTGAGTTCTCGAGGGCATCCCCGGGCAGTAGCGGCATCACCCCGTTCAGCATGTTGAGGACGCTGAAGACGAAGCCCAGCACGATGGTGCAGGTCACCACGCTCAGCAGCATGCCTCCCAGTCGGTCCAGCCATCCTAGCGCCACCATCTTCACGCTCTTGCTGAGCAGGTTGCCGAGCAGGTGGCAGGCGAGCGCGCTGAGAACGAAGACGGCTATGTATGAGGCTACGGTGCTGATCTGGCCGGCGCTGGTGTGGGTGGAGAACCACTGTGCGGCCTGGCCGGCGAACATGTATGCCGCCCATGATGCCACTACAAGAGCCGCAACTGCAGTGACTTGGAGTATGAGCCCCTTGCGCAGTCCCCCGATTATGAACAGCGCATAGCAGACTGAAAGTATGATGTCAAGTGTGGACATTTTGCTTTGTCGGTAAGTATTAAATCCTTATCTTTGCCAAATTGTCAGGACCCCCTGACCGGATTGCAAAATTAGCTAAAAAATATGAGATTTAAAGAATATAAGGGTTTGGACCTGGTCGGCACGGGAGCTGAAGTGCTTGACCGCTGGAAGAAGAACCGTGCATTCGAGAAGTCCCTCGAGCTGAGGGAGGGTGCACCGGAGTTTATCTTTTTTGAAGGTCCGCCTTCGGCAAACGGCATGCCGGGCATACACCATGTGATGGCCCGTTCCATCAAGGATTCGATATGCCGCTACAAGACTCAGAGCGGCTACAAGGTAAACCGCCGTGCAGGTTGGGATACCCATGGCCTGCCTGTGGAGCTCGGGGTCGAGAAGAAACTCGGCATCACCAAGGAAGACATAGGAAAGAAGATCACGGTCGAGGAGTATAATGATGCCTGCCGCAAGGAGGTTATGAAATACACGAAGGAGTGGGTGTCGCTCACCGAGAGGATAGGCTACTGGGTGGACATGGACGATCCGTACATCACCTATGACAACCGCTACATAGAGACTCTCTGGTGGCTTCTCAGGAAGATATATGATAAGGGCCTGCTTTACAAGGGCTTCACCATACAGCCGTATTCACCGGCTGCCGGCACCGGGCTCAGCTCCCACGAACTCAACCAGCCTGGATGCTACCGCGACGTCAAGGATACCACGGCGGCGGCTCAGTTCGCCCTCGTTCGTGACGTGAAGTCTGAGTTTCTCTTCGAGGGCGATTGCCCGACCTTCATGCTGGCGTGGACAACCACCCCTTGGACCCTTCCTTCAAACACCGCACTCTGCGTGGGCCCGAACATAACATACAAGAGGGTCCTTTCCTTCAATCCGTACACCGGCGGCAAGGCCGTCTACTTGCTGGCGGAGGCCCTCATCCCCGCATGGTTCAATCCGAAGGCTGCCGGACTTTCCCTCGAAGACTATAAGCCTGGCGACAAGCTTGTGCCTTACAAGGTGCTCGACGGAGAGTGGAAGGGCCGCGAACTTGAGGGAATATGCTACGAACAGCTCATACCTTGGTTCTCTCCCGAGACCGACGGCGCGTTCCGAGTGATACTCGGCGACTATGTTACCACCGAGGACGGCACAGGCATAGTACATATCGCCCCTACTTTCGGCGCTGACGACGCAAAGGTTGCCAAGGCTGCCGGAGTGCCGGGAATATGGGTAAAGGACGCCAACGGCGACCTGAATGCCCAGGTCGACAAGCAGGGACGCTTCTTCCGTCCTGAGGACATGGATCCCGATTACAGGGCTGCCCATGTGGCTCTCGACAGCTATGCGGAGTTCGCCGGCCGTTTCGTGAAGAACGCTTACGACCCGGCCCTCGGCCCTGACGACGCCACTCTCGACGTAGACCTCTGCGTCATGCTCAAGCAGCAGGGCAAGGCCTTCCGCATAGAGAAGCATGTCCACAACTATCCTCATTGCTGGCGTACAGACAAGCCTGTGCTCTACTATCCGCTCGACTCATGGTTCATAAAGGCCAGCGCCGTGCGTGAGGAGATGATGAAGCTCAACGACACCATAAGCTGGAAGCCGGAGGCTACCGGCACCGGACGTTTCGGCAAATGGCTTGAGAACATACAGGACTGGAACCTCTCCCGCAGCCGTTATTGGGGCACTCCGCTCCCGATATGGCGCAGCGAGGACGGAAAGGAAGAGAAATGCATAGGCTCGCTCAAGGAGCTTTACGCCGAGATAGAGGCGGCCGTCGCAGCAGGTGTTATGGAGTCCAATCCGCTGAAGGACAAGGGCTTCAATCCTGAAGACATGAGCAAGGAGAACTACGGCAGGATAGACCTCCATCGTCCTTATGCCGACAACATATATCTGGTTTCCCCTTCAGGCAAGAAGATGACGAGGGAGACCGACCTCATAGACGTGTGGTTCGACTCCGGCGCCATGCCTTATGCGCAGGAAGGTCTCAGGAACATTGGCTGCGACAAGTTCGGCTGCACAGCAGACTTCATAGCCGAGGGTGTTGACCAGACCCGCGGATGGTTCTATACCCTTCACGCGATTCATACCATGGTCAGCGGCACTGCAGCCTTCAGGAGGGTCATTTCCAACGGACTCGTCCTGGACAAGAATGGTGACAAGATGAGCAAGAGGCTCGGCAACGCGGTGGATCCTTTCATGGCTCTCGACAAGTACGGTCCGGATGCCCTCCGCTGGTACATGCTGACCAATTCCCAGCCTTGGGACAATCTCCGCTTTGACGAGGCGGGAGTTGACGAGGTCCGCAAGAAGTTCTTCGGTACACTCTACAACTGCTACTCCCTCTTTGCGGTTTATGCAAACATAGATTCATTCGACCCCGCGGCTCCGGCAGTTCCTTATGCAGAGCGTTGCGAGTTCGACAAGTGGATAATATCCCGTCTCAATACTCTCGTGAAGGGCGTTACGGCGGCATACGAGGACTACGACGTGACTCAGGCTGGCCGCCTGATTCAGGATTTCGTCGGCGACGACCTCAGCAACTGGTATCTCCGTCTGAACAAGAAGAGGCTCTGGGGCCCGGAAATGAGCGCGGACAAACTCGCAGCTTACCAGACCCTCTATGAAGTGCTCAAGGATGTCGCGCTGCTCTCTGCCCCTATAGCTCCGTTCTATGCCGAGAGGCTGTATCTCGACCTTGTCCCGGAGGCAGACTCCGTACACTATACGGCCATGCCGTCATTCGCGGAGGAACTCATTGATACCGACCTTGAGGAAAGGATGGTGCTCGCCCAGAGGTCTTCATCCATGGTGCTCGCTCTCCGCAAGAAGGTGGGCATCAATGTGCGCAAGCCTCTCTCCAAGCTTGTGATTCCTGTGGTGAACGCCAAGGTTAAGGAGCAGTTGGAGAACGTGAAGCACATCCTGCTCACCGAGGTCAATGTGAAGGAGGCGGAATTCGTGACCGAGACCGCAGGCCTCATCACCAAGAAGATCAAGCCTAACTTCAAGACTCTCGGCAAGATCTACGGCAAGCAGATGAAGGAGATAGCAGCTGCGTTCGGCACCTTCTCCCAGGAGGAGATCAATGCCATCCAGGATTCCGGACAGAGTGCCGGAGGCTACACGCTCAACCTGCCTTCGGGAGCCGTGGTGCTTCATGCGGAGGACTATGAAATCAATTCCGAGGACATGCCGGGATGGCTCGTCGCAAGCGACGGACCTCTGACGGTAGCCCTGGACATAACCATAACCGAAGCCCTCAGGAGGGAAGGAAACGCACGCGAGCTCGTGAGCAGGATTCAGAATCTCCGCAAGGACAGCGGCTTCGACGTGGTAGACAGAATCAATACCGTAATTTATGCCGAAGGTGCAGCGTTCGATGAGATCTCGGCATCTTTGGAGGACTACAGCCAGTATGTTGCAGCCCAGACTCTCTCCGTCTCTCTCTCTCTTGAGAAGGGTACAGGTGCGGAAGGTGCGGTTTCCATAGACTGGACTGAAGGAACTATTTTCATAACACTAACTAAAAACCAGTAATCATGGCAGAAGAAATCATCAATGAGCAGGTTCGCTACAGCGACGAGGAACTCCAGGAGTTCAAGGAACTCATACTCGAAAAGCTCAAGGCTGCCAAGGCAGAGTACCAGACTCTCAGGGATCGCATGACTCAGGCGTCGGGCAATGACGTCGAGGACACGTCACCTACTTTCAAGAGCCTTGAGGAGGGCGCTCTCAGCCTCTCAAAGGAAGAATCGGGCATACTCGCAGCGCGCCAGTACAAGTTCATCCAGAACCTCGAGGCTGCACTTGTCAGAATAGAGAACAAGACCTACGGCATCTGCAGGGTCACGGGGAAACTCATCCCTAAGGCCCGTCTCCGTCTCGTTCCTCATGCAACCCTGACCGTGGAGGCCAAGGAAATGCTGAACAAGAAGTAGCTTCATGAAGAGACCTGGCAGAGGTACATGGATGATTGTGCTGGGAGTGCTCCTGGTGATCGCCGATCAGATTATCAAGGTCCTCGTGAAGACCGGGATGTCGCTGGGCGAGACTATCTACGTCGCCGGCGAGTGGTTCCAGCTTCACTTCGTGCTGAACAAGGGCATGGCTTTCGGCATGGCCTTCGGGGGCGTGACCGGCAAGGTGCTGCTCTCGTTGTTCAGGCTCTGCCTTTTCGCCGCGCTTTTCTGGTGGATAGGCAAGCTTGCACGGAAGCAGAGCACTCCAATCGGCGTGCTTGTGGGGCTCACTCTTATAGCGGCCGGGGCCCTCGGCAACATCATAGACTGCTTTTTCTACGGACTTGTCTGGCCTGAGACCATCATGCCCGGGGCTCCGTTCCCGTTCATGTTCGGTCAGGTGGTGGACATGTTCTACTTCCCGCTTTTCACCTACCGCCTGCCGCAGATTCTCGGGGGCGGAACCCGCGTGTTCTTTGATGCGGTGTTCAACTTTGCGGATAGCTGCGTGACCTGCGGGGCATTCTACCTCCTGTTTTTCCAGTACAGGTTCTTTGCGAAGGAGGAG
>JABUTS010000147.1 GCA_021443565.1 Bacteroidales bacterium | reverse complement strand
CTAGTGGAATCGAACCACTATTTAAAGTTTAGGAAACTTCCGTTCTATCCGTTGAACTAAGAGGCCGTACCCGGCTTTCGCCGTATCTTACAGCAAGAGAGTCTTATTCAGCGCTCTTCTCAATGATCTGACGACCTCTGTAATATCCGCACTCAGGGCATACCCTGTGATAGAGTACGGTTGCTCCGCAGTTTGAGCAAGTTGCCAAAGTAGGAACTACGGCAACGTCATGTGTTCTTCTCTTGTCTCTTCTCTGCTTTGAGACTTTGTGTTTTGGATGTGCCATTGTTAATATCTTATTTAATCAATTATCACTTGTTAAAGAGGCTCTGGAGAGCTGCAAACGGATTCGGTTCCTCTGTCCCGGCTTCATTTTCACCGACCTTCGTCGTCACGCCCCGTGAAATCCGGTCCATGACCTCGGGATTGCACCCGCCGTCCTTGTGGAATCGCTGGATGGGGAGGCTGAGGCACACATAATCATATATGGTCTGGGCCATGTCGAAAGCGGTATCTGTGCTTCTGACCTCGACCGCTTCCCTACCGTCATCTTCGTCGGCGGATTCTTCTGCAAAGACAAGCTTGAGCCTGACCTCTTCGTCCACCGGAATCTGCAGGTCCTCGAGGCAACGGTCACACTCGACCGTGACTTCGCCCCTGAGAGAGCAGTCCACCAGTATCCTGTCCGCCGCCTTTCTCGCGGAAACATCCGCATCAATCGAGGCATCAAGGATTTCCGTATTGTCAAAACTTCCAAAGAACTCTTTCCCAACCCTCCAGGAAAACTTCTGTTCCCCTGAAGCAAAACCGTCAAGAGGTATCAATAAAAGGTCACTCATAGCTCAGCCCGGTTTTTGGGACGGCAAAGTTAAACAATTATTTTGAAATGTCAATCGATATCATCACTTTTTCTCTTTCTGTCGAGAGGATCAAGAAGTATCTTCCTGAGTCTCATTGACTTCGGAGTAACCTCCACAAGTTCGTCCTCCTGGATGTACTCAAGGGCCTCCTCAAGAGAAAAAACGATAGGCGGTGGGAGCATGACCTTGTCGTCGCTGCCCGATGCACGCATATTCGTCAGCTTCTTGGTCTTGCATATGTTGATGTTCAGGTCGCGATCACGCGTATGCTCACCGACAACCTGCCCCATGTATATCTCAACGCCCGGGTCTATGAAAAATTTGCCCCTGTCCTGGAGCTTATCCATTGAGTAGGCTACCGACAAACCGGTCTCAAGGGACACGAGGGAGCCGTTGGTGCGGCGCTCGATGTCACCCTTGTAAGGTTCGTAATCCTTGAAGCGGTGTGCAACCACAGCCTCTCCGGCAGTTGCAGTGAGGAGGTTGCTTCTGAGCCCCATGAGGCCTCGTGCCGGAATGTCGAACTCGAGGTGGGTCCTGTCCCCCCTGCCCTCCATCTGGATGAGGGCTCCCTTGCGGCGTGTGGTAAGTTCTATGGCCGCGCCCACATATTCCTCAGGAACATCTATTGTAAGGTTCTCTATAGGCTCGCACCTCTGGCCGTTGATGGTCTTGTCAAGCACCTTCGGCTGGCCGACCTGAAGCTCGAAACCCTCGCGTCTCATCGTTTCTATAAGAACGGAGAGATGGAGCACGCCGCGCCCGTAGACTATGAACGAATCAGCATTGGGACCCGGTTTCACCCTGAGGGCCAGATTCTTCTCAAGTTCCTTGTCGAGGCGGTCCTTGAGATGGCGGGAGGTCACGAACTTGCCCTCTTTTCCGAAGAACGGAGAGTTGTTGATCATGAAGAGCATGCTCATGGTTGGCTCGTCCACGGAAATCGGAGGAAGTGCCTCGGGATTCTCGAAATCTGCCACAGTGTCACCTATTTCGAAACCGTCAAGGCCCACAACCGCACAGATGTCTCCGCACTGCACGCTCTCAACCTTGGTCTTACCGAGACCGTCGAAGATCATGAGTTCCTTGACATGCTGTTTCTGGATTATGTCATACCTCTTGCAGAGGCTTATGTTCATGCCGGCCTTGAGTTCTCCGCGAGTCACCCTGCCAATAGCGATGCGGCCCACGTAAGGAGAGTATTCCAACGATGAAATGAGCATCTGAGGTGTGCCCTCGTTCATTTTCGGAGCCGGAATCTGATCGAGGATGACATCGAGGAGGGCGGTGATGTCGGTGGTGGGTTCTTTCCAGTCATGGGACATCCATCCCTGTTTTGCGCTGCCGTAGACAGTCGCGAAATCCAGCTGTTCCTCAGTGGCGCCGAGGGCGAACATCAGGTCGAACACCTCTTCCTGGACGTCGTCGGGACGGCAGTTCTGCTTGTCCACCTTGTTGATGACTACAACAGGCTTCTTGCCCATGGAAATCGCCTTTTCAAGCACGAAGCGCGTCTGAGGCATACAGCCCTCGAACGCGTCCACGAGCAGGAGCACGCCGTCCGCCATGTTCAGCACGCGCTCAACCTCTCCACCGAAGTCGCTATGGCCGGGAGTATCTATTATATTGATTTTAACGCCTTTGTAATCAACCGAAACGTTCTTGGCGAGAATGGTGATGCCTCTTTCTCGCTCAAGGTCGTTGTTGTCGAGGATGAGCTCGCCCAGCTTCTCCTGTTCTCTCTGCTGCTTTGCCTGGTAGATCATGCGGTCCACCAGGGTGGTCTTGCCGTGGTCGACATGGGCGATGATGGCAATGTTTCTTATATCCATGTTATTCCTTGGTAAAAATCGCGCAAAAGTACGGAATAATCTCATAAAAAAGGCTACTTTTGCGTCAAACTTAAACACTGATGACAGAGAAAATAATCATTCTTGATTTCGGATCGCAGGTTACCCAGCTCATAGGCAGGCGCCTGAGAGAGCTGAACGTCTACTGCGAGATCCATCCCTTCAACAAAGTGCCGGAGTTCGGACCGGAAGTAATGGGCGTCATCCTTTCGGGCAGCCCGGCATCCGTAAGGGACCCGCAGGCTCCCCAGATTGACCTCAGCGGCATAAAGGGCAGATACCCCATTCTTGGAATCTGCTACGGCGCACAGTACCTTGCATATCATTTCGGAGGCGACGTAAACGCTTCAATCGCACGCGAGTACGGTCGTGCAATGCTGAACGTCACCGAACATGACTGCCCTCTCTTCAAGGGAGTGAAGTCCTGCTCACAGGTATGGATGTCCCACGGTGACACCATCGCCGCACTTCCTGCAGGCGCGAAGATCATAGCATCCACCGCCGACGTGGAAAACGCGGCATATCGCATAGAAGGCGAGAAGACCTACGCGGTACAGTTCCATCCCGAGGTTTTCCATACCACGGAAGGCGCAAAGATGCTTGAGAATTTCGTCATGGACGTATGCGGTTGCCACGGCGACTGGACACCTGATTCCTTCATCGAAACCACCATCGCGGAACTCCAGACCAGGATAGGAAGCGACAAGGTGATACTCGGACTCAGCGGCGGAGTGGACTCCACAGTTGCCGCGGTGCTCCTCAACAAGGCGATAGGCCACCAGCTCACCTGCATCTTCGTAAACAACGGACTGCTCCGCAAGAACGAGTTCGAGGACGTGCTCGAATCGTACAAGGACATGGGGCTCAACGTGATAGGTGCCGACGCAGGCAAGGAATTCCTCGCCCAGCTCAAGGGTGTGAGCGAGCCTGAGAAAAAGAGAAAGATAATAGGAAGGCTCTTCGTGGAAACCTTCGACAAATACGCGCAGCAGATTGAGGGCGCACGCTGGCTGGCCCAGGGCACCATATATCCTGACGTCATCGAGTCGGCATCAGTCAACGGCACCGCCGCCAAGATCAAGTCCCACCACAATGTGGGCGGACTTCCCGAGAAGATGAACCTCAGCATAGTCGAGCCTCTTCGCTCGCTCTTCAAGGATGAGGTCAGAAGGGTCGGCAGGGCGCTTGGCATTAAGGACGAACTGATAGGCCGCCATCCTTTCCCGGGTCCATCTCTCGCCATACGCGTGCTCGGAGAGGTCAACGAGGAAAGCCTGGCCGTGCTCCGCGAGGCTGACGACATCTTCATCCGCGGTCTGCGTGAATATAGCCTTGCAGGGAACACCGCGGCAATCGAGGCACTTGCCGGCCCGGGAGCTGTGGAGGTGCGCAGCGCATCAGATCCCAAGATGAAGGCGGCCACCCTTTACGATGCGATATGGCAGGCCGGCGTGATACTGCTCCCTGTCAAGAGCGTCGGAGTCATGGGTGACGAGAGGACCTACGAAAGCACTGTCGCCCTCCGCGCAGTGGTTTCCACGGATGGTATGACAGCCGACTGGGTACATCTCCCTTACGACTTCATGGCAAAGGTCAGCAACGACATAATAAACAAAGTGCGCGGAGTAAACCGCGTAGTCTACGACATCTCTTCAAAACCACCTGCAACTATTGAGTGGGAATAGCCATTAAACATTGACATACAGCCATATACATAATCAACAAAAGATGTCGATGGAAAGGCAGAACAAGAAGAAACTCTACCCTCTCCTCTTCGGGGACGAAGTTCTTGCACGCGATTGGGGCAGGGAAAGCTGGAAACTCGCCGACCTGGGAGTGGTGGACTCAAAGGTCAGGGGAGGATGGCTGGGCGGAAACACCATCTCCGACATCATGGAGACCTATATGGAAAAGATATCCGGCGAGGATGTCTTCAGTTGGTGCGGACGCCAGTTCCCCCTGATGGTCAAGAGACTGGACATAGAGGGCGAACTCCCGTTGAGAGTGGCGCCGGACGACGTCATTGCCCGTGAAAGGTATGATGCTCTCGGAGGAGCCAGGGCGTGGCTGGTGCTTGAGGCGGATGAAAACGCGAAGGTATGGCTGGGAATGGCGTCGGAAATCGACGCCACCGAAGCCTATGCGCTGAATCTGACAGGAGCGCTCAAGAGTGCCATGAATTCATTCAAGCCTGCGGCGGGGGATCTTATACATATACTCCCATGTCAGGTTTACGGCGCCGTGGGAAGGCTCTCAGTGCTGGAGATATCCGAAAGTTCGGGCCTTGAATTCGAGCTTGCCGAGGACTTCGAGGAAGTTCTCGACTTTATCGAACTGAATGCATGCAGTAAAGGCCAGGTAAGTTCAGACGCATGTTCCGCAAGTCGCGGCCTTATCGAAAGCGAGGAATTCAATCTTGAATCCATAAGGACGTCTGAAGCGACCCTGATCTCCAGCCGTGAAGACTCATGTTTCAGGCTATTCGCCTGCGTGAGCGGCAAAGCGCAGATAGGAGGCACGCCAGTGACCCCCGGAGAGGTGGTTCTCGTGCCAGCCGACTGCCACGATTTCACGCTTGAACCCGAGGGAGAAATAACTTTGCTGATGGCGCAGGTACGCCGCGAATGGGCCGATGGTTACATAAATCCCGATACCGAGGCCTTCCTCGAAGGTGAGGATTATGAAGGCCTCGACACCGACCGCGAAGAGGAGCCGGAGTTGCTGAAATAGCCTATGAATGAAGGAGTCAGAATAGACAAGTATCTATGGGCCATAAGGGCGTTCAAGACCCGCACCGAGGCCACGGACGCATGCAAGGGCGGCAAGATACGCGTGAACGGGCTGGACATCAAGCCTTCAAGAAATGTTCAGATCGGGGATTTGATTTCCGTAAGGAAGGGAGCGGTGTCCTATACATGGAAAGTGCTGCAGCTTCTCGAGAAGAGGGTAGGAGCGCAGCTGGTAGCCCAATACGCGGAGAATCTGACTCCGGAAGAGGAGTTGATGAAGCTCAGGGCACCTGTGGAGACCTTCTTCCTGCGCAGGGAACGAGGCACGGGCAGGCCTACGAAAAGGGACAGGAGGCAGATGGACGAGCTGCTCGGTGCCCTGGATTTTTACGAAGAGGAAGACTAGGCAAACTTACAGCAGAAACAGCAAGGCTGATTCAAGCAACAGAAAAGACTGGAAAAGGCGCGAGTCGCGGGATGAGTCCGAGAGATTCTCAGCAGGCAATTCCCCGGCGAGTGCCTTAAGTTTTTCTTCGTCGGGAAGTGCCGTAGATGCTGCCTTCCAGACTATGCGGCCATCCCTCACGAGAGTAAGACCTCCGTTCGAGCGGTTGAGAGTCAGAAGGGTCTTGAAATCGGAAATATGGTCTATGCCGTCTGCAAATTCGGTTGCCAGAACCAGAGTGGTGAAACCGGCATTCTCGAGCATGGCCTTGTAAGATGAAACGTCCCTGAGCCTTGAATAGAATGAGATGATTGCCACATCTCCTTCCGCCGCAAGATGATCCTCGTAAGTACCGTCTTCGGCAACCAGCTGCAAGACAGGAAGTTCCACTACATCATATTCTTTCGTCCTCGAATCCACGAAGGTCCATGTCGAATCCGGAAGTCCATCCAGCGGGAAGGCCTTCTCCTCCCCTCCTTTCTCATATATGAACTCCATCTCTACAGCACTCTCTGCCGCACCCGGAGCCCTGTCACGGGCAGCCTCAAGGTAGCTTCCGCACTTGAAGTCGGTAAAATCCACAAGAGGGAGAGTAAGCAGAGAATACACGCAGAAGCCAAGTGCGAAAAGAACCGTCAGGCAGAACGAAACGAATTTCATCTTCGTCGCCTTGCCATAATCTCTCAACGGGAGGAAGGCTGCAACGGCGAGCAGGTCAAGAACCACATTTTTCAGGAAACTCTGCAGATGGGTAAGATGAACGGCTTCACCGAAGCATCCGCAATCCATTGAAGGATTGAAGACAAGCAGGATGAGAGTCAGCAGAGTAAACGAGGCAAGCATCGCGGAAGTTGCTGCAGCGCCTGCCCTGCGGAAAACTCCGCAGACAAGGGCTGCGCCGGTGACAGTCTCAAGCAGAGCCATTGCCACGGCGAAGAATTTTGCGGAAGGAATCATGAAAGGCAGATGAAGGAATATGAAATACTCCCTCACGACCATGGACGCGCCCACCGGGTCCATAAGTTTGAGCACTCCCCCGAAGAAGAATACCACACCTATGAGCACGGCGCAGAAACGCCTGAAATTCCTGAATGCCGCGTTCATATCAAGCCTGGTCGACTATTGCCTTTATCTTCTCGAAAATCGAATCCGGAGGAAGCATGTTCCCGTTCTCGTCACTGCAGTCCACTCTCACGAACTTGGGATCGAGCTCGCACTGACGGCGGTACATATCCCGCACAGCCTTCTGGAAATTGATGTCAGCCTCGTGAATATCCCGGGCTCCGGACAGATAACGGCGGTCATCCCCCTTCCTATCAGAAACGAGCTTGGACTCCACGAAAGATATGGGGACGTCGAGGAATATGTTCAAGTCGGGCTTAGGCAGACCGAAGTCACCGTACTCGGTGTTGAATATCCAGTCCCTGAGCCTGTCCGCCTCCGCCGGTTCAGTCAGCTTGGCGCACTGGTAGGCAATGTTCGAATATACATATCTGTCGAGCAGCACCGCGCCGCCGGCC
>JABUTS010000071.1 GCA_021443565.1 Bacteroidales bacterium | reverse complement strand
AAAAACAGTCCGCAAAACTGAAAAATACCCATAAAAACCCAAATAATTTCGGAAAAACTACCCGCAAAATTGAAAATGCGCCTTGATTCTCCGGAACAAAGTCAATAAATTTGCCACCTGAAAATTCGCAAGCCATGCCAAGATTACGTTTCGATTCAGTCAAGGCCGCCTATGCCAAGAAGGCAGTTGAGGTGGCAGAGCAGGGAAGACCTTCAGAGTATTTCGGTGAGATGGTCTTCAACAAGACCGCAATGTTCAAGTATCTGCCCCAGGACGTTTACCGGAAAATGGTGGACGTGATGGACAACGGAGCCATGCTGGACGCTTCCATACTCGATGCGGTGGCTCAGGGCATGAAAGCCTGGGCAATGGATCATGGCGCCACCCATTACACACACTGGTTCTCCCCTCTCACCGGCTCGACTGCCGAGAAGCACGACGCCTTCATAGAACATGACGGCAAAGGCGGCGTAGTGGAGGACTTCTCGGGCAAACTACTCGCACAGCAGGAGCCCGACGCCTCTTCCTTCCCCAACGGCGGCATACGCAGTACCTTCGAGGCAAGAGGCTACAGCGCGTGGGACCCCACCTCTCCCGCTTTCGTGATGAACAACACCCTCTGCATCCCGACGGTATTCATATCCTACACGGGCGAAGCCCTTGACTACAAGGCTCCTCTGCTCAAGGCCATAAGCGCCGTCGACAAGGCCGCTGCCGATGTGTGCCGCTACTTCGACAAGAGCGTGCGCAAGTGCCGCTGCTATCTCGGATGGGAGCAGGAATACTTCCTTGTGGACAGGGACCTGTACATGGCGCGGCCTGACCTCGTCGCTACGGGAAGGACGCTGATGGGCCATGAAAGCCCTAAAAACCAGCAGCTTGACGACCATTACTTCGGCTCCATACCAAAGAGGGTGGCAGCCTTCATGAGAGATCTTGAGATCGAGGCCATGAAGCTCGGAATACCGGCAAAGACCTGCCACAACGAGGTCGCCCCGAACCAGTTCGAACTTGCCCCCATCTACGAGGAATGCAACCTTGCCATAGACCACAACATGGTGCTCATGTCCCTGATGAAGGATGTAGCCCGCCGTCACGGCTTCGTCGTGCTGCTCCACGAGAAACCTTTCAAGGGCGTCAACGGTTCCGGCAAGCACTGCAACTGGTCTCTGGGCACCGACTCCGGCGTCCCTCTCTACTCTCCGGGCAAGACAGACAAGGACAACCTCCGCTTCATTACCTTCGTGGTCAACACCCTTGCGGCCATATACCGCCACAATGGGCTGCTCAAGGCCAGCGTCATGAGCGCCACCAACGCCCACCGGCTCGGCGCGAACGAGGCGCCTCCGGCCATAATCTCCAGTTTCCTCGGCACCAACATCTCAGAGGTTCTCGACCACATGGAAAACACCGACAACCTCGTCAGGATACTCTCGAAGCACGAACTCCGTCTCGACATTCCGGCTATCCCTGAACTCATGATAGACAACACCGACCGCAACCGTACCTCGCCTTTCGCCTTCACGGGCAACAGGTTCGAATTCAGGGCAGTGGGAGCCGAAGCTAACTGCTCTCCCGCAATGATTGCCCTCAACACGGCCGTGGCCGAGCAACTCGTCCTCTTCAAACAGGAGGTCGATGCACTTATCGCTGAGGGAGAAATAAAGGAGGATGCCATTGTCAAGGTCCTCCGCAAGTACATCAGGTATTCGAAGCCCGTGCGCTTCGACGGCAACGGCTATTCCGAGGAGTGGAAACAGGAAGCCGCCCGTCGCGGACTGGACTGTGAAACCAGCGCCCCTCTCGTCTATGACCGCTATCTGGACAAGGAAAGCATTGACATGTTTGCGAAGATGGGTGTGATGAGGGAGAACGAACTTGTCGCCCGCAACGAAATAAAGTGGGAAACCTACACTAAGAAGATTCAGATTGAGGCCAGGGTGCTCGGCGACCTTGCCATGAACCATGTTGTTCCTATCGCCACAAGGTATCAGAGCGTGCTTCTGGACAATGTGATAAAGATGGAGACCGTTCTGGGCGATGATGAAGGCAGACGGCTTTCCGAGGAGAATATAAAGAAAATAAAGGAGATAGCAGAGCGCGTGTCGGAAATCAACCGCCTTGTCGCCAAGCTCATCGACACCCGCAAGCAGGCCAACAGAATAGAATCCGAAAGGGAGAAGGCTGTCGCCTACCACGACCGGATAGCCCCGATGCTGGAAGAAATCCGCCGCCATCTGGACAAACTGGAACTTGTGGTTGACGACGAGACCTGGACCCTGCCTAAATATAGGGAGCTTCTCTTTAACTGCTGACGGTTTTCCAGACGCTCAGTTCCAGTCGCGTATCCTCTGCTCCTCGCTCTTGCGGCATATCAGCATGCGCCCTCCGCTGCAACTGATTATGCAGTCCTGCAGACCCTGGAGCACGACTTTCTCCGTACCCTGGACATGGGCTATGCATCCGCTGCATTCCACGAATCTTACGGGACCAACTGCCGCGTTGCCCTCTGCATCGCTTTCCAGAAGGCTGTGGAGGGATGCCCAGTTTCCGAGGTCGCTCCATCCGAAATCTGCGGGTATGGTATGAATCCCCGGGTGATGCTCCATCACGGCGTAGTCTATTGAAATCTTTCTCAGTTTGGGGAAGGCCTCTGCAAGCGCGGGGCCTTCCTTTTTTGTATAGAATGATTGCGCAATGGCGTCCAGCCCTTCAGCTATGTCGGGAACGTAGCTGCGTATGCTTTCCTCCAGCGTTTTGATGTTCCATACGAAGATTCCGGCATTCCATAGATAGCAGCCGGCCTCGAGGTATGCCCTTGCAGTCTCCTTGTCCGGCTTCTCGCGGAAGGAAGCCACCTTTCGTATTTCTCCCTCAGCCCCGGCTGTTTCCATCTGTATGTAGCCGTAGCCGGTTTCCGGCCTGGTAGGGGTAATGCCTATGGTCACAATCGCGTTTCGGTCACAGGTATAAGAGAGTGCCTCGCCTATGATGCGCCTGAACTCCGCGTCATCCCTGACGTATGCGTCGGAAGGTGCGACGATTATGTTCGCCTCAGGATGTTTCTGCCTTATCTTCCAGCCTGCGTAGGCTATGCACGGCGCGGTGTTCCTTGCCGCCGGCTCGGCGAGTATGTTCTCGTCGGGAATCTGCGGCAGCTGCTGCCTGACAATCGGGACGTATGCGGCATTTGTGACCACCCAGGTGCGCTCGATAGGGCAGAGGGCGGCAAATCGGTCGCATGTCATCTGCAGGAGACTCCTGCCCCTGCCCGTAACGTCTATGAACTGCTTGGGGTACTCGGGGGTGGAGAGAGGCCAGAATCTGCTGCCTATCCCGCCCGCCATTATGATAAGGTGTGTTTCAGCTGCCATTCTCGGGAATCTTTCTTCAAATATCATGATTTTTCGACAAATTCTTGACTGCTTCCTGCTTTTTCTTTGTTAAAAGTTGCTGCGGAATCAAAATTATTGTGTACTTTTGATTAACGGCTCATGCCGGAAAGCGACATTCGCGACTTGAGGACTTGGGGGGCCAGGGTCTAAAGTCGAAGCGTTAGCTGTGCCGCAAAGCCACAAGAATATAATTAATAACCTTTAACGTGTTAAATCGAGGTCGTTCCGCCATTGACTCGACTTAAGGATTTGTATGCCTTAAAACAATCGGTCGTACATCGCCTGAGCAGCAATGCTTGTGGTGGACACCGTTGAAGCAGCACCTCGGAGGGCGCCGTATTGTTTTGTGAGACAACACCATTCCCCAGACCTCATGGCCGGGGCGGGAGTTTTATGAAATGATTCTTCTGAAAAGGACTGGCGGGTGACGGGGACTCTTCCCGTACCTGGGCAGGTGTGGGTTATTTGAGGGTCTCGAGTATCTGCCATATCTGGTAGAGACCTCTCGGAACATGGAAGCATCCCTTCCACTTGCCGCCTTTCAGAGGTAGCAGGACTTCGCCGCGGCGGTTAAGGTAACCGTACCACTCCGGGTATTCGTCGTCCCGGAAATTCTTCCACATGTACTCGTCAAGTTTCTCGAACCACTCCATGCACCTTTCGTCCCCGGTGAGCTGGTAGCCCTTGATCATGGCGATTGCCGACTCGAGATGTACCCACCAGAGTTTCTGGTCCCATTCGAGTTCCTGGGTAGGGTGACCCAGACGGTCCATGAAATAAAAGATGCCGCCGTATTCCTTGTCCCAACCATACTCTATCGCAGACAGTGAGATTTCCACTGCCTTTTCAATGAGCGCCTTGTCGTTGCGCCTCGTGCCTATATTCATGAGGAACCACATCGCCTCGAGGTCGTGGCCCGGGTTAACCTTCCTGCCCTCAAAGCAGTCGATCAGTTCCCCGTCTGGAGAGAGATTCTCCATAATTACCCCGTATTCCGGTTTGTAGAACACGTCAACAATTTCGTGCACGCTCTCGTCTATGGTCCTTTCGATGAGCTCGGAATCGTTTATTATGTCCTCCACCTCAAGGGCCATGTTGCATATTATCATGGGAAGGGCGAAATCCTTCATCGGTCTTGTCCCGGGAACGATTTTGCTCCACCTGCCCTTCGGATTGTTCCTTCTTTCGAGTATTCTGCCGAAGGTCTTCTTTGCTATTTCAGCGTATTCTTCGCTGCCGGTAGCCTTGGCAAGCTGGGCGAAGGCCATGCATGCGAAGGTGTTCGAGAATATATTATATGGATATACGATAGGCTTCCCTTCCCTGGTTACGGAAAAATAGAAATCAAAATTGCCGTCGTGGCCGAACTCCTTGAGGAACTCGGCGCCTTGAATTGCGCATTCGAGCCATTCCGGCCGCTTTTCGAGGCTGTTGTACAACATTGCGAACATCCAGACCTCCCGGCCCTGGAGCCAGATGAACTTGTCGGTGTCGAAAACGCTTCCGTCCCGGTTGAGGCAGCTGAAATAGCCACCGTATTGCTTGTCCTGGGATTTATCGAGCCAGAAAGGCATCACCCTTTCGAGAAGCTCGCAGCGGTATTTGTCCGCAAGTAAATTCACATCTGTCATATATCGTTTAGGTAATTCCGTTTAACAAGCACAAAGATGGTTAATATTTTCATAACTAAGCGTGAGTTTTTAAAATTTTTTCAAAATCGGCTCCCGGCTCCGTTCTGACCGGGGATGTGGAACTGTTTCGGGAGAAACGGCTTTCTACATATTTCTATTGAAGATTTTTTTGCAAAGAGTGTTTGTATTTTCTCTAAACTTGACTATATTTGCGGCTAAAAGTGTGGAGTATTATGCCCGAATTAGCCCTTATTGGCCCCGAAAGGACTGAATTCGAGCATGTTACGACGGCTTTTAATATATGGATACAAACAACTTAAATTCATATTTACTTTAAATTACAACCGTTATGAAATTTAAATTTTCAAAACTCGCTGCGTTGGCACTTCTCGGTGTCTTCAGCATCGCGCCGGGTTGTACTGATTATTCTTCAGACATCAACAAGCTTGATGACAAGATTGATCAGCTCACAAAGAACGAGATTGCGACTCTCCAGAGTCAGGTAAGCGGTCTCGAGTCAACCGTAGGCGTACTTCAGGGCAGCCTTAACACTGCTAACCAGAACATCGATTCTCTCAAGAAGGAGATCGATTCTCTCAAGAAGGAGGATTCCCTTCTCCGCGAGAAGTTCAACGAGTATGTTACCAAGAAGGAGTTTGGCGACTCTGTTCAGAAACTTGGTGACTCGATTGCTGCCAATGCAGGTAAGATTACCAAGCTTGAGGAGCGCATGACCAAGGCAGAGGCTGCTGTGGAAAGAATAGATTCTACCATCGGCATCATCAACGGCCAGATAGATTCTCTCAAGAAGGCTGACTCTCTCGATTCAGTTGATCTTGCTAACTACAAGAAGCTCACCGACAGCACCATCGCTGCGATGAAGGCTGCCATCGAAGTTATCAACGATATTGATATTCCTGCACTCAAGGAGGCTGACAAGGAGCTTGAAAAGCGCATTGACGAGGCTTTCGCAAAGTTCGACGACTATGTGCTCGTAACTACCTTCAACGCATACAAGAATGAGGTAAAGGGCCAGCTCGAGGAAATGCAGGCTGACTACAAGACCCGCATCGAGGAGATGGACAAGGCACACAAGGAACTTCTCAAGAATGCCGAGGATGCTCTCAACAAGAAAATTGAAGAGTACAATCAGGCTCAGACCGAGGCTCTCAATGATGCAAAGGAATTCCTCCTCAACAAGATAGAGACTGAAGTTGCAGATCTCCAGAGCCAGATTAACAATATGGTCAAGAAGCACAACGATGACTCTACCAAGTTTGCTGAGGCTGACAAGAAGCTCCAGGAGCAGATTGATGCTCTCAAGGCTGAAGATGAAAAGCTTTGGGAAGCAATAGATGCTCTCACCGAGCGTGTTTCTTCTCTCGAAGACCGTATGGAAACCGCAGAGGAAAACATCGAAGACCTCCAGGCTCGCGTAACTGCTCTTGAGGCTTGGAAGAAGAAGATGGAAGACGAGATAATCCCTGATATCTATGCTAAGATTGAGGCTCTCCGCGTTGACGTTGACGACCTCCTCTCAAGGATGCAGTCTCTCGTTTACGTTCCTGAGTTCAATGACGGCAAGGCTAACATAAATGGTACCCTCCTCGTGATGACTGACTTTGAGGATAGTTATGAAATCCCATCCCATCAGCTTCTTGACAGCATGTGCAAGAGTTTCGCTGTCATCCCTGGTGATCTTTCTGTCCTTACATACAAGATCCGTCCTGCAGAGCTTGCTGAGGAATTCGTAGCAGCATTCGGAACCGATGCAACCGCATTCTCATTCGACGTTGTAGGTGTCAAGACTCGTGGTGCATACGAGAACGCTACTCTCGAAATCAAGGGTATGAAGGTTAAGGATCTTGAGAATGGTCTCATCGACGTAACCGTCACCACTAAGGATTTCAGCCCTCTCTTCTTCATGGTAGGTCAGCATCCGATTTATTACCATAACTCAGAAATTCCTGAGGATTATAATGCATGCGTCATCCTTGATGCAGCTAACTTCCAGCAGAATGATTCAGTTGCGGCTTACAGCGCTTCCCTCATCGTTACCGATGCAAAGAAGAACTGTGACGACCGCACTACTGAGTACACCAATCTCGTTGGTTTCACCAGGGGTATTGCCGGCCTTGTAACAAACATGGAAGACTTTGAACTTGATCAGGAATTCAGCGAGGTTATCACCAAAGCAACTGGTATTCCTGTTCATGAGAAGGATACTGTTGAGTTCATTGACAATACTCTGTTCGTTGACTTCCTCAAGTCAGAACCTATCTTCTGGTATGAATTCGGCAATCCTGATGATTCTAGAGATCCAGAAACAAGACCTTCCAACAATGGTCAGAAGATGTACACTATCTCCCAGCTCGCTGAGCTCGGTCTCTATGCTGACGAAATCAAGAAGTACGTTCAGGAGAACACCTATCCTATC
>JABUTS010000012.1 GCA_021443565.1 Bacteroidales bacterium | reverse complement strand
TTGGGACTGCTTCCTCTCGCAAAGGCAGGCCTTCTCAGGCATGACGTTAGCGTCAACGCCATTACGGGCAGCACGGGTGCAGGCCAGAAACCAGGCGCCACCACCCACTTCAGCTGGCGCAGCGACAACATGAGCGTCTATAAGGTTTTCACTCACCAGCATCTCCACGAGATAAGACAGTCCCTTGCAGAACTGCAGGGCAGTCTCGAGGCTGATTTAGACTTCATACCGTACAGGGGCGGCTTCACAAGGGGCATATTCTGCACCAGCGTGGTTAAATTCGACGGAGAGGAAGGCAGCAGCACCAATCCTTCGGCAGAACAGCTGGCCGACATGTACAGAAACTTCTACAAAGGCGCAGCCTTCACATTTTATACTGACAAGGCACTTGACCTCAAACAGGTCGTCAACACCAACAAGGCGCTTGTCCACATAGACAAGTTCGGGAACAAGGCTGTGATCAGCAGCGTTGTGGATAACCTGCTCAAGGGTGCGGTAGGCCAGGCCGTCCAGAACATGAACCTGATGTTCGGGCTTCCTGAGGACAGTGGTCTGAGGCTCAAGGCATCAGCATTTTAAGGTTTATGGATTTATTCAAGGTATATAAACTGTGGGACATCGAGCCTGTCAAGGGGCTCGACACCACACTCTGGGACAAGGACGGTGTTGAATATACCGACCTTTACGGCGGCCATGCCGTGATTTCAATCGGTCACTGCCACCCACACTATGTAAAGATGCTTTCCGACCAGCTCGGGAAGCTGGGATTCTATTCCAACGCAGTCCAGAACGGACTTCAGAAGGAACTTGCACGAAGACTCGGTCCTGTGAGCGGCTATCCCGACTACAGCCTCTTCCTCTGCAACAGCGGTGCGGAGGCAAATGAAAATGCCTTCAAGCTCGCCTCGTTCCAGACCGGAAGGTCAAAGATACTTGCCATGGGCAAGGCCTTCCACGGCAGGACCTCCGGAGCGGTAGCAGCTACGGAAAACCCGAAGATACAGGCTCCTTTCAACCGCACGGACAAGGTGGTATTCACCGCGCTCAACGACCTGGAGGCCGTCGGGAGGGAACTCGAGACCAGGGAGTATGCCGCGGTCATCATAGAAGGCATACAGGGTGTGGCCGGCATCTATGAGCCAACCACCGCCTTCCTCCAGGGCGTGCGCTCGCTCTGCGACAGGACAGGCACCAAGCTCATTCTTGACGAGATACAGTCAGGCTACGGTCGCTCGGGCAAATTCTTTGCGCACCAGCACCACGGCATCAAGGCCGACATCATCTCCATGGCCAAGGGCATGGGCAACGGCTTCCCTATAGGCGGCATACTCATAAGTCCGGATTTTGACGCCGTGTACGGCATGCTCGGAACCACTTTCGGCGGCAACCATCTGGCATGCACCGCAGCTCTCGCCGTTCTTGACGTCTTGGAGAACGAGAAACTTGTCGAGAACGCAGCCAGGGTAGGAGAATATTTCAGGAACGCCTTCAACGGCCCCGACGGGCTTGACCCAGCGCTCAAGGAATACAGGGGTACGGGCCTCATGATAGGCCTGGAACTCAAGGATGAATACATAGGTCTGCGCGACCGCCTGCTCTTCGAGAAGAAATTCTTCACGGGAGCGGCAGGTGCAGGAGTCATCAGGCTGCTCCCATCGCTGACCATCAGCATGGAGACGGCAGAAAACTTCGTAAAGGCCTGGAAGGAACTCACAAGATAATCAGTTACAGATGAGACATTTCACATCAGTAAGGCAGCTCACTGACCTCGAAGAGGCCTTCGCAGCCGCAAAATACGTAAAGGAAAACCCCTTCGCAGACCAGGAACTCGGCAAGAACAAAACCGCTCTGCTGGTATTTTTCAACAATAGTCTCCGAACCCGTCTGAGCACCCAGAAGGCCGCTCTCAACCTCGGCATGAATGTCATAGTCCTTGACGTGAATCAGGGAGCATGGAAACTCGAGACCGAGAGGGGCGTCGTTATGGACGGAGACAAGAGCGAGCACCTGCTCGAGGCCATACCTGTCATGGGGGCCATGTGCGACGTAATAGGAGTGCGCAGCTTCGCAAGGTTCGAAAGCAAGGAAGCAGACTACGACGAGGTGATAATCAACCAGTTCATACAGTACAGCGGCAAGCCCGTGTTCAGCATGGAGGCGGCCACCCGCCATCCGCTGCAGACTTTCGCCGACATGATTACCATAGAGGAATACAAGAAGACTGCAAAGCCAAAGGTGGTCATGACCTGGGCTCCCCATCCGAAGGCTCTGCCCCAGGCCGTTCCCAATTCATTCGCGGAAGGCCTCACCATGACGGACTACGAGTTCGTGATCTGCCAGCCAGAGGGCTACGAGCTTGACCCGAAGTTCACCGAAGGTGCGAAGATAATGTACGATCAGGACGAAGCCCTCAAGGGAGCCGACTTCGTCTATGCAAAGAACTGGTCTGCCTATAATGACCCGAATTACGGCAAGGTGATCAGCTACGACCGCAGCTGGACCGTCACCAGCGAGAAGATGGCGCTTACGAACAACGCCTACTTCATGCACTGCCTCCCCGTGAGAAGGAACATGATAGTAAGCGATGACGTGATCGAGAGCCCTCAGTCCCTCGTCATTCCCGAGGCTGCGAACAGGATAGTCTCAGCCCAGACCATACTCAAGGAAATCCTGAAAGAACTCTAAAACTCCGCGGCGGAGCGCATCTTTGCGGCGATTCTGTCGGTGCAGAGGTTGCCCATGCTGCCGAGAGACACGTGATTGAGGTCGGAGACTTTGAGGTCTCCGATTTTTTTGTCCCCGCCTGCAGCCGGGACATAGTGGAAGCGGCCTTCGTTCACCTCGATACCCACGCTCTTGTATGCATCCCTGAAAGGCATGCCTTTGAGGGCGCGTCGGTTCACCTCTTCAACGGTGAAGAGATACTCATATATCGGAGCGTCGAGTATGTGGTCATTGACCATGATGTTGTCGAGCATGTACTTTGCCATTGAGAGGCATTTGTGCATGAGTTCCAGTACGGGGAAAAGTATGTCCTTGAGCAGCTGATACTCGCGATGGTAGCCGTGAGGCATATTGCTGCATAGCATTGATATCTCGTTTTCGCAGGCAAGTATGCGGTTGCAGTTTCCCCTCATGATTTCCCAGACATCGGGATTCTTTTTGTGAGGCATTATGCTGGACCCTGTCGTAAGGCTGTCAGGGAACTTTATGAAGCCGTAATTCGGGCACATATACATACAGCAGTCCGAGGCGAACTTATTGAGCGTCAATGCAATGGCTCCAAGAGCTGAAGCCACGGCCCTTTCGCTCTTGCCGCGACTCAGTTGTGCGCCAACAACATTGTAGTTGAGAGTGCCGAATCCCAACAGGTCTGTGGTCATCTGTCTGTCCAGAGGGAAGGAGCTGCCGTAGCCCGCTGCAGAACCGAGAGGATTGCAGTCCACTACCTTCCATGCACCGCGGAGCATCTGCATGTCATCCACGAGCGCCTCAGCATAAGCGCCGAACCACAGGCCGAAAGACGAAGGCATGGCTATCTGGGCATGGGTATATCCCGGCAGCAGCACATCCTTGTGCTTTTCGCTCAAATCCTGGAGAGTATCGAAGAGTTCGAGTACCTCGTCACGCACCTGCCTCACTTCGTCGCGGAGGAAGAGTTTCACGTCCACAAGCACCTGGTCATTGCGGCTGCGTCCTGAATGGATTTTCTTGCCCACCTCGCCAAGGCGCTCTGTGAGAAGCAGTTCCACCTGTGAATGTATATCCTCCACATCGTCCCCGAGAACGAAGTTCCCAGCCTCGATTTCGGCAAGTATCCGGTCGAGTCCCTCAGTAAGTACAGCGAGTTCCGCGCTGCTGAGAAGGCCTATGCTCTCAAGCATGGCTATATGGGCCTTGGAGCCAAGCACGTCGTACCTGGCCAGCCTCATGTCGAGTATCCTGTCATTGCCTACGGTGAAGTTCTCCACCGCATCCTCTGCCTTTGTTCCCTTGCTCCAAAGTGTTGCCATAATCATATCGCTTTGCTGAAGTTCTCGATGAACTCCACATATTGTTTTATCGCCTTTTCTATTTCGTCCACCAGGACATATTCGTCAGCCTTGTGTGAGCGCGAACTGTCTCCCGGGCCCATCTTGATTGCATCACAGCGCAGCCTCATCCAGTCAGAGGTCGTCGGAGACGAGAAGGTCTCAATGCCCATGGTCTCGAGCGTTGCCGCCAGGGGAGAGCCTTCGAAGGTGGCGGACGAACAGTTGAGCAGGTTTCTTGCCTTCAGTTCGCTGCTGCACATTGCCTGAAGTTCCTCAAGAATTTCACTGTTGGTGTACATTTCCGTTGGCCTGATGTCCACCACGAAGTCGCAGCGGTCAGGTATCACGTTATGGGCAGTACCGGCATTGACCTGGGTAACGGTCATCTTGACCTCTCCCATTCTCGGAGAAATTCTGGTGAAACGGTGATTCCTGAGTTTCATCATGTCCTCCAGAGCAATATACAGCGCATTCACTCCTTCTCCTCTTGCCGCATGGCCGGCAACACCATACGCAGTGCCGTCCAGTACAAGCAGCCCCCTCTCGGAAGTGGCGGCTCTCATACATGTAGGCTCGCCCACAATCGCCCAGTCGGGGTTCACGACATTGCCCCAGAGATGGCGCATGCCCCCCGGTCCCGAACGCTCCTCCTCGCAGCTGATTGCAAGCAGAAGGTTGAAAGGCAGTTTCCTGCCTTCAAAGTATTGAAACACTGCAGACAACGCGACCACGGAGGCTCCGTCGTCGTTGCTGCCCAGCCCCGCCACTATCTGCTCAGGGGCCAGACTTTCGTTTCTTAACTCGGAAATCCTTGCAGCCGCCTGCTTACCATCAGGATTGAACGCATCAAAGGTATAAGTTGCCGCAGCGGGAACCGTGTCCATATGGGCACAGAGCATGAGCGTTTTCATGCTCCCCGACCATTCCCGGGAGCGACAAACGATGTTATTACCTGTCGCCCCGCAATTCAACCCTCTTTCAGCCAGACGGCTTGCAAGGAGCTGACGGACATCATTCTCCTCAAAGGAGCACGATGGCACCGCCACCATCTCCCTGAGGAGGGCCACAGCCTCTGCCGTCAGTTTCCCGAGTTCTTTATCATTCATTTTTCAATACTGTTCCGTTATCGTTCAGAATATCCTTCGCATGCTTGATCACTACCTGCTTCACCCCCCTTCCAATTGCCTTGAAGGCATTCTCCAGCTTTGGCAGCATACCGTCAGCCACCCTTCCCTCGGCCTTGAGACTCAAGAAAAGTTCGGGATTGATCACAGGTATGACGCTCGAATCATCATCCTTGTCGTAGAGAACGCCCGGCTTTTCGAAGCAGAATATCAGTTCGACCTCCTCACCGGCCTCCGCAAGGCTCACAGCCACGGACGAGGCTATTGTGTCGGCATTGGTGTTAAGCAGATTGCCATTGCCGTCGTGGTTGATTGCGCAGAGCACAGGTGTCACACCCTCCGACAGCAGGGTCTTGAGGAAGGACGCATTCACGCCCTCCGGCTTCACGTCACCGACAAAGCCGTAATCCACCTCCCTGCCTTCAACTGTGAGAGGAGCCCGCCTTGTCGCCTTGATTGCATTTCCGTCCGCTCCCGTAAGGCCTATGGAGTTTCGGCCGCAGCCCTGAAGAGCCGCTGTGATGTGCTTGTTGCACCATCCGGCATAGACCATGGTCACGACCTTGAGGGTTTCCTCGTCAGTCACTCTCCTACCAGCTATCATCAGAGGCTCCATTCCCATAGCCTTCTGCATCCTGGAAGCCATGACACCGCCGCCGTGGACTATCACGACATCACCCTCGAGCTTTGCGAGCATGGCGGTAAAATCCAGCAGCAGTTCCTCGTTGTCTACGACGTTCCCGCCTATTTTTATAAGTCTTATCATATAACTCCCGATCCTATCATTTCATCATCGTCATACCACACAGCAAACTGACCGGCAGTTATGCCACGCTGAGGGCTGTCAAACAGCACATACAAGCCGCCCTTCCTCATTATCAGAGTGGCATCCTGCAGAGGCTGGCGGTAGCGTATGCGCACACGGTAGCGCCTGATTTCACCCTCCTTCATCTTCAGGTCAGGCCTTATCCAGTGAATTTCCTCTCCGGCTATCTTCATGCAGCTGCGGCTGAGGCCCTTGTGGGTATGGCCTTCGCCCACATATATGATATTTTCGGCTATGTCCGTATCTATCACGAAGATTGAATCCTTATGCCCGCCTATGTTCAGGCCCTTGCGCTGGCCTATGGTGTAGAACTGCGCCCCGTCGTGCTTCCCGGCTATCACTCCGTAAGGATTGGCCTTGTATCTCGTTTTCTTGACGTGCTTCTTTCCGCTGCGGTAGGTCTCGGTCTCGAAGGTGATTCTCGAGTAGTCCAGAGGGGTGGACAATATGTCCAGTACCGAGTCGTCAAGCGTTACCAGTCGTGACCTGTCCCAAGGTCCATCAGTCGCACATCCTCCCTCGTTTTCAGGATTTCCCTTGACCGTCCTTTCACGAACGGGATCGTTGACCTTCAGGGATTTGGTCTCAGAAATATAATCCGTTACCATTTGTGCCCTGCCATTGTCTGCAGTCAGGGAGTCCAAAGTCTGCCTTATAAAATTGTAGTGTTCGTTATCATCGTAGAATTTGTCGAAGACTTCAACAACATCGCCTTCCCTCTTTTTGAGTTGCTGCTGAAGGAAAACCGGAAGGTCAACCTTGCCTACGAAACATATTCCCTGCGAGTCTTTCTTGTCTGCCGATGGGAGGTCAGCCTCATGTGCAAGTCTTCTGACTTCTGATTTATTCAGCCCTCCGATTGGGAATTCGGCCGAAGCCAGCTGCTCCTGGTTCAGCTGGCAAAGGAAGTAACTTTGGTCTTTGTCAGGATCAAGCCCGGCAAGAATGCGATGGATTTTCCTACCTTCAGAGTCAATGACTGTTTCCTTGCGGCAGTAGTGGCCGGTGGCGACAATCTCGGCACCTAACTTCTTGGCAGTCTTAAGGAAAGCGTCGAACTTGATTTCCCTGTTGCAGAGCACGTCAGGATTGGGGGTCCTGCCTTTGGAGTATTCATCGAACATGTAATCGACAACTCTTTTCCTGTATTCCTTGCTCAAGTCAATGAAATAGAAAGGTATTCCAATCTTTCTTGCAACCAGTTCTGCAACATATCTATCCTCTTCCCATTCACAGTCACCGTGAAGGGTTCCCTCTGTCTCATGCCAGTTCTGCATGAAAAGGGCAAAGACATCGTGGCCCTGCTGTTTTAGAAGCAGCGCGGCAACACTGGAGTCAACTCCTCCCGAAAGACCGATGCAAACCTTCATAAATTATATAGGAAGATGGTTTCAACTGTCCTAAAAAAAAGCCCGGGAAGATTCCCGGGCCTTGTGGAGATAGACGGATTCGAACCGACGACCCTCTGCTTGCAAAGCAGATGCTCTAGC
>JABUTS010000223.1 GCA_021443565.1 Bacteroidales bacterium | reverse complement strand
GAAGGAGACGTGCTGTTCATTGATGAAATTCATAGGCTTTCTCCTGTAGTGGAGGAGTATCTCTATTCGGCTATGGAAGACTATGTCATAGACATAATGATTGACAAGGGACCTGGAGCCAGGTCGGTGAGAATAAATCTTAATCATTTCACTCTTGTCGGGGCCACAACCAGAAGCGGACTTCTCACTGCTCCTCTCAGGGCACGTTTCGGTATTAAATGCCCCCTGGAGTACTACGACACGGACAAACTTCTCGGAATAGTGAAACGAAGCGCCAGCATACTCGGAATAGGAATAGAGGACGAGGCTGCTTATGAAATTGCCCTCAGGAGCCGTGGCACTCCCCGAATAGCGAACGCTCTTCTGAGGAGGGTAAGGGATTTTGCTCAGGTCATGGGGGACGGCCATATAGACCTTGCCATATCCAAGTATGCCCTGGATGCCCTGAATATAGATAAGAGGGGCCTCGATGCCATTGACAACAAAATCCTCAAGACCATCATAACCAAGTTTAAGGGAGGTCCGGTTGGAGCAAACACCATAGCCACTGCCGTGGGTGAAGACCAGGGTACGCTCGAAGAGGTTTATGAGCCTTTCCTCATCAAGGAAGGTTTCATAGTAAGGACTCCGAGAGGCAGGGAAGTGACCGAACTTGCATACAGGCATCTCGGTTATGACGTGAACATGCCGGAAGGCTACGACAACACTTTATTTTAAAGGGGATTTTAGTTATATTTGCGCGCAAAACTGAAAAATCACTAATACTGTATAAAAATGGCCAAAGAATTGAATTCAAGGATTCCAGAGGGACCTCTTGCAGAGAAATGGACCAATCACAAGGCACATGTGCGCGTTGTGAATCCCGGAAACAAGAGGAAACTTGACATCATTGTTGTAGGAACCGGTCTCGGCGGAGCATCTGCAGCTGCTTCTCTCGGTGAACTCGGTTACAATGTAAAGATCTTCTGTATCAGCGATTCACCTCGCCGCGCACATTCCATTGCGGCTCAAGGTGGCATCAATGCGGCAAAGAACTACCAGAACGACAATGATTCAGTCTACAGACTCTTTTATGAGACTATCAAAGGTGGTGATTACCGCAGCCGTGAAGCAAACGTCTACCGTCTTGCCGAGGTCAGCAACAACATCATCGACCAGTGCGTAGCCCAGGGCGTGCCTTTCGCACGTGAGTACGGCGGACTCCTCGCAAACCGCTCTTTCGGTGGGGCTACCGTCAGCCGCACCTTCTATGCACGCGGACAAACCGGACAGCAGCTTCTTCTCGGTGCCTATGCCGCTCTGAACCGTCAGGTTGCAGCCGGTACCGTGCAGTCATATCCTCGTCATGAGATGCTTGACGTTGTTCTCATCAACGGTGAAGCCAAGGGTATTATTGCCAGAAACCTCGTGACAGGTGAAATTGAGAGATTCGGAGCACATGCTGTTGTCATTGCTACAGGCGGTTACGGCAATACCTATTTCCTCTCCACCAACGCTATGAACAGCAACGGATCTGCAGCTTGGCAGTGCTACAAGAAGGGGGCATGCTTTGCAAATCCTTGCTTCGCACAGATTCACCCTACATGTATTCCTGTACATGGTGACCAGCAGTGCAAACTTACCCTCATGTCTGAGTCTCTCCGTAACGACGGACGCATCTGGGTTCCAAAGAAACTTGAGGACGTTGAGAAACTTCGCCAGCATAAGATTCTTCCTTCAGACATCAAGGAAGAAGATCGCGACTATTATCTCGAGCGCCGTTATCCTGCATTCGGAAATCTCGTTCCTCGTGACGTAGCTTCACGTGCTGCCAAGGAACGTTGTGACGCAGGTTACGGAGTCAACGAAACGGGTCTTGCAGTTTTCCTTGACTTCAAGTCAGCCATAGACCGCATTGGTGAAGACAAGGTTCGCGAGCGTTATGGTAATCTCTTCCAGATGTACGAGAAGATAACAGGCGTCAATCCTTACGAGCAGCCTATGCAGATTTATCCTGCAATTCACTATACCATGGGAGGTATTTGGGTTGATTACAACCTTATGACCACTGTTCCTGGTCTCTATGCAATAGGTGAGGCTAACTTCTCCGATCATGGTGGAAACCGTCTTGGAGCATCAGCCCTCATGCAGGGTCTTGCAGACGGATATTTTGTTCTTCCTGCTACCATTGGCGACTATCTTGCAGGTCATTTCAAGGATCCTAAGACAGACATAAACACTCCCGAGTTCGCAGAGGCAGAAAAGGCTGTGAAGGATAAGATTGAGAAACTGTTCTCTATCAAGGGCAAGCGTTCCGTGGATTCCATCCATAAGGAACTCGGCCACATAATGTGGGAATATGTAGGAATGGCACGCAGTGAGGAAGGCCTCAAGACAGGTATAGAAAAAATCAAGGCTCTCCGTGAGGAGTTCTGGAAGAACGTCTATGTACCGGGTGAGAATGCTGAGTTCAACCAGGAACTTGAGAAGGCACTTCGTCTTGCCGATTTCCTTGAAATAGGCGAGCTCATGGCTTTCGACGCCCTCAACAGAAACGAGTCATGCGGAGGTCATTTCCGCGTTGAATCTCAGACTGAGGAAGGTGAAACCAAGCGCGATGACGAAAACTACATGTATGTTGCAGCTTGGGAATATCAGGGTGAAGGAAAGGATCCTATCCTCCATAAGGAGCCTCTCAAGTATGAGAATATCAAGATAGCAACCAGAAACTATAAAGACTAAGACACATGGATTTTAAACTTAAGATATGGCGTCAGAAAAACGCCAGGAGCAAGGGACATTTCGAGACCTACGAAGTCCACGATATCGAAGAGGATGCTTCATTCCTTGAAATGCTTGACATTCTCAACGAGCAGCTTATAAATCAGGGTATAGATCCTGTTGCCGTAGATAAGGGTTGCCAGAGTAGCGGTCCGGTTTCTTTCGACCATGACTGCCGCGAGGGTATCTGTGGTGCTTGTTCTCTTTACATCGACGGACGTGCACACGGACCTGACGACGAGGTAACAACCTGCCAGCTTTTCATGCGCAAGTTCCAGGATGGTGCGACTATCACAGTTGAGCCTTGGAGAAGCAAGGGTTTCCCTATCATAAAGGACCTTGTAGTCGACCGTCAAGCTTATGACAAGATTCTTCAGGCCGGTGGTTACATTTCCGTACGTACCGGAGGTGTTCCCGATGCAAACTCAATTCCTGTTCCAAAGCCTGACGCAGATGAGTCAATGGATGCAGCTGCCTGCATAGGTTGCGGTGCATGTGTAGCCACCTGCAAGAACGGTTCTGCAATGCTTTTTGTAGCAGCAAGAGTAAGTTCCCTCGCTCTTCTCCCTCAGGGCAAGATTGAGGCTGCCAGAAGGGCAAAGGCTATGGTTGCCAAGATGGACGAACTCGGTTTTGGTGCTTGTACAAACACCAGAGCTTGTGAGATGGAGTGCCCTAAGCATATAACCGTATCTCACATTGCCCGTCTCAACCGCGAATTCCTCGCAGCAAAGTTTGCTGACTGATAATCAATTATATATAAATAAAAGGGGTGACCATCATCATGGCCATCCCTTTTATTTATAATCTCAGTTATAAGTTTCTTAAAAAATTCTGATTTACCACAGAAAATTATTGAAAGGATATCTTCCGGCATGGATTTCCGCCACCATCTTATATATGTCGGAACGCAGTTTGTCTATTCCTATCTTTTCCTTTGCGGAAATGAATATGCATGGTGTATTTTCCTTTGCTATCCAACTATTCTTAAACTCCTCAAGAGTATAATTTTCCTGTTTTTTAGGCTCCAGTGAGAACTCATCGTATTCTTCATAACGATATGCGTCAACTTTGTTGAAAACGACGAATACAGGTTTGTTTGAGGCTCCTATTTCGTTAATTGTCTGCTCCACCACATGAAGTTGTTCTTCAAAGTTAGGGTGTGATATATCAACAACATGCATCAGTATATCTGCCTCTCTAACCTCGTCCAGAGTACTTTTGAACGCTTCAACCAGCTGGGTAGGGAGTTTTCTGATGAATCCGACTGTATCGCTTAAAAGGAATGGTACATTTTCTATGACGACTTTTCTTACTGTGGTATCAAGTGTTGCAAATAGTTTATTTTCGGCAAAAACGTCGCTTTTTGCGAGAAGGTTCATAAGTGTGCTCTTGCCTACGTTAGTGTATCCCACAAGCGATATTCTGACCATGGATCCGCGATTTCCTCTTTGGGTGGCCATCTGTCTATCTACCTTCTCAAGTTGTTCCTTGAGTTTGGTTATGCGCTCCTTTACTATACGTCTGTCAACTTCTATCTGAGTTTCACCCATACCTCCTCTTGTTCCTCTTGCGCCTCTCTGTCTCTCAAGATGAGTCCACATCCCAGCAAGTCTAGGAAGCATGTAATTATATCTCGCAAGTTCAACCTGCATTTTTGCATATGACGTTCTTGCCCTCTGGGCGAAAATTTCAAGTATAAGGCTGGTACGGTCGATTACTGAACTGCATTTTATGGTCCTTTCTATGTTCCTTTGCTGCATTCCGCTGAGTTCATCGTCGAAGATTACGTAGTCTATCTTGTTTTCTTCGCAATAATCAGCTATTTCCTTGAGTTTTCCGCTTTTTATGTAGGTGGAATTGTCAGGTTTGTCTACCCTTTGGACGAATCTTTTGTTACCTATTGCTCCTGCGGTTTCCGCCAGAAACTTAAGTTCGTCCAGATATTCCATTATACGCCTCTCATCATCATTCTGCCTGATGACGCTCACAAAGACGGCGCTATAAGTTTTTTTTTCTTCTGTAGTTATATTCATGTTTCGCAAGTGCGAATATATAAAAACAAGGCTGACATTACTGCCAGCCTTTGTTGAATATTTCAGATAATTTATCTCAACTGGAAGATAACAGGGAAGGTGTAGGTTACTGGAACCGCACGGTCGCGCTGCTTACCAGGCTTCCATTTTGGAGAACTCTGAACGACGCGCACAGCCTCCTGATCAAGTGAAGGGTCAACACCGCGAAGCACCTTGACTTTAGTAACGCTTCCATCCTTCTCAACTGTGAATTGCAGAGTCACACGACCCTGAACGCCGTTTTCCTTGGCAATTTCAGGATAAACTAGTCTCTGGTTGACCCACTTTGAAAATTCATTTGCATCACCTCCGTTGAATGTCGGCTTCTCCTCCACCAGCTGGAAAGGAATAGCCTCTTCCTCGATGACTTCCTCTTCAACGTCGCCTGCGCCTACATAATCCTTGATTTCGATATCAAACTCGTTGTCATCGAAATTGAAGAACTCGTCCTCAATCTTCACGTCATCCTCGACGATGTCGATTTCGTCCGAAAGAACAGGCTCCTGCTGCTTCGGTGCAGGTGGTTCCTCTGGTTTCTGCTCTTCAGTGTTGATGATTTCCTCTTCTGCAGCGACCACTGTGGTGTCTCTGAATTCACTTACATCGATAGAGTCTTTTGTTGTCCATTCGAGGGCGAAGAGGACAATACCGAGGGCGGCTATGAGACCGATTTCAGTGAAAAGAAGCTTCTTGTTTTCAAGATCAGCTTTTTTTGTCTTCTTGACTTCCATATTTTAATGTTTATAATATTCCTATTTGGCTCGTAAAGTTATCAAATTTTGTACACATATCAAATTTTTCAACAACTTTATCAACAAAATTTATCTTTCAATATACAGTGCACCCTGATATGCCTTGTTGTCTTTTTATATAAATTTGCAGAAAAATAAATCATATGATTTCATACTTCTACGAGGATACGGACTTTCAGTTCAAGGGAAAGACCAGAAATAACAGATGGCTTAAACTTGTTGCTGAAAGTGAAATTAGGCGCATTGGGAACATCAGTATAATTTTCTGTTCTGACAATTATATTCTCGACATCAACCAGAAGTTTCTTCAGCACGATTATTTCACGGACATAATAACTTTCAATTACAACGAGGCCGATAAACTTCACGGAGACCTTTTCATAAGCATTGACAGCGTAAGGGAAAACGCCATCGAATACGGGTCTGAGTTTACAGAGGAACTTGACAGAGTAATGGTTCATGGTGTTCTCCATCTTATAGGTTACGACGACCACACCTCAAAGGATCAGGCTGAAATGAGAAGAAAGGAAAATTATTACATTTCACTAAAGGAGCTTGTATAATCATGATGCCCGAATATGATGTGATAGTCATAGGTGCCGGTCACGCAGGCTGTGAAGCCGCCATGGCTGCTGCAAATATGGGTTCTTCGGTTCTTCTCATAACTATGGATATGGGAAAAACTGCACAGATGTCCTGTAATCCGGCCATAGGAGGAATAGCTAAAGGACAGATAGTCAGAGAAATAGATGCACTAGGAGGTTATACAGGCATTGTAACTGACGCTTCTACCCTGCAGTTCAGAATGCTCAACAGAAGCAAGGGTCCGGCTATGTGGAGCCCCCGTGCACAATGTGACAAAATGCTTTTTTCCCATAACTGGAGAAAAATACTCGAAACTAATTGTAAATTAGATATTTACCAAGATACAGTCACTGATTTTATTTTCGATGGAAATAAAATTACCGGCTGTCGTACGACAACAGGCGCAAAATTCAATTCTCACGCGCTTATTCTTACTGCAGGAACTTTTCTTTCAGGCAAACTTTTCATAGGCAGAAATTCCTTTGAGGGTGGGCGTATAAGTGAACTTTCATCTTACTACCTCACTGACCAACTCGTTTCCATGGGTGTTGCAACAGCAAGGATGAAGACAGGTACTCCTCCGAGAATAGATATTTCTTCTGTTGACATCGCATCACTTCCCGTACAAAAGGGAGATGAGACACCTGACAAGTTTTCATTTCTTCCTTTTCTCTCTACAGTCCAGAACGGCACTCCCCAGATGCCCTGCTATGTTGTGAGAACAAACGGGAAGGTTCATGACATTCTCCGTTCAGGCTTCAAGGATTCTCCTCTTTTCAACGGAATGATTCATGGTATTGGTCCCAGATATTGTCCAAGCATAGAAGATAAGTTGAGGACCTTTGCAGACAAGGATTCCCATCAACTTTTCCTCGAGCCGGAGGGAAGGCATACTGGTGAATATTATCTTCAAGGTTTTTCATCATCTCTTCCTCTTGATGTGCAAATTGACGCCCTTCATGCTATAGAAGGTCTCGAAAAGGTAAAAATTTTCAGACCGGCCTATGCTGTTGAATATGATTATTTCGATCCCGTCCAATTAAAGCCTTCTCTTGAATTGAAGACCATAGACGGCTTGTTCCTGGCCGGTCAGGTTAATGGAACAACCGGATATGAGGAGGCCGCAGCCCAAGGTTTGATAGCAGGAATAAATGCTCATCTCAAAGTGCGTGATAAGGAACCTTTTATTCTTGGAAGAAACCAGGCATATATTGGTGTTCTGATTGACGATCTTATAACCAAGGGTGTTGACGAACCTTACAGAATGTTTACGAGCAGGGCTGAATACAGGATTCTTCTTCGTCAGGACAATGCAGATTTGAGATTAACTTCTA
>JABUTS010000126.1 GCA_021443565.1 Bacteroidales bacterium | reverse complement strand
GGGCGGGGGTTCTTCCATTCGTATTGCTTGTCAGGAGCCCACACCTGGGCGCTGAAGGTCTTTGTGACCGGATCCTGAACAGTTCTGCGGACATAGGCCGGAAGCCTCTCTCCTCCACCTCCCGGCCACTCCACATACAGTTTGTAGAGCATGCCGTGGTTGAGGAACATGTCGTCGAGCACTATCTCCCAATCACCGCCGCCGACAGGCTTGAGGGCATATCCGTCAGACCTTCTCCAATTGTTGAAATCTCCTATGAGGAAGATTCTGGAGGCATTCGGCGCCCATTCGCGGAAAGTCCATGTTCCCGCGACCGGGTCATGGTGCAGGCCGTACCACTGGTGGTTATTCATCCTGTCGTACAGCGTGCTGTCTCCGGCGATGGCCCTGCGGGCCTCGAGTATCCTCTGGTGGCGCGCATCTATCACAGCCTTGTACGGCTCAAGCCAGCTGTCGTCATCGTATATCATAAGCTTTCAATCTTTATGGATGCGTCCCGCAGATACCCGCGGCATTTTTCCACGAGCAGCTTCGAGCGCTCCATGTATCTGTCAATGTCTTCTATGCCGGTTTCCGGCTTTTCCACCTGCTGGGCGATATCTTCAAGTTCCTTCATCGCAGCAGCATAGTCAAACTTTTCCTCTTCCATTTCCACCTCAACTTTTCAGTTCAACATAGTCAACCTTTGCGCGTACCGTCCCGTCGGCGAACATCAGCGACATGGAGTCACCGCCATGCAGGGCCGAGGCATTGCGCACCACCCTCCCGCTGCCGTCCAGCGCAAGGGCATAGCCTCTGGAAATTATAGCTCGGGGGTCTGCCGCCCTGATTCTCGTTTCTAGCAGGTCAAGTCTCGCCTGGTTCACGGCCACCAGCCTTTTAGACGAAGAGCCTATGCGGTCCATCATGCGAGCCAGCCCCCCTTCCATCAGTGCCAGCTTGCCCTTGAAGGCAAGTTTCAGGCGGACGGTGTAATCCGCTATCCTGTCGTCCTCGGCGGTGATTGCCGCTATGATAGCATCCGCGAGGGCGGTAGGCGTCTTGTAATTCCTGCAAGCCACCATATCGCATACGTGATGGTCCCTCTCATGCCCCACCGCCGAGAGCACGGGCAGCGAACAGTCGGCGATTGCCGCACACATCTCGTACGCATCGAAACACGCAAGGTCCATATTCGCACCGCCGCCCCTCATCAGCACCACAGCATCGAACGTCCTGCCCGAAGCCTCCACGGCCGCTATCGCCTCCGCGACACTTTCCGGACAACGGCCCCCCTGCATCATGGCCGGGAACAGTTCGGTGGCAAAGGTGAAGCCTCGGGCATTCTCTGAAAGATGCTTCATGAAATCTCCGTATCCAGCACCTGTTTCCGAGGAAATCACTGCAAGGCGACGGGGCAGGTCCGACACGCAAAGTTCCTTCTGCCTGTCCATCCTCCCTTCATTCTCCAGTCTTTCGATGGTCTTTCTCTTCTGCGCCTCCTGGTCGCCGAGAGTATACTGGGGATCTATGTCGTTTATCACGAAGGATAGTCCGTAGACGGGACTGTAGCCGACTTTCACCTGGACAAGCACGCTCAGGCCGGGCTGCAGGGAAGACCCGGTCTCGCTCTGGAAGAAGGCAGACAGCGACCACCAGCGGTTAGCCCACACGATGGCACGGGCGGACGCAACCACCCGGCCTCCGTCCGTCTGGACAAGGTCGATATAGCAGTGGTTGTTTGCCCTCGTTGACAGAGATGATATTTCGGCAGTAACCCAGAAAGCCCCCGGAAAAGAAGAGTCTATGCTCTCCCTAAGGCGCTCCTGGATTTCAAGCAGTGTCATGCACCCTTCGCCCATAGGTTATCGTCAGTGTTATGTGTCTCTTACAAATCTAACATTAATTTTTAATTAATCCCTCTTTTTTCTACCTTTGCAGCCGTTTCAAGGTCAGTTTCATGAAGGTCAAGGAAGCACTTTTCTCAGGCAGCAGCACAAGGGATTCGGAAAAGCCAAGGCAGAGGCTGCCCGAATTCGCTTTCATCGGCCGCTCCAACGTGGGGAAATCCTCTCTCATCAACATGCTGACCGGTCAGCGCAAGCTTGCGATGACCTCTTCCAAGCCTGGGAAAACCAGGCTGGTCAACCACTTCCTCATCAACAGGCAATGGTATCTCGTAGACCTTCCTGGCTATGGCTTCGCGAATGTCTCCCAGACCGAAAAACAGAAAATCGCACGCATCATCAGGGATTACATCAATCTGTCCCCGGAGCTCGTGATGCTTTTTGTGCTGATAGACTCCCGCCACGAGATAGGTCAGGTCGACATGGACTTCCTCTTCGAACTGGGAGAGGGGCAGATTCCCTTTGCCATAGTCTTCACAAAGGGCGACAAGATGGGTCCGATGGCCCTTGCGGAAAAGATTGAAAGCCACAAGGCGCAGATTCTCGAGCACTGGGAGGAACTTCCCCCGGTATTCGTGACCTCGTCCGAAACCGGGCTGGGGAAAGAGGAACTGCTCGACTATATCGGGGAGGTTCTCGAATCTATCAAGGATAATTCAAATAACTAATAACGGTCATAAGCAATGAACAACGTACACACAATGAAGGTTTTCGCCTGCCGCAATTCCGAAGCTTTCGCAAGAAATCTTGCCGGACATCTCGGTGTAAAGGTAGGTGAAGTAAAATGCGATGCTTTCAGCGACGGCGAATTTCAGCCGGCATATCTTGAAAGTGTGAGAGGTGCAACAGTATACATAGTCCAGTCAACCTGCCCTCCGGCAGAGAACCTCCTCGAGCTGCTCCTTATGATCGATGCTGCAAAGAGGGCTTCAGCCTACGAGGTCATCGCCGTGATGCCGTATTTCGGCTGGGCAAGACAGGACCGCAAGGACAGGCCGAGAGTGTCGATAGGCGCCAAGCTTGTCGCCAACCTTCTCAAGGCTTCTGGATGTGACAGGGTGATTACCTGCGACCTTCACGCAGACCAGATTCAGGGATTCTTCGACTTCCCTGTGGACCACATATACGCGAGCACGGTGTTCATCCCTTATCTCAAGAGTCTGAACATTCCGGACCTCGCCATAGCAGCACCTGACATGGGTGGGGCAAAGAGGGCCAACGCATTCGCGAAATACCTCCACTGTCCTGTCATCATCTGCCACAAGACAAGGGCGAAGGCCAACGTGGTGGACAGCATCACGGCCATAGGAGAGGTCGAGGGCAAGAACGTCGTGATCGTTGATGACATGATTGACACGGCAGGCACTCTCACCAAGGCATCGAACGTCCTCAAGGAAATGGGCGCTAAGAGTGTCAGGGCCGTCGCAACCCACGCCGTACTTTCCGGCCCGGCATACGAAAGAATCGCCGAATCAGCCCTTGAGGAGGTATTCATTTCCGACAGCATCGCAATCACCTGCGACCCTTCCAAGGATACGCGCAAATTCACGGTGCTCGCTCTCGAGGAGACCTTCGCGAACATCATCAAAGCCGGTTACAACTACGAATCAATCAGCGAGAAGCTGATTTATTAGAAATGATGAAAGTATTCCTCCTGGCTCTTGCCGTACTCGCCATGGCGATGCTCGGACTCTGCGTGGGGGTGATTTTCAAGGGGAAGTTCCCCGACACGGAAATCAGCACCAACGTCGAGATGCGCAAGAGAGGCATAGTCTGCGCCAAGGAGGAAGAAATGAGAATATGGGGCAGGAAACACGGGCGCAAGGCGACCTGTGCCGACCTCGGATGCAGCAGCTGTTCAGGCTGCATGAATGCTGAACCGAAAAAAGAATAAAGGAGGAGCGGGATTATGAGTCTGGTAGCTATCGTGGGACGCCCTAACGTGGGCAAGTCCACCCTTTTCAACCGCCTCGTGGGAATGAGGCAGGCAATCGTCGACGAGACAGCCGGCGTTACAAGAGACCGCCACTACGGAAAGAGCGAGTGGTGCGGACATGAATTTTCTGTCGTGGACACGGGAGGGTACACCTCCAACTCCGATGACATCTTCGAGGAGGAGATACGCAAGCAGGTCGTTCTCGCAGTCGAGGAGGCCGACCTCGTGCTTTTCATGGTAGAGGCTGCCGCCGGCATCACTGACTATGACGAGGAGATTGCCGACATGCTCCGCCGCAGCGGCAAGCCGGTCATCCTTGCAGTGAACAAGGTCGACTCGGGCGAGAAGATTTATGATTCCTTCCAGTTCTATACGCTCGGCTTGGGCGAGCTGTTCTCGATTTCCGCAGCCAACGGTGGAGGCACTGGCGACCTTCTCGACGAGATTGTACGCCAGCTCCCGGAAGAAACGGAAAACCCTGACGACCGTCCGGACCTGCCCCACTTCGCAATAGTCGGCAAGCCTAATGTGGGTAAAAGTTCCATTACCAACGCCTTTCTGGGCAAGGAAAGGAACATAGTCACCCCTATCGCAGGCACCACCCGTGACTCCATAGCCACGCTCTACAACAAGTTCGGCCACGAATTCATGCTCGTCGACACCGCCGGCATGAGGCGCAAGACCAAGGTTCATGAGGACCTCGAGTTCTACTCCGTGATGCGAAGCATACGCGCAATCGAACATGCGGACGTATGCATACTCATGGTTGACGCGCAAACCGGCATAGAGGCTCAGGACATGAGCATCTTCAATCTCATCCAGAAGAACAGGAAGGGCTGCGTGATCGTGGTCAACAAGTGGGACACCATAGAGAAGGATTCCAACACCATGAAGGAATATGTCGAGGCCATCAAGGCCAGGATAGCCCCGTTCAACGACATTCCCATCATCTTCACCTCGGTCATCAACAAGCAGAGGATCATGGACGTGCTTGAGGCTGCGGAACGCGTGTACGACAATTACTCACGCAAGATTTCCACCTCCCAGCTGAACGACGTCATGCTTCCGGAAATAGAGAACTACCCGCCGCCTGCATGGAAGGGCAAGTACATCAAAATCAAATATATAACCCAGCTTCCGACGAAGTCGCCTTCCTTCGCGTTCTTCTGCAACCTCCCGCAGTATGTGCGCGACCCTTACAAGCGCTTCCTCGAAAACAAGATGCGCGACCACTTCGATTTTCAGGGCTGCCCGCTCCAGATTTTCCTCAGGCAGAAATAATCATCGCACTACGCGGGTAAACTCAGGGTCTCGTCCCTGAGCGCAGGTGACATATATCGTTCCCTTGACTGCTTCACCGGTCGGTGAACTTGTATTCACCGTGAAGTTATACTCCACCGTTCCGTCAGCAAGGGTGCGGCTTCCCGTGGATACAGCTGTGCCAAGGGGCATCTGATAGTTTCCGCATGCTGCTTCGAACACAGCCACCTCCACTTCGGTCACCGGATGCTGCTCCGAGAATTCGGGAAGGGTCTCGACTGTGCCCTCGACATATCCGTTTGCCTTAAGGAAATAGTCCAGTTCCGAAGGGGCTGCCGCAATACGGGCATTTCTTACTCCATACCCTTGAAGTATCTCAGTACCAGGCAGTTTTGATGCCATGTCTACAGACGAAGATTCAATACCTCCGCTGCCGAAGGTGCAGAATGGCACTATCTTCCTGCCATCAAAATTTTGAGTTTCCAAAAGTGCGGCAACGGGAGGCGCATAGGTGCCAAACCACACGGGGTAACCAAGATATATGACATCGTAGTCCTCAATCCTGACGTTCAGAGGGCGGAGTTCGGGCAGTATCCCTCCCTCCCGTTCTTTGATCACCCTTGAAATTGTCTCCTCGAAATTTCCGTCATAGGGTGCAGTGATTTCTATCTCCTCGATGTCAGCACCGACTTTAGCTGCGAGACACTCGGCTACCGCCTTTGTGGCTCCAGTCTGGGAATAATAAAGCACAAGGCTTTTGGGTGAGTCGTTGCCGCAACAACCGGCTGCAAGAAATGCCGTCATAATGATGGTGGTGAGTTTAATCTTTTTCATATATTTTAATTGAGCAAAACCCTTCCAAGCCAGACACATGCTATTCCGACCATGACACTTGCTGCAATGTAAAATACGCTCAACAGCATATCACCTTTGGAACCGAGCACCCAGGCCTCGTTTGCAAATGCTGAGAAGGTGGTGAATCCTCCGCAAAAACCCGTTGCAAGAAGCAGAACGTGGTTGCCATTCAGCATGCCGGATTTCTCCGACAATCCACATACCAAGCCTATGACGAAGCAGCCAAGGGCATTCACGATGAATGTTCCAAGAGGGAAAGTACCGCTGCACCAGTGCTTTGCGAATACCCCTATGAGGTAGCGCAGGCAGGTGCCGAGGAATCCCCCAGCTCCGGCTATCAGCATTGCCTTGAAAAGTTCCATGTTCCTATTCATATCCATCCGACGTCCGACTAGTCCGAATCATAACCAACCGGCATCCGACTGGTGCGGCAGATTTACGGGAAGCATCGGCGGCCATATGATTCGGATTAATCGCGTTGCGAAGATAAGCTTTTCTTCGCTTAATGTGATGACTTCAGCTGAAATATGCCTCTGGAATCATTCAGAAGGTCAGAGATCGAAGTTGCATTTTGTATTAATGTACCTATCTTTGCGCGACATCTTTTCGGGGGTAGAGTTTATACCCTGCGCTCCGACAGGGGGCAGTCTGCTCCAGTGACATGGACTTATAATACCATTTCTACAATGACAATCAGGACTTCCAGTTTCAGCGAACTTACCATAGACGAACTTTACAACATCCTTCGCCTGCGGGCGGAAGTCTTCATAGTGGAGCAGAACTGCCCCTACCAGGACCTTGACGGACGCGACAGGAACTCCTTCCAGATATGGGCGGAAGAGGATGGTGAGACCCTGGGGTGCCTTCGCGTATTCATGTATGACGACACCTACGCCCAGATAGGGCGTGTGGTCACATCCCAGAAGATTCGCGGAATGCGTTGGGGGATGGAAATGATTAAGATTGGCATCGAAACCATCGGGAAGCACTACGGCAACGTCCCAATACTCATTCATTCACAGGCATATGCAACCGGCTTCTACGAGAAGTTCGGTTTCAGGATTACCTCGGAAGAGTTCATGGAGGACGGCATTCCGCATTTTGAGATGATACGACCCGCCGACCCTGTCATTCTCGACAAGAAGCAGCAGCCCGATGACCCGGAGATTCCCGCCGAGAACTAGTGACCAGCATGGGTGGTCATCCTGAGAGCTTGAGCCGGATGAATCTGCTTGAAAGAGATTCATTACTTTGCTCGGGATGACGACATGTCAAGGGCCGGCTTTTGTTGTGATGCCCGCACGCGGGCTCTGATGCGGGGAACAAGTCCCTGTATTATTTTGTGACGGCTCGGACGGAATGGCCTTCGTAACGCCAGAAATAACTCCTATCGACATCGCCCGAAAAGAAGTAGAGGTCACACGCGTTGCCCGGTCTGGACACATTGAGCGATGATGACCAGTAGTCGCCGTACTCGCCGGCACGCTCGAGCTCCGTGCCTTCGCGAAAGCCCGCCGCAGGCAGGAAGATGCTGTTACCATTCTTGCCGACGATGCTGTAGCCGTTTACATCGTTGCCGGTGGCTTCCTTTTTCGTTACCCAAGTCCAATTGCAGTTCTCGCAGAGTTCTTTGATTTCA
>JABUTS010000210.1 GCA_021443565.1 Bacteroidales bacterium | reverse complement strand
GCCTTGTTCACATTGCCCGGACCGCAGTTGTACGAGGCTATCGCAAGGCTCCAGTCTCCGAAAATGTTGTATGAGTCGAGGAGGTAGCGCGCCGCGGCGTCGGCTGATTTCTCCGGGTCAAGCCTCTCGTCCACATACGAGTCTATGTCGAGGCCATAGGCCTTTCCGCTTGCGTACATGAACTGCCACGCACCCTTCGCGCCCGCCCTCGACACAGCCGTAGGGTTGAGCATGGACTCTATTATGGACATTGCCTTGAGTTCTTCCGGCAAGCCGTATCTGTTGAAGGCTTCCTGGAAGATAGGCATGTAGTAGCTGCACAGACCTATCACCCTCTTCATCGAGCTCGGCATCTTCTCCGAATAGAGTATGATGTATTTCCTGACGACCTCGTTGTAGGGGAGGGGTATGATGGAGTTCATGCCTTCCAGTCTCTTGATATAGACAGAGTCGGGCACGTTGGACGTTATCTCCATGGAGTCTATGTCGAAGTCCCCGCAGAAATCCTGGTTGCCGAACTTGCGGTGTATGTACCAGATGTCGAGAAGGCTGTCGGTCGCTTCCTGGTTGAACTCATCGGGAGTGAGAAGGAAACGCAGTTCCCTTTCGTCCCTGACCTCAGTCATGTTCCTTACCATCTGCGCTTCCTCGAGTTCCCTTATCCTTGCCCTCATGACCTGAGTGGAGTCTTTGAGGATGGCGTTCTCGCGTATGAGGTCCTTCTTTCTCTGGGCGTGCGCGTCTGAAGGAAGAATCAGAAGCAGTGCGGTAAATGCCGCAGCGGCAAGGTATCTGAGATGTAATCTGAGCATTGGTTTATGGTTTTAGAAGGTGAGTCCCAGTCTCATACCCACGGCTGTGCCCTTCATGGTGGAGGCATAGCAGTTGTCGGGGGAAATGAGCGTCGGCTGGACCTTCAGCGCTATGTTGTCGTCCACGGCGAAATCGCCCATGTACGAGAACACGTTCGCGTCTATGACCTGCAGCAGATAGAAACCGGCGATGGCGAGCACGGAATAGTCCCTGTAGCGCCTGAACTGGTCCCTGTACCATTTTGCTGTGTCTGCCGAGATGGGCCCGTTGTATGGAACGTCCTTGTTTGTGGCTTCTTTGTATATTCTTTGGTAGCGGAGATAGTTTGTCCTATACATGTCGAAAAAATGGACGCTGGCGCCCATGGCTCCGAGGTATATAGGTATCTTCCAATATTCTCCGTTGTATGCCTGGCCCAGTCCCGGGCACAGTATTGAGTAGAGCGTGGCGCGGCCGGGGTGGGGATTGTTCTCTCTCTGGAAATTCCTCACACCGTCCATCAGGGAACCCCAGTATACCACGCCGGCGCCGGCCAAGAACAGTGTCGCCCTTGTCTTGGCGCCCTTGTCAGGGGTCAGTGTGGTCTCCGGATCCAGTTCGAAGGCCGCGTCGAATGCCTTCTTCGACTTCTTGTACTTGCTGAGCTCATAGCCGCCCAGTCCTCCGAGCGCGCCCATGCCTCCGTATATGACAGGCAGCTTCCACCAGTCCTTGTTGTAAATCTGGTATGCGCCAGGCATGTACAGGGAACCGGCGAACAGCACGCCTATGCGTATGTCCTGCTTGCCTGCAAGTCCTCCGTAAAGTTCCTTGAAGGAGAACATCTGCTTGGCTGAATCGGCGGTGGCTGTGGTGTCGGAAGCATAGTTCTGGGTAAAGGCCTCCTCCCTGAACTGGGCATGAGACCTCGTGCTGAATGCCGTCAGGCAGGCCAGCAGAATCAGAATATATGAGAGCCGGCGTGTCACTGTAGCTTCTCGAGAGCCTCGAGGAAGCGGCCCATCTCCTCGTCGGAGCTGAAGCGTACAGTCATGCTTCCCTTGCCGTCTTCCGCCCTTTTGAGGCTTATGTTGCTGCCGAAATATCTGCCCACTATCTCGAGTATCCTGTAATAGCTGTCGGGAAGTTCGCCCACATCCTCGGAAGTGTCGCGGGGCCTGCGGGGCTTTGTGCCCTGGCGTATCATCTGCTCGAGCTGCCTTACAGAGAGACCCTCCTTCAGGACCATGTCGCAGAGCTCCTCCTGCCTTGCGGAATCTTCCACTCCGAGAAGCACCTTCGCATGGCCCACGCTGAGCAGGCCCACCTTCAGGTCGTGCTGGAGCTTTGCCGGAAGTTTCAGAAGGCGGAGCTGGTTCGCCACCGAAGCCCTCTTCTTCCCCACCCTCGAAGCCATCTGCTCCTGGGTTAGCGCGCACTCGTCCATCAGCCTCTGGTAACTCATCGCCACCTCTATGGGGTCGAGGTCCTGCCTCTGGATGTTCTCAACTATGGCCATTTCGAGCATGCCCTGGTCATCTGTCTCCCTTATGTAGGCGGGAACGAATTCAAGGCCGGCGAGACGGCTTGCGCGGAAACGGCGTTCGCCGCTGATTATCTGGTATCTGCCTCCCTGGTGGCGGCGTACGGTTATGGGCTGTATGAGGCCGAGAGTGCGTATGGATGCCGCCAGTTCGTCAAGAGCCTCCTGGTCGAAGGTCATCCTGGGCTGGTAGGGGTTGGGCTCAATCAGGTCAACGGGTATGCGCAGTATGTCGGAAGTGTCCCTTACGGGGCCGCTTCCGGCTATTTCCTTGTTTATGTAGCCTACCGGTTTCCTTATCTGGGCAAGGTCGCCCATGTCTCCGAGCAGTGCTCCCACTCCTCTGCCTAATCCTCTGTTAGTCTTTGCCATGCTATTGCTTTTCTATAATCTCCCTGGCGAGGTTGAGATAGTTGGTGGTGCCGTTGCAGATGACGTCGTAAAGTATGATGGGCTTGCCGTGGGACGGAGCCTCGCTGAGCCTGATGTTCCTCTGGATTATGGTGTTGAAAACCATGTCGCCGAAGTGCTCCCTGAGCTGTTCGAGAACCTGGTTGTGTACTCTGGTCCTGCCGTCGAACATGGTGATGAGGAAACCTTCTATCGTAAGGGACGGATTGATGCCGCTCTGGACGAGCTTGATGGTCTGGAGCAGCTTGCTGAGGCCTTCGAGGGCGAAGAACTCAGGCTGTACGGGAATGAGCACTGAATCTGCCGCCGCGAGGGAATTGACTGTGATAAGCCCAAGCGAAGGCGAGCAGTCTATTATGATGTAGTCATAGTTGGAACTTACCCTCGAGAGGGCGTTCTTGAGGGCGGACTCCCTGCTTTCCTCTCCGAGCATCTCGATTTCGGCACCCACGAGATTGATGTGGGAAGGCACCATGTGGAGCTTCCCTATCTCAGTCTGTATCAAGGCGTCTTCCATCTGTATCTCGCCTATGAGGACCTCATAGAGCGTGCGCTTGCGGTTGTCGTCAGGCGAAAAATTCAGACCGGAGGTCGTGTTGGCCTGCGGGTCCGCGTCAATTATGAGTACCTTCTTTTCGAGGACGGCGAGAGATGCGGCGAGATTGATCGCCGTGGTGGTTTTTCCCACTCCTCCTTTCTGGTTGGCTATGGCTATCGTTTTTCCCATGTTTCTGCAAAGGCATTATCATGGCAAAATTAGTAATTTTTCCTGAAAGACCGTTAAATAATTTTCGTGCACAGCGCCGGAATAGCGAGCTTTTTACTAACTTTGGACAACGAAGACGAGTATGGATACCTACACCGCGATTATAAACCCCATGTCAGGCGGCGGCAAGAACGCCGGACGCTGGATCAAGGCACGCCGCCTTTTCGCCGCTGCCGGAGCCCAGGTGGTGGAAATCTTCTCCGACGGGCCCGGAAACGCCCGCAAGATTGTGTTTGAGAAAGCCTCGGAAGGGGAGAGGCGCTTCATGGCAGCCGGAGGCGACGGCACCCTCAACGAGGTGTTGTCCGGCATAATGGACTATGTCTCGTCGGATGCTTCGGCCAAGGCTTCCGACTTCTATCTTGCCGTGGTGCCCGCCGGGTCGGGTAACGACTGGATCAAGAGCCATGCCGTCCCTTCCAACGTTGAAGGTTCGGTCGAACTTGTCATGGCCGGAAAATACTCGCAGCAGGATGTGGTGAAGGTCAGCTCTTCCAAGGGAGATCTGTGGATGGTGAATGTCGCCGGTGCTGGATTCGATGCAGACATCTGCCGCAGGGTGAATGCCCTGAAGGCCATGGGCAGCGCTGGCAAGATGATATATCTCAAGGCCTTGATATGGCAGCTGGGTAACATGAAAAGCCCTGAAGTGGAGGTGATTGCAGACGGCAGACAAGTGTTCTCCGGCAGGTTCTTCTCCCTTTCGGCAGGTACGGGAAAATACTCGGGAGGCGGTATGAGGCAGACTCCGGACGCAGACCCGCGCGACGGTCTGACCGATGTCACCATAATCCCGATGAGGGTGTTCCCCCGCATCTTCCTGCATGTGTGGAAACTTTATTCAGCCGGATTCCAGACCATACCTCACATAATTCCGCTGAAATGCCGTACCCTTGAACTTATTCCCCTCTCCGGAGCTCAAGTCTCCTTTGAAGTTGACGGAGAGGATGCAGGCGACCTTCCTGCAAGGCTGGAAGTGTGGCCGGACCGCATCAATGTTCTCTGCGGCCTCTGATTTCCTTATCCGGCTGCTGCTCTACACCGGCTGCGGACTCCATTGCAAACAACCTCTTGAAACTTCTCGGCAGGTTTGACCTGAATCTCATTTTCTCCCCGGTCCTCGGGTGGATGAACACCAGGCTTCTCGCATGGAGGCAGAGACGGTTGAGAGGATTGCTCCTTGCCCCATATTTCCGGTCTCCGGCCACGGGGTGGCCTATCCACGAGGCGTGAGCCCTGATCTGGTTCTTGCGGCCGGTCTCAAGCTCAAAGCTGACCTGGGAATACTCCCGGCCCTGCCTGAGCACCTTCAGATAGGAAACCGCTATCCTTCCTCCGTTGTCGTGGTCGCTGCAGTGGACAGTCATGCTTACGGGGTCTTCCCTCAGCCATGTCCTGATCTCGCCCTCTTCCATAGCCATCCTGCCTTCGAGTATTGCCACATACTCTCTCTCCAGGACGGCCTCATCCCAATGCTCCTGAAGCATCTGCTTCGTGCCGGCATCCTTGGCGAACACGAGAAGACCGGAGGTGTCCCTGTCCAGACGGTGGACGATGAACACTCTGCTGTGACGGTCGCGTGAAACCTTGCGAACATGGGCGGTGACGAGCGAATATGCCGTTGTCTCTCCGGGATGCCCAGTTCCCATGCTGAGGAGGCCGCAGTCCTTCTCCACGACTACCAGCCATTTGTCCTCGAATACTATCTTTATGCCGGGGTTGTTGTTCATGGCCGCAAATTTAAGGAACTCTGAAAACTTTTCCGTATCTTTGCGGGGTTAACCGCATTATGGCAGAGACAATAAAGGAAAAACCGCTTATACAGCTCTTTACGGACGGCGCTTCGAGCGGAAACCCCGGCCCGGGAGGTTACGGAGCCATACTCCGTTGCGGACCTGTGGAGAAGGAACTTTCCGGTGGATTCAGGATAACCACAAACAACAGGATGGAACTCCTTGCCGTGATAATGGGCCTGGAAGCCGTCAAGTGGGAGAATGCCAGAATCCATGTCGTCAGCGACTCCAGTTATGTGGTCAAGGCCGTGAACGAGGGCTGGCTTTTCAATTGGGAGAGAAAGGGCTTTGCCAAGGTCAGGAACCCCGACTTGTGGATGCGTTTCCTTGCGGTCTACCGACGTCACAGGGTGAGTTTCGAGTGGGTGCACGGCCATGCCGGCCATCCTGAAAACGAGCGTTGCGATGCCCTTGCCGTCGCTGCAGGGGCGGGCGCGGCCGCTTCGGGAGTCCAGCTGCCGGAAGATGGCGGATACATTGAGCAGGAGGCGGCTTCCGCGGCCGGAACCCTGCTGTGAAACGAATAAAGGAAAAGGTTATGAAAATACTTGTCACAGGAGCCGGCGGACAGCTCGGAAGTGAAATAAGACATTGCGAACACAAGCCGGAAGACACATATTTCTTCACGGACATACGCCGGACTGGAGAAGACCCGACCGACATTCTCGACATCACCGACCCGACGGCAGTCTGCGACTATGTGGAAAGCCATGGGATAGACCTAGTGCTGAATTGCGCAGCCTACACAAACGTCGAGAAGGCTGAAGACGACTACATCAATGCCAACGCCTTGAACAACAAGGCGGTGACCAATCTTGCAAACGCCTGCCGCAACCGCGGTGCCATGCTCATACACATCTCCACCGATTATGTGTTCAAGGGGACCGACAATACTCCTTGTTCGGAACTCACGCCTCCTGAGCCCAACGGAGTCTACGGCATCACCAAGCTCATGGGCGAAAAGAGCATACAGATGAGCGGATGCCGCTGGATGATAGTCCGCACGGCGTGGCTTTACTCCACTACGGGAACGAATTTCGTGAAGACCATGCTCCGTCTCACAGCCGAGAAGGAAAGCATCAACGTGGTATTCGACCAGGTGGGCACACCTACCTATGCTGCCGACCTCGCGGAATTCCTCTGCGGCGTCATAAACAGCCGTCAGCTGGACAACACCGGCATATACCACTTTACGGACGAGGGCGTATGCTCATGGTATGACTTCGCATGCGCCATCAATGACCTCAGCGGCCACCACTGCGACGTGCGCCCATGCTATACCTCGGAATTTCCATCGAAGGTCCAGCGTCCCCACTACTCCGTGATGGACAAGACCAAGGTCAAGAAGACCTTCGGCATCAGGATTCCTCACTGGTATCACTCCTTGAAGAAGTGTTTGGAGAAGATGTCTCTTTGAGAATAGGCGAATAATCACTATATTCGCGGGATTGTTGCACACGCGTGCGGCAATCCCGCAAATTTTTTGTTACATGTCATTAGCTACAGTATTCAGGAAGGTTTTCGGCTCCAAGGCAGACCGAGACCTCAAAAAACTCCAGCCGGTGCTCGCAAAGGTACTTGCTGAATATGAAATCATAGACAGGCTGTCTGACGATGCCCTTAGGGCAAAGTCTTTGGAACTCAAGGAAATAATACGCCAGAGAACCGCTGCTGACGAGGCAAGGGTGGCGGCAGAGATTGTCGAGGAGGTGCAGAGACGCTACGGCGAGAAGTTCCACCCGAGGAAGACCGTCGGCATCATCGTGCCCTACCGCAACCAGATAGCAGCCATACGCGCCGAACTGGAAAGGCGCGGCATAGCCGGCAGCGACAGGATAAGCATCGACACCGTGGAGCGATACCAGGGCAGCCAGCGCGATGTCATCATCTACAGCTTCACCATCTGCAAGGAGAGCCAGCTCTCCTTCCTCACCGCCAACACGTTCTACGAGAACGGCCGCCCCATAGACCGCAAGCTCAACGTAGCCATCACCCGCGCCCGCAAGCAGTTCATAGCCCTCGGCAGCCGCCCCCTCCTCTCCAAAAACGCCCTCTTCCGCAAGCTCATAGAAGCCGCATCCCCCTCCTGATTCTTATATCCCAAAAGCCTTGGAGGACGCATCATAGCGGAAATTTTCCTATAAATATACAAAAATTCCCCCTAAGCCTTGCTATATTCAAGAAACAAGATTACCTTTGCAGTCGAAACTTTCCTCTATCAATAAATAGAAAAGGTCGTCACTGACCAAAGGGAAGTAAATTTTCCTATAAATA
>JABUTS010000042.1 GCA_021443565.1 Bacteroidales bacterium | reverse complement strand
TCAGCAAATTTTCTTGCCTATGTCTCCAAGCTTGCGGGTCAGCAGAAGTGCGTAAAGACCACCTGTTTCAATGCCCTTACCGGCTCCAGCCAGCATGTGGGCAACTTTCCCGGAGTGACTGTGGACAGGAAGGACGGGGCCATGAAAGGCCATGCGGATACCGTCGTGACCGATCTTCCCGGGGTTTATTCGCTTTCTCCGTATACTGCAGAAGAGGTGGTGACAAGGGATTTCATCCTGACCGAGAAGCCTCGTGCAATCATCAACATACTCGATGCCGGAAATATGGAGAGAAATCTCTACCTGACCGTGCAACTCATGGAGTTGGGGATACCTATGGTGTTGGGACTCAATATGATGGATGAGGTGAGAGGGAATGGAGGATCTATAGATGTAAACGGGATGGAGTCGGCTCTGGGGCTTCCCGTGATTCCTGTTTCGGCGAAGAAGAATGAGGGTGTTCACGAACTTATGAGCCATGCAATCCATGTCGCCCGTTATCAGGAGGCCCCTGTGCTTCAGGATTTCTGCGATAAGGATGACCATGGTGGAGCCGTTCACCGCTGTCTGCATGGCATCATGCATCTTGTCGAGGACCATGCGGCTGCGGCGGGCATTCCTGCCAAGTTCGCTGCTTCGAAGATAGTCGAGGGAGACCAGCCCGTAATAGATGCTCTGGGGCTCACTGCCGAGGAACTTGAAATCATAGAGAAGGTGATACTCCAGATGGAGCGCGAACGCGGGCTGGACCGCAAGGCGGCAATTGCCGACATGCGCTTCAATTTCATAGAGAAGCTCTGTAGCCGCACCGTGAAAAAACCTGAGGTGTCGAAGGGTTATGTGAGAAGCCGCAGGATAGACAGTGTACTGACGGGCCGATGGACAGCCCTTCCGCTGTTCATTACCGTGATGGCCCTGGTGCTCTGGCTGAGCATAGACGTGCTTGGCTCGCCGTTGCAGTCGCTGCTCCAGTCGGGTATGGACGGGCTGGGGGCCCTGACGGGCGGACTGCTTGAGCATGCGGGTGTAAATGAGGCGATGCGCTCCCTGATAGTCAACGGCATATTCGGAGGTGTTGGGGCGGTCGTGAGCTTCATCCCCGTGATAATCATATTGTTTTTCTTCCTGTCCATGCTTGAGGACAGCGGCTACATGGCCCGTGTGGCTTTTGTCACCGACAAACTTCTCAGGAAGCTGGGACTTTCCGGACGCAGCATAGTGCCCCTGCTCATAGGACTCGGATGTTCAGTGCCTGCCGTCATGGCCACGAGAACGCTCCCTTCGGCCCGCGACCGCAAACGCACCATACTGCTGACTCCGTTCATGAGCTGTTCGGCTAAAATTCCCGTATATGCCTTCCTGTCCGACGCTTTTTTCCCGGGACACGGCGGCCTCGTGCTCATATCCCTGTACCTTACCGGAATAGCCATGGGAATCCTGATAGCCCTGGTCAGCAGGGGTTTCAGAAAGGGCAGGCCTTCGCCTTTCGTGATGGAACTGCCGAACTACAGGATGCCGGCCATGAAGAATGTGGGCCTGCTGCTTTGGGACAAGGCCAAGGACTTCATACAGAAGGCGTTTACCCTGATATTCGTGGCAAGCGTGTTGATATGGTTCCTCCAGAGTTTCACATTCTCCCTTGAGTTTGTTCCCGACGGGCAGGGAAGTATGCTGGCATGGGCCGCAGGTCTCCTGGCACCGCTGTTCTCTCCTCTTGGAATAGGGGACTGGAGGGTGGTGACGGCCTTCATTTCCGGTTTCCTCGCCAAGGAGACTGTGGTTTCAAGCATGCAGGTGCTGAATGTAACTGACCTGCTGAATACTGTCACGGCAGTGCCCGTGCTGGTTTTCTGTCTGCTTTATACTCCGTGCATAGCGACTATAGGTGCTGTACGGCGTGAACTGGGAACAGTATGGGCGCTGACAGTGGTGGTGTCCCAATGCGTTCTGGCCTGGGTTGCCGCCTTCATTGCCTATAGGTTTGTGTTGTTTTTATTCTGAATCATGAACCTTCCAAGCATAATTGCACTCATAGTGGTGTTCCTTCTGGTAGAAGCGGCCTTGCTTTTTCTTTTCCGTAACCGCCGGAAAGGCAACGAATGCGGCTGCTACGGCTGTTCAGGCTCCGAGTATGGCAAGTGCGACAGCTGTTCCGTGTGCGACAACTGTCGCAAGTGCGACGAATTTTCCCGCAACACCGGCAGCACCGTCAGCGGGAAAAGGACGGGTGATTCCGACGGCGAAGAGCTCTGAAATTCCCACTTTTAAGGCGCCAAATCTCCCTTTGGGAGATGGTTATTTGGTAAATAGGTTGAAAATGGCTATCTTGCGGGTTCAATGGAAACCAAAGTAGTCATATTTGATCTTGACGGCACCCTCTACGACAACAGGGGGCTGGCGTCATATCTCATATTCATGAACATTTTCCATCTCAATCTTCTGGGTGCGGAAAGGATGGAGCGGAAGAATATTTCCGGCACTCATTACGGGAGTGCGGAAGAGCTGCTTTCAGATCTTTTCTCCAGAATTTCTTCCAGGACAGGCAGGAAATACGAAAGTGTAAAACGCTGGTATACAAAAAAATATCTTTTGAAACAGGCAAGGGCCCTTTCCTTTTTCTTCAAGGCAAAGCCCTGGGTCAAGCCTATGCTTCAGGACCTGAAGAAAAGAGGTATCAAGACGGTGTGTTTCTCCGATTACGGAGCTGTTGAGGAAAAGCTCGGAGGCATAGGCCTGAACGCCAAGCTTTTCGACCTTGTGATAGATGCTCCGACCGCAGGAGGGCTCAAACCCTGCAGGGAGTCTTTCCTCAGAATAGCAGAAATCATGAACGTGAGACCTTCCGAGATTCTTGTTCTCGGAGACAGGCAGGATGCAGACGGCAAGGGGGCGGCATTGGCAGGCATGAGATTCATGCTGGTGTCCCGGGACTCGTCCAAAGTTCCCGATATCAAAAGTTTTCTCAAATGAAATCCATAGCCATCATAGGAGGCGGCGTGGCTGGCCTTGCTGCAGGCATTTTTGCGCAGCGCAGCGGTTTCAGCAGCGAGATTCACGAGAAGCATGCCATTCCGGGCGGTCAGTGCACTGCGTGGAAACGGAAAGGCTATACTCTTGACAACTGCGTCCACTGGCTTACAGGAACAGACTCCGCAAGAGACATACATACGCTTTGGGAACAGCTTGGAGTGCTTGGCCCCGAAGTGGAAATGATAAGGCCTGAGGCCTTTTTCGAACTGGAGTCGAACGGAGAGAAACTGGTTTTCTGGAAGGACCTCGAAAGGCTCAGGAAAGAACTTCTTGAGCTCAGCCCTGAAGATGCAGACGAAATAGAACTTTTCATAAATAACGTACGCACCTATGAGGCTGTGGACATGCTGGCTCTCAAGCCGAAGGAGATGCTCAGCCCGCTGGAGTTCCTGCGCAAGCTCAAGGCGATGAAGGAGGTGGGGAAGATTCATGGCATATACTCGAAGATGACGATAGGCGAGTATGCTTCACGCTTCAGGCATCCTCTTCTCAGACGCATGATTACAGCCTACATGCCCGAAACCTACAACGTGGCTTCCGTGTTTTTCGTGTACGGCGTGTTCTGCAGCGGCAACGGCGACCTTCCCAAGGGAGGCTCTCCGGGCATAATAGCAAGGATGACAGCCCTTTATGAGAGCCTTGGCGGCCGCATAACCACCTCTCACGAGGCTACCGGCATAGAACTCTCTGGCAAAAGAATCAAGGCAGTCAGGTTTTCAGACGGAAGCGTCGCATCTGCGGACTGGTATGTCTTCGCCTGCGACACTTACGAGACTTTCTCGAAAATCATAGGCCCGCGTTTCATGGACCGTTACTTCCGCGACAGATATGTCGATAAAGCCGACGACTACCGCATCTACAACACTTTCAACTGCTATTTCTCGGTTGATGGGAAGGCATCCGACGTCATCCCTTCATGGTCCGTCGCCCTCACTCCCGAACAGCCGCTCAACGTACTCGGCACCGACGTGGACAACATACTGCTCAAGCACTTCGACTACGAGCCGGACTATGCACCGGAGGGGCACAGCGTGCTGCAGGCCATGTTCACCCTGTATGAGTCCGACTATATGAAGTGGTCACAGCTAAGAAACGCCGACCTCCCCGGATACAGGATGGAGAAGGAGGCTCTCGGACAGCAGGTGATGGACATGATTACAGACAGATATCCCGCTCTCAAAGGCAGGCTTGAACTTCTCGACGCTACAACCCCTGTGACCTACGAACGCTACTGCAACGCATACAAGGGGGCTTACATGAGCTTCATACTCACACCATATACACCAAAAGTCAGCCACAAGGGCTACATCAAGGGTCTGGACAACGCCATGCTCTCCGGTCAGTGGCTGCAGTCGCCCGGCGGACTTCCGAACGCAGCGGCGACGGGACGCTTCACCATTCAGCGCATTTGCCGCAGGGAGCGCATCAGATTCAAGGAAATATAACACCTAATATAAAAATTTAATACCTTAACCAAGTTAACTAAACCATAAACCATGAAAGTACAACAGGACACACACTCATCTTTCGTTCCGAATTTTCTGCTCGGCATGGCCGGAGGTATCCAGTATCTCAAGCTCAAGGCTGCCAGCAAGAACCCAGACAAAAGCCAGGAGAAGACACTCAGGGGGATACTCGAGTACGGTAAGGATACCGAGTATGGAAAGGAGCACAAATTCTCCTACATTCTCGAGGCTAAGGATTTTGCAGAGCTCACCAAACGCTATCAGGAATGTATCGCGCCGACGGAATATGAGGATTTCAGACCTTATGTGAACAAGATGAAGGAAGGCAGCGAGAACATTCTTTTCAAGGGACGCCCTCTCCTTTATGCAACGACTTCAGGGGCCACAGGCGAGCCGAAGTGGATACCTATTTCCAGGGCCTATCTTCAGAACATCTACGGCAAGATGAACAAGACCTGGCTCTTTAACTTCATCAAGAACAGGCCTAAGGCCTACAGCGGCTACATTGTCTGCGTGGTGGGCAAGCAGATTGAAGGTTACACCCCTGACGGAACAATCTACGGTTCCGTTTCAGGCTTTACCCAGAAGAACTGCCCGGGTTTCGTGAAGAAACTTTATGCTTCTCCTTCGGATATATTCAACATCGACGACTACACGGCCCGCAACTATGCCATCATGCGTATGGGCATTGAGCGCAACGTCACTATTGTAGTGGCAGCCAATCCTTCAACCATGGTGGAGATGCAGAAGGTTGTGGACAGGTGGTTCGACGAGTTCGTGAAGGACATCGAGAATGGTACTCTCAGCGACAAGGTCAACATTCCAGACGACATCCGCGCTGCCGCCCAGCCGTATTTCAAGCCGAATCCTGAGCGTGCACAGGAGCTCCGCGAACTCAAGGCAAAGTACGGCCAGGTTACACCTAAGTATTATTGGCCTAACCTCCAGATACTTACGACCTGGAAGTGCGGAAATACCCAGATCTATCTCAAGAATCTCGAAGGTTGTTTTCCTGAGCATACGCTCTACCAGGAGTTCGCATACTTCTCGTCCGAGTGCCGCGCCGGTCTCGTGCTCGACGATACGCTCGACACCGTGCTCTTCCCTCATTTCCATTATTATGAGTTCAAGAAGGCGGACGAGTTCGAGGATCCTGATGCAAGGTTCTACCAGCTTTCAGAGCTTGAGCCTGGCGTGAGGTACTGTCCTTTCGTGACGACTTATTCAGGACTATACCGTTACAACATGAACGACATTCTCGAGGCTTCCGCTCCAAAGTTCGGCAAGACTCCTTGCGTCCACATGATTCAGAAGGTGAACGGCATCGTAACGATTACGGGTGAGAAACTTTACGAGGGCCAGTTCATAGAGGGTGTCAACAAGGCTGTGGCTTCGACCGGCACGCAACTCAACTACTTCACCGCTTATGCAAATCTTGAGGAGTCGAGGTACGACTGGTATTTCGAGTTTGCCGATCTGACTGTGTCTCAGGAGGATGCAGAAGCTTTTGCGAAGGTTGTTGACGAGAACATCAAGGCAGCAAATATGGAATACAAGGCCAAGAGGGACAGTTTCCGTCTTCATGATCCTGCTGTGTTCCGTCTCCAGGACAGGTCTTTTGAGAAGTTCAAGGAGGCCATCGTGACAGCGAGCGGCCAGGACGCATCACGTTTCAAGCCTAACGTGCTCAATCAGAACGAAGAGCGTCACGCAGTGATAGGAAGGTACGTTCTTTAAGGCCTCCTTGCGTTACAGAGTCTTCCTGCATGAAAGAACTTATACTTAAAGAAGGGGTTTACCAGCCGTCCGTGGGAATAGATTATCCCACGGACGATCCCCTTACCAAACTTCTTCCTTTCAAGAATGTCAAGAACTATGTCTTTGACGAGAATTTCCCGTATTTCGACAAGTCGCTGAAATTTCGGCTGAATCATGCTGTCGCGCACTTCATAGTCCATTGTCCTCTTTATATTGTCAACAAACTGAAGTATGGCATGCGCTACAGGGGACGCGATGTGCTCAGGGGATACAAGAGCCAGTTCAAGAACGGCATCATCACTGTCTGCAACCACTGCTACAGGCTGGACGGCGCTGCGATTGCCCAACTCCTCCACCATGACCTCTGGACACCGATGCTGAAGGAACATATCAACGGTGAGGACAGCTGGAGCCTCCGCCATTTCGGCGGAATCCCTGTCCCCGATACAAGGGCGGCTATGGCGAAGTTCAACGAGGCTTTCGACGAGATACACGAGAGGAAAGGGTGGATCAATGTCTTCGCGGAGGGCCGCAGATGGTCTTTCTACAAACCTCTCAAGCCTTTCATGAAGGGCGCGTTCACCATGGCATACAAGTATAATGTGCCAATAGTTCCCGTGTGCATAACCTTCCGTGAGAGGAAAGGCATATACAAGTACCTCGGCCCGAAGAACGAGCCTTTGATGACAATCACTGCGGGGCATCCCATCTTCCCCGACCGCAACAACAGGCGCAACCTCGAAGTGGATAGGCTTCTTCACCTCACCCATGCCACCATCTGCGAGATGGCTGGAATTGAGCAGAATCCGTGGCCGGCGTTCTGGCCGAATGAGGCCGAGGTGCAGCGCGGCTGATACCTTCCACGTTGCCTGGCAACGCCGCGTCGCGCTAAAGGACGCTGCACCTTATAAATAAATGATATGAGTTTCTGGGATCTTCTGCTTATTGCGATAGGCCTCTCGATGGACGCCTTCGCTGTTTCAATCGGCAAGGGCCTTTCTGTCAGAAAGGCTACTGTCGGCAATGCGCTCAGCTGCGGACTTTGGTTCGGAGGCTTTCAGGCCCTCATGCCTCTCATAGGCTTTCTGCTCATATATTTCTTCACCAACATCCCTGCCGTTCAGGGCGCTATCGAAGGCTGCGACCACTGGGTGGCATGTCTCCTCCTTGTCTTCATAGGCGGCAACATGTTGCGCGAAGCCTTCTGCGCGGAGGATGAAAGTGTCGACGATAGCTTCTCTGTCCGAACCATGTTCACGATGGCTGTCGCGACCAGCATAGATGCTCTCGCAACCGGCATAACCTTCGGCTGTCTCGAACGTTCGGAGAACATCACAAGTCTCTTGGAGTCAAGTATATGGCT
>JABUTS010000220.1 GCA_021443565.1 Bacteroidales bacterium | reverse complement strand
CGCTCAGTAGTCTTCTCCCGTCTATATCAACAGGGTGGCGGTAACGTCACCCTGTTTTTATAAAAACATTTTTTATCCATCCAGATGAGACATTCATTCATATTAACGGCATTGGCAGCCGCCTTAATAGTGTCCTGCAACCATGTTGTGGAAAGCGTCGACTATATCGACCCTTTCATCGGAACAGGATTCCACGGACACACCTACCCCGGTGCTACGACTCCCTTCGGAGCCGTTCAGCTCAGCCCCGACAACTATCGTGAGGTCTGGGACGCATCTTCGGGTTACCACTATGACCGCGACTCCATCATAGGCTTCTCCCACACTCATCTCAGCGGAACAGGCTGCGTTGATTTCGGAGACATCCTTTTCCACCCCACCAACCATGACGTAGACCTAAGCCGCGAAGGGGACATTTTCGAGCATCTCAAGTACAGCCATAAGGATGAAGAAGCTTCAGCCGGATACTATTCCGTCTATTTCAGGGATGAACGCCTGAAGGCGGAACTCACCGCCACTCCCCACACCGGGTGGCACCGCTACACCTTCTGCAAGGGCATGCCCCACAACATAGTCATAGATATGGGGCACGTGATCTCCGTTTCGGGAGAGATCATCAAGGAGGTAGAGATAAAGCAGACTGCTCCCGACGAGATTGTCGGCATGAGAGTCTCAAGTGCATGGGTCCCGAACCAGCACATTTATTTCGTCGCCCAGTTCTCAAGGGAGATTGAAACCGTAAGGTATGTTGATGACCACAAGTTCATTGACAGTCCTGAACAATTTGAAAGCAAGAACAGACAGGCAGTCCTCACTTTCTCGGATGGTCAGGGGCCTGTGGTTGCCAAGGTCGGCATTTCTTCCGTTTCCTACGAAGGGGCCAGGTATAACCTTGACGTGGAAGGCGGTGCATTCGCCTTCAATTTCGACGCCGTACGCAAGGAAGCCAGAGACATGTGGAAGAATCTGGCAGACAACATCAGGGTAGAAGGCGGCACCGAAAGACAGAAAAGAATATTCTACACCGCTCTTTACCACACTGCGGTCGTTCCAAATAACACCTCGGATTTCAACGGCATCTACCGCCGCAACAATGACCAGATTGCCATGTGCAGATTCGGGAAGATGTATTCAACCCTCTCGCTGTGGGACACTTTCCGCGCATGGCTGCCTCTATCGTCGCTCATCTATCCGCGCCAGCTCCACGACATAGTGTTCAGTTGTCTTGACATGTACCAGGCTTCCGGCATGCTGCCTCTCTGGCCTCTCGCTTCGGGCGAGACGGAGTGCATGATAGGCTATCACAGCATTCCTTTCATAGTGGACGCATGGTTCAAGGGGCTCGTTCCCGAACTTGACGTGGACTATGCCCTGAACGCGATGACAGTATCGTCCGACATCAATGCAAAGGGCTCGTCATACTACACCAGACTCGGCTACATTCCTGCAAACAAACTGCGCGAGAACGTGTCCTGCGCCCTTGAATATGCCTACGACGACTGGTGCATAGCAAGGTTCGCGGAGGCCATAGGCAGGACCGACGTGGCGGAAACCTACTATAAACGCGCTCATAATTACATCAACGTCTTCGACGGCAGCACAGGCTTCTTCCGCGGACGAAATCTCGACGGCAGCATGGTCGATCCTTTCGACCCGTTCGAGCCGAGCCGCGAATATACAGAGGCCAATGCATGGCAGTACCGCTTCTTCACCCCTCAGGATTTCAGGAGCATGTGCCATCTTCTCGGAGGCGAAGACAAATTCATAGAGGCGCTGGATGGGCTCTTCTCCGCATCTTCTGAAATCAATGGCCATGTGTCGGACATGACTGGCATGGTCGGACAGTACGTTCACGGCAACGAACCGAGCCACCACATCATCTACATCTACAATTGGCTGGGACAGTCCTGGAAGACTCAGGAACTTACCCGCCGAATGCTTGAAGAGATGTACGACGACACTCCGGAGGGCATCTCAGGCAATGAGGACTGCGGCCAGATGAGCGCATGGTACATCATGTCCGCCCTCGGACTTTATGAAGTATGCCCGGGCTCGGCAGAGTTCACATTTACCAGCCCTCTCTTCGACAAGGCTTCCATGTTTCTTCCTAACGGCAGGGAACTCTGCATTACCGCAGACGACCCCGCACGCAACAAATACATTCAGAGCGTGGAATTCAACGGCAGGGTTCTCGACAAGGCCTATATCACCTACGAGGAACTGCTCGACGGCGGTGAACTTCATTTCACCCTCGGCAGGAAGCCGAACAAGTCACTCTGGGCCGCTCCTGAGGCTCGCCCGTATTCGATGACAAAGGACGAAACCCTCGTTTCACCGGTTTATTACACCCTCGAAGGCGGACGCATCGACCTCTTCCTCGAGAAACTCACCATGACTCTCGGCACCCTTACCGAAGGCGCTGAAATACGCTACACCCTCGACGGCAGCGAGCCTACTCGCGAATCCGCGCTCTACTCCGCTCCTATAAGCATTGAGGAAACCTCTACCATACGAGCAAAGGCCTTCAAGGGCGACAACGAGAGCATAGAATTCTGCACAACCCCGCAGAAATGCCATTTCATTCCTGGCGTTGCGGGCGATTTCACAGAACACGGAGTAAATTACAAGTATTATACGGGAGATTTCAGGTGCACGGACGACATAGCGAGAATCGGCACTTTCGTAAAGGAGGGCAAGATTGAGAGCCCTGTGCTTGACCCGGCTGATCAGGAAGACTATTACGGTTTCATATATACCGGCTATCTTGACATCCCCGAAACCAAGGTTTGGAGTTTCGCCCTCTACTGCGACGATGGCGGCCTGCTCCAGATTGACGGCAAGGATGTAGTGGATAATGACGGCACCCATTCGGCTACCATGATGAAGGGCTTCATTCCGCTGGAGGCGGGCAGGCATCCTTTCACTCTCAAGTACCTTGAGAGTTACGAGGGGCAGGTGCTCAAGGTCCTCTGGGAGAAGGACGGCGAGTTCAGGGACATCCCTGCCGACGCGTACTTCATTCGTTAGCCACGTCATCCTGAATGTATGTGAAGGACCGGCAGACAGATTCTTCGGTTTCGCCTCGGAATGACGTAGGGCTGCCATCCTGAACTGATGTGAAGGATCTCAAACAAGAAATTTAAAACTAAAGAAAGATATGAAAAGAAGTTTATTTTGTGTATTCGCTGCGATAGCAATCATCGCAACCAGCTGCTGTCAGGACAGGACTCCGAGGGCAAAGCATGTGATTTTCCTCGGATTTGACGCAATGAGCGCAATCGGCATCCAGAGGGCCGAGACTCCTACTTTCAACTATATGATAGAAAACGGAGCGGTATCGCTCGACACCCGCTGCGGCCGCGAGACCTCCAGCAGCCAGAACTGGATGTCCATGGTAACGGGCGCTCCTTTCGAGATGACAGGCGTCACCTCCAACGACTGGAGACCGGACAGCTACAGCATCATCCCAGCCACTGCCAACAAAATCGGCATCTTCCCTACCATGTTCGACTGCCTTCGCGAGCAGAGGCCGGACGCGCGCATGGAAGCCTACATCGAGTGGGCAGGGGAGACCAGAATGTATGATATGAGCGTCTTCGACAAGACCCTCTGCTCCGACCATCAGACAGAGTACAATGCAGAGCAGATTCTTGACGCTGCATTCGAGTCTTATCTCGAGAATGAGCCTGAGCTCCTGTTCGTGTCAATAGACCTTACCGACGCCGCAGGCCACTCAAAGGGCCATGAGAGCCAGGGCTTCTTCGACGCCATCCACCGCATGGACGAGCGCGTGGGCGAGTTCCTCAAGGAACTTGAGTCACGCAACATGCTCAAGGACGCGGTCATAATAATCACTGCAGACCACGGCGGAATCAACTTCGGCCACGGCGGTGACTCGATGGCAGAGCTCCAGATTCCTGTCATCATGTACGGAAAGGGCGTCACCAAGGGCAAGGTCATGGAGCATGCCAACATGATCTACGACAATGCAGCCACCGTTGCAGGCCTTCTCGGATTCAAGCTTCCGCCGGAGTGCAGGGGCAAGTTCATGATGCAGGCCTTCGAGCCAAAGACCAACGTATGCTACGTGCCAGTTCCTCTCGTGACTCCTTTCAAGGGCATAGTCAAGAACGGTGAAAAGGTCAGCATCACAGCCGACGTCGACGGAGCTGAAATCTACTACACCCTCGACGGCACAACTCCTACCAGCGAGTCCACCAGATATGAGGGACCTTTTGAACTCCCACAGTCGTGCGTCGTACAGGCCATTGCCTGCAGGAACGGCAATTACAGCCAGGTGGCTTCCAACTTCCTTGCAGTGTCAAGGGTTGAAGGTGAGGCCAGCGTGCAGTACAAGCTTTACAAGAACTATATGGGCGAGGTCCTTCCTGACTTTACCAAGTTCGGCCGCGCTGACGCTGTAGGCTATGTCTCCAATTTCTCACTCCAGGAACTGCCTGTTGAGTCCAGCGAAGACCATTATGCTGCAATCTTCAGCTCCAATATCATTATTCCCGAGTCAGGCAACTACGATTTCAGGCTTACCTCGGACGATGGCTCAAAGCTCATCATCGACAATTCAGTCGTGATCGACAACGACGGCTCCCACTCCATGAACCTCAAGAACAGGAGGCTCTATCTCGAGAAGGGATCCCACATCATTAAGATCGAGTATTTCGAGGACTGCGAAGGCCAGGGACTCTCCCTTGAGTTCGCTCCTGTGGGAATGCCTCTGCGCCCAGTCCTTCCTGAAGACCTTGAAAAGTAAGTCCTAAAGGCCATGAAGAGATTCTTTACGGCAGCCTTGGCTGCCCTGACCCTCAGCCTTGCGGCACAGGCCCAGTATCCAGCCTACCTTCACTCGCATAACGACTATGCGCAGTCGGCTCCTTTCTGGATGGCATATTCGCAGAAGGTCCGCACCGTGGAGTGCGACATGTTCTATCTGGGCGGGTCAAAGTTCCTCATAGGGCACGAGAAGGCTGACTTCAGTTACAACCAGGACTTCGACACATACTACCTCAACCCTATAGTGCAGGTCTTCCGCTACAACGGGGGACATGCCTGGAGCGACGACGCGAATCGCGATATCCAGCTGATGATTGACATCAAGTCGGAAGACCCTGATGCTTTCATAAAGGCTCTCGTCAAGAAACTCAGAAAGTATCCCGAGGTCTTCGACCGCAGCGTCAACCCTCACGCCTGCCAGGTTATCATCACCGGCAACGGGCCAGCACCGAAGGATTATTACAAATACCCGGCATTCATAGGATTTGACGGTACCCTCGACAAGGAGTATACGCCCGAGCAGCTCGAAAGGGTGGTGCTCTTCAGCGAATATTTCGGGGCCTACTCCGAGTGGAACGGCAAGGGAACCCTGGTTTATGAGCAGGAGGTAAGGGTCAGGGATGCCATTGCAAGGGCTCATGCCCTCGGCAAGCCTATACGTTTCTGGGGTGCACCCGACACCGTGACCTGCTGGTACACCTGGATTAATTTCGGCGTTGACTACATCAATACCAACATTCCGGAGAAGTGCGCAGAGTTCCTGAAGAACTGGAGCAACCAGAATTATTCGATTCTGGGGGCTACCGGCCCGGCAGAGGCGGGGATTACCCGAACCGACAGGCTGGACAAGATTACCAAGGACTTCGAGGGCTTCCACAACGACCAGCTCCAGCTTACCGAGCTTGTGGAAACATACACCCCGACCTACCTTAATGACGGCGCGACAGACAAGCCGATAAAGAACGTCATTCTCATGGTTGGTGACGGAATGGGCATCATGCAGATGATTGCAGCCGACCGCGCGAATTTCGGCCTCTCAATGATGAATATGCGCTATATGGGCATGGTCAACAACTCGTCGAACGATGCCTTCACCACCGATTCCGCCGCATCCGGCAGCGGTCTTGCCACGGGCGTGACTCACACCAACAGGCATATTTCCGCCGGGGATGACGGTACACCAACCCCTTCCCTCACCGACTTCTTTTATGACAAGGGCAGGGCTTGCGGAGTCGTTACCCTCGGCGATATGGACGATGCGACCCCGGCGGCGTTCTACGGCCATTGCGTGGAACGCGACAGCTCTGACATAATCACCCGCGGCCTGCTTGACAACAAACTCACCGTGCTTGCCGGCAGCGGCATCAAGGATATGACCACCCGCCGTCACGACGGTCTCGACATGCCTGCAGAACTTACCGCACTCGGTTATGATTTCGTACGCAACGTATCTGACATAAATGACAGCGCAAAGAAGGTAATCTGTATAGACGAGGAGATGGACAAGGCTGCCACCGTCAGCAACATCGACCTTCTTGCAGACGCGACCCGCCGCTCTATCACAAAGCTCTCAAAGGCAAACGAGAACGGCTTCTTCCTGATGGTCGAGGGCGCGAAAATTGACTATGCGGGCCACTCCCGCTGCCTCCCGGGCTCAATCATGGAGACCCTCAGCTTCGACAAGGCCATTGCAGAGGCTCTTAAATTTGCCGACTCAAACGGCGAAACCCTCGTGATTGTCACCGCCGACCATGAGTGCGGCGCTCTCATTCTCGTGGATGGAGACAACGCAACAGGCCGCGTGACAGGCTACTATCTCTCAAACGACCATACTCCGGTATACCCTATAGTTCTCTCTTACGGCCCGGGTGCATCCAACTTCATAGGCCGCTACTATCAGAGGGACATAGCAAACAGAATTAAGGATCTTTGCAGATAAGATGAAGAGGATTACAGCATTGCTTGCGGCAGCGTTCGCGTTATTTGCCTGCGGCACTGATTCTGGCTGCCCGAAGCAGGAGCGCACGTTCGCCTTCCGTCAGGACGGCACCTTCAGGATAGTCCAGATTACGGACACCCATTTCAGCACCAACAGCTCTGAGGAAAACAGGAGTTTTGTGCTGGGGCGTCTTTCGGACGTGATAGACACCGAGAAACCTGACCTTATCATTTTCACGGGGGACAACGTGACCAGCGGCAATCTCAAGGAAATGTGGGAGAGCATTCTCAAGATGCTGGCCCCCAAGGGTATACCTTTCGCCTGCGTCTATGGCAACCACGACCGCGAGGAGCAGCTCTCCGACCTTGACCTTCCGCAGTGCTTCGTGAACGACCCTCTCTGCATCAACACCCTCTCCGGGGACGGGTATCTCGAAGATATGGTTCTGACCATCACCGGCAGGGGCGGAAAGACCGCTGCAGTGCTCTACCTCATGGATTCCGGGGACTATTCGCCAGTTGCCACCCACTGGGACTACGGCTGGATTACCCACGACCAGGTGCAATGGTATGTGGAGAACAGCCGGGCCTTCGCAAAGGCCAACGGCAACGTGCCCGTACCTTCATACGCCTTCTTCCATATTCCTTTGAACGAGTTCTACGAGGCTTATTCCGAGGGACTTGTATGCGGAAGAAGGGGAGAGCCGGAGTGCCCGGGCGAGCTCAATTCGGGCCTTATGTCCGCCTTCGAGGAGAACGGTGACGTCCATGCGATATTTGTGGGACACGACCATGACAACGACTATGTTGCACGCATAGGCGGCATAGCCTGCGTTTACGGCCGCTGCTGCTTCAACCGCCACGGCGGCACTACTCCGGCTGACGGTACGAGGGTCATTGAACTGAAGGAAGGCGACTACGGCTTCCGCACATGGGTGCGCCAGATTGACTCCGTCGCTGACGACATCCATTTTGACGTGCCCGTGGATTTCACCCTCCGTAAGGCTTCGAAGGTTTCGGGACTGCAGCC
>JABUTS010000015.1 GCA_021443565.1 Bacteroidales bacterium | reverse complement strand
GCAGCCTTCAACGGCGACGCTTCGGACTGGGCGGACAGGAAGTCAGACAATATGGTCTACTTCAATATCTGGGCTTACGACCCGTCATGGACCATCAAGGTCACTGAAAACGGCAAGGAACTCAGCTGGACCAAGGTCAGCATGAAGGATCCGCTCCACCTTGTGGCATACGAGGCCGCCCGCTTCAACAACGGCGGCGAATCCTCGTTCAGCACCGGCACCACCGCCCACATGTTCAGGGTACAGGCCAGTTCAGCCACAAGCACTCTGGAATTCAGGATAACGGACCGCTTCGGGAACATCTACACCCACACCATGACGCGTCCTCTGACCATGTCCGCAGACCTCAGGGAATACAAATAACAATCAACAGCAATTATGTCAAGATTTCTCGATCCACCTGCTGCCAGGGAGCAGCTACCAAAGGAAAAAATCGACAAGACCTACAAGTCCATGAGAATCAAGGTGTTCGCAGGAGCGTTCCTTGGCTATGCGGGCTACTACCTCGTGAGGAAGAACCTCGCGCTGGCCGCCCCGGACATGGTTAATGAGGGCATCATCAACAATGCCACCGCCGGAATTGCGATGTCCGCGATTTCCATCGCCTACGCTTTCTCCAAGTTCATAATGGGTACGGTATCAGACCGTTCCGACGCAAGGAAGTTCCTCTGCATCGGTCTTGTGCTCTCCGCCCTCACCATGATAGCCGTCGGCATTTTCCCTTTTACAACCAGCATTGCCGCTAACACTGCGATAATTTTCGCCCTCATGCTGGTTGTGGGATGGCTCAGTGGAATGGGCTGGCCTCCATGCGGACGAATCATGGCGCACTGGTTCAGTCAGAACGAGCGTAGCTTCATGATGAGCATGTGGAATACCTCCCACACCATAGGCAGCGGTTCGCTCGGAATGCTCGCGATGTGGGGCGTGGCCGTTTTCGGTACCATGGGCATAGCCCAGACCTGGAGAGCGGATTTCATCGTGCCTTCTCTCGTTGCCATTCTCATAGCGCTTTTCTGCTGGTGGGCCCTCAGGGATACTCCCGAGTCCTGCGGCCTTCCATCGGTGGCTGACTGGAGAAACGACCACAGCGGAGTGAAGTCCAAGGGAGCGGCGGGCGAGAAACTGCCTTTCAAAACCCTCTTTGTGGACCACGTGCTCAAGAACAGGCTTCTGTGGGTGATTGCAATCTCCAACGTGCTTGTGTATATGGTGCGATACGGCATCAGCGACTGGTCGCCGAGTTATCTGCAGACTTCGGGCATAATGGACAAGGCTGAGTGCAAGGTTGCCTTTTCAGTCCATAATTATGTCGGAGCGATAGGTACCATCTTCATGGGATGGGTGTCCGCGAAGTTTTTCAAGGGACGCTGTGCCATGCCTAACGTGATATGTATGGTAATGGTGCTTGTCGGCACCCTTCTTTATTGGCAGGCCCCTCTGATGGGGGAGGCTCTGGGAATCAGCCCGAAGATTTTTGTCTACACTGCCCTCATCATAATAGGCTTCTTCATCTACGGCCCTGTCGCCCTCATAGGCGTGCAGGCTCTCAATACCGTGCCCAAGAACGCCGCCGGCACCGCTGCAGGCTTCGTCGGCCTCTTCGGCTACCTTCTCGGCGACTCGCTTCTCTCCAAGATAGTGATTGGAGCAGTCACCAAGTCCGGCTCAGTGGAGGCATGGAGCATGGCCAACTTCATCTTCGTGATAGCGAGCCTCGTGGGAATCATACTCTGCGCAGTCCTGATTCCGAGCGAGAAGAAGGCTCTCGAATAGCAACTATACTACAATAACAAACCATCATGACAAACAAATTCAACAGGTCAATACGCACTATGCTGTTGTCCTTGGCAGGCCTTCTCGCATTCGGCGTGCAGGCTTTCGCCCAGATGACGGTGACGGGTGTCGTATATGACACGGAAAAACCAACGCCTATGACAGGCGCGTCTGTAGTCGTGGATGGGAAGAACACCGCCACCATCACAGATCTTGACGGCAAATTCTCCATCAAGGCTTCGGCAGGTGACGTCCTTAAAATCCAGTTCATGGGTTATTTTGAGCAGACCGTCACTGTCGGCAAGTCAAACTTCTACGAAGTCATCATGAAGCCGGATACCGAGCAGCTCGACGAGGTCATCGTCACTGCTCTCGGCATGAAGAGGGAGAAAAGGTCTCTCGGATATGCCGCAACTGACGTTTCCGGTGAAAATCTAACCCAAGCTTCCAGTTCCAACTGGCTGAACGGCCTTCAGGGTAAGGTCGCCGGCGTACAGTTCAACGGAGCTTCTTCCGGTCCTATCGGTTCCCAGAGAGTCGTGGTACGCGGCGAGTCATCACTTTCGGGCGACTCCGGGGCCCTTTTCGTAGTTGACGGAATTCCTATCACTTCGGGTTCCATCTCCAATGCATCGGGCGCTCTCTATACCAACCAGGATGCGCCTGTTGACTTCGGTGACGGAGCATCTGACATCAATCCTGACGACATCGAGTCCATCACAGTCCTCAAGGGAGCTGCTGCAACTGCGCTTTACGGTTCTCGTGCTGGTAACGGTGCCGTGATCATCACCACCAAGAGCGGCAGCAAGACCAGGGGCATAGGAGTGACCTTCTCGCACAGCACAACCTTCGACCATCCCGGCTACTGGCCTGATCTCCAAAAGGAATACGGCTCCGGTGGCGACAACGGCGTGAGCGAGTACAACCTCTGGTATCCGGACACAACTTCCGAGGGTGTCGCCCACAACTGGTCGCGTACCGCATTCGGCGAGCCTTTCGGCGACGGAACCAAGATGCGTTACCAGTACAATGGTATGAACTGGGACACCATGATAGCCGAAAGGACTCCTTGGGTCTATGCCGACGACTGGTTCACCGGCATCTTCCGCACCGGTTCGACCATGGAGAACTCCATCAGCATCGAAGGCGGCAACGGCAAGGGCACCAGCGTGCGCGCCTCAATCAAGGACACGCGCAACCAGTACATCCTTCCCAACACAGGCTTCGCAAGGCAGCAGTTCTCACTCTCGGTTTCGTCGGAGATAAGCAAGGCCATCAAGATCAATGCGAAGGCCAACTACTACCGCACCGATTCCGACAACATGCCTTCATCGGCATACAACAACAACTCGGTCATGTACCAGCTCGTATGGTCTTCCAACACCAACGGCATGCAGGATTTCTATGACGAGTATTTCAACGGCAGGTGGAACAAGTACAATTATGACGAGGGGCACCTTGTCATGCGTACAAACTACTACAACCCTTACCGCACCCTCTACGAGATGACCAACTCGATGGACAAGGACCGTTTCTTCGGCAGCCTCGGCGCAACAGCCACCATCACCAAGCATCTCACCCTCGACGTGAAGGCCGGCGTGGACATGAACAACGAGTTCCGTACCCAGCGCAAGCCTAAGCTTTCATACAACTATGTGGACGGCTGGTACCGCGAGCAGAGCATCAACATCTACGAAATCAACACCGATTTCATGCTCAAGTACAACAACAGTTGGATTCAGGACAAGCTCTCATTCACTGCAGGCTTCGGCGGCAACTCGATGAACTACAGCAGAAGAACGCTCAAGACCACCATCACCGCCCTCAACGTCGACGGTATCTACAACATCGACAACTATCCTGCAGGCACTGTTCCGGACATCTCCGCCTACCGTTCGCAGAAGGTCGTGAACTCCCTTTACGGCCTCCTCTCTCTCGGCTGGCAGGACTGGGCGTACATTGACGTGACAGGACGTAACGACTGGTCTTCAACCCTCGCAAAGGGTTACTGGTCATACTTCTACCCTTCGGTCAGCGGCTCCCTCGTGATTGACAAGCTCGCCAATTTCCACGCCAATGCCCCTTGGTTCACCTTCCTCAAGCTCCGCGCTTCATGGGCTAACGTGGGTAAGGATACCAACCCGTACTCCCTTGACTACAGCTACACCTCAACCCTCTTCCCGGGAGGCTACGAACTCGGTGCCACTTCGCCTAAGATCGATCTCAAGCCTGAGAATGTCGAGACAGTCGAGGTCGGAATCGAGGCCAAGTTCCTCCAGAACCGCATAGGCTTTGACGTGGCAGTATATCAGTCGGATGCGACCAACCAGATTTATGATGTGCCGTACGATTACATCACTGGCTCGAAGTACTACACCCAGAACATAGGCCTCATACGCAACAAGGGTATTGAAATCAGCGCAAGCTTCGTTCCTGTCAAGACCAAGAACTGGACATGGACAGTGAACATGAACGCAACACGTTACGTGTCAATTCTTGAGAGGATGTACGACGGCTGGGACAATGATACTCCATACGAGTCAAACTATGTGACTACCATTGGCGGCCGTTTCCATATCTACAATTTCGTGGGCGAGAAGATGGGTGACATGTACGGATACGACGTACCTCGCGCAGCGACAGGCTCATACATCCTTGACGAGAACGGCAACCGCATCGACTGCTCGGGAGCTGTCATAATCAATGAGAGTGACGGCCTTCCTGGCGCAGCTTCCGCGAACAACCCTGAAGGTTACAACAACTACTCGAAGGTGGGCAACATCAATCCTGACTGGCTGGGCGGCCTCTCCACCTCCCTCCGCTGGAAGGATCTCACCCTCAACATGACCTTCTCCGCACAACTCGGAGGCGACACCTACTCAGTCACCCAGGCCATACTCGGATACCAGGGCAAACTCACCAGTTCGCTTCCGGGCCGTTATGACGGTCTTATCGTTGACGGTGTGAATTATGTAGGCGTCGACGAGAAAGGCACAGCCATCTACAAGAAGAACACCGTTCTCTGTACGGACGTGAACTCCCTCTACTCGAAGGGCCTCCACGACCGCTACAACGCGAACACATACACCTACGACACCTCGTTCTTCAAGCTGAAGGAGCTGCGTCTCGAATACAGACTCCCTAAGACTCTGATTGAGAAGCAGAAGGTGCTCCAGGGCGCTTCGCTCGCATTCTTCGCGACCAATCTCTTCTGCATCACCAACTACCCTCTCTTCGATCCGGAGGCAGGTACTCTCGTTGGCAGCAACGTGAAGAGAGGTCTTGAGTCAGGTTCATTCCCTATGAACCGTTCTTATGGTTTCAACCTCAAACTCCAGTTCTAACATGAAAGCTATCAAGTTCATCATAGCAGCAGCGGTTGCAACGGCAGCCGTTGCATGTACGGGAAAATTCGAGGAGATAAACAAGAACCCCAACAACCTCACGGTAGGCCAGGTAAAGTCATACAACTGCATCGAGCCTATAATCTACAGTCTGGGACGTAACTTCCAGTACGACGGCATGTACTTCGTGAACGAGCTCTGCCAGGTGACCGCGGCCACCAACTCCGGCACCCGTCAGGAGCACATGTACAACATCACAGCCAGCAACCATCAGGGCGTATGGGACAAGTATGTGAGATCGGCTTTCGACTGCACCCACATGATGTCTCTCGCCGAGCAGGAACATGACGACTTCTACAAGGGCGTGGGTCTCATTCTGAAGAGCATCTGCTTCGAGCAGGTATGTTCGATTTATGGTGACATGCCTTTCCATGAGGCGTTCCAGGGTTCTTCAAACCTCACTCCTGCCTTCGAGTCCCAGGAGGAAGTCTTCAAGGGCATAATCGTGGATCTCGACTCCGCAAACGTGATTCTTGCAAAGAATCCGAAGCCTCTCGTGGGTGGTTTCGACGCCATCTACGGTGACAATGCAGGAAAGTGGCGTAAGTTCGCCAACTCCCTCAGACTCCGCCTTCTCTGCCGCATGGGCGGTATCGACAGCAAGTACTGGAGCGAAATGCAGGCGGTGATCAACGATCCGGAAACCTATCCAGTGTTTGCTTCCAACGCAGACAATGCCACTCTTACCTTCCAGGCTGTGGACCCTTACAAGTCATACTTCGGAACGGGCACCAGCATCACTTCGGCAGGTTCAAGGATAGAAAAGAATGACATCACCATGCGCCGCCTCACCCAGAGCTTCGTCAAGGTGACGGTTATCCAGAACGACAAGTTCGAGACCCTCTTCAAGGACCCTCGTCTTGACATCTGGGGCGTTTCAGGCGGAGACGACAAGTGGATAGGAACAGTGGCAGGCTGCACCGAGGCCGAGAAGAAGGAAGCCGAGAAGCAGAAGCTCTGCGTTCCCAACTACAACACTCTCGCCGCAGAAGACCAGCCGGGCTGGTGGATGGATTACTCCGAGATTCTCTTCATCTTTGCCGAGGGCGTGAACTCCGGTCTCCTCACCATGCCAAAGACCGCGAAGGAATACTATGAGGCTGCGGTTACGGCAAGCATAGAGAAATGGGCTCCTTTCGTGAAGTTCAACTCGAAGCCTAAGACCATCAAGGCCACTGACGTGACCAATTTCCTTGCTTCCGGACTTGCAAGCTGGGATCTGGCATCCACTGCAGACGAGACTTCGGTTTCAAAGAGCACAGAGGAACTCATCGCTACCCAGAAGTGGCTCTCCCTCCTCTATGTCCCTTGGCAGATGTATCACGAGTGGAGAAGGACGGAGTATCCTCACGTCATAATAGGCAACGGAACCAACTACAATCAGTACGAACTTCCTACCCGTTTCCTCTATCCGGCATATACATGTTCAACCAACCCAAAGAATGTCGAGGCTGCTCTCCAGAGAATGGGAGCGTCAGCAAACGACATGCACGGATGGCTTGACTGGAGCTATGCAAAGCACCACGACGGTCACAGGGATCCATACACAGAGCACAGCGCTCTTTAATCTGACAGGCAATGAAAAGAATAATTAGACTAATAGCAGCATCCCTCGCTTTCACGGCCGTATTCAGCTCATGCCGTGACCTTGCAGAGATAGTTGCAGTTCCGGAGTTCAGACTTGCCACCCCGAGCGACACCGAGACCACACTCATGGCCTACGGTGAGAATATGAACTATACCCTGGAGGCAACATACTTCCAGTACGCGGGAGCAGCAGACGCGGCTAACGAGGTGCTCAAGAGCGACAGGTTCAACGTCTACTCCAACTGCAAGTGGCGCATCGTATCCGCCGAGGACGGACAGGATTGGGTTCATCCTTATCCGGAATACGGCGGAGACCAGGAAGGCCAGATCTTCTTCCGAATCAACCGCAACAACGACCAGAATAACGACAGGACAGCCTATTTCCAGTTCGTGCTCAACGACGGAGAGAAGGATATAACCGTTCCGGGCTATTTCGTGATTCACCAGGACAAGGCTATCGATTTCCTCAAGACCAACATCACCAAGGCTGACGTCGCCAATTCCGGCGGCACGCAGAGAATCAGGATTCAGTCCAACAAGCAGTGGACATATGCCATCGCCCCTATGGAGGAATATGCAACTCCTGACCTCGACACCTGGCTTGCCGACAATACCGAGCATCCAGCCGACCAGCTTTCGGACACCCTTGTCTTCAAGCTGCCTAACAATGTTGACGGAACCATACGCGGCTTCAACGTCAGTATCATCTGTCCTGAGAATCCAGAGCTCAACAAGGTGATACCTGTTACCCAGTTCGGTGCGGACGTGGAAATCGAAGGTTTCCCTGTGCAGTGGACTGTGGGCGTGGCTGGCAACAACTACACCGCCACCTGGCCTGCAGGAGGCCTTGTGAACTCGACGACAGGAAAGGGTACCATAATCTATAACAACGAGGCCGGAAAGGCTGTCGACGTAAACAACAAGACCCTCTTTGATGTGTCCGGCAACTGCCCTCGCGTCACCGGTGCATGGCCGGGAGACTACTGCCAGTTCACTGCAGACGCTCCTGTTCCGGGCGGATCCATCATGAAGATAAGCTTCGAGACCCGTACTTCGGCTACCAATCCAAAATACTGGAAGCTCTACTACCTTGATGGCAGCGAGTGGAAGGTTGCGGGACAGGTAAGGACTGC
>JABUTS010000036.1 GCA_021443565.1 Bacteroidales bacterium | reverse complement strand
GTCAAGAAGTCCATTATGCTCAGTGTGTCATGAGGGCCGGACAAAAGGGCGCAGAGGGTCTTTGACGGGCAAAAAAAATACGCAACATTGTGTAAAATGTTGCGTAATTTTTGTAAGTTTTTGATACTCAACGTATCGTGCGGTGAGAGGGGGATTCGAACCCCCGGAACGCGTAATTACGTTCGGCAGTTTAGCAAACTGCTGGTTTCAGCCACTCACCCATCTCACCGGGTCCTTGCTGAAACTGGTCTTACGCCAGAAGGGATTGCAAAGATACTAAAGAATTATTGTTTTGCAATAGTTTCGCGCATCTCTGTGTCGGCCTGGATATTTTTCATCCTGTAATAATCCATGATACCGAGATTGCCGTTGCGGAAAGCTTCGGCCATGGCAAGAGGAACTTCAGCCTCCGCCTCTATAACCTTGGCCCTAGATTCCTGAGCTTTAGCCTTCATTTCCTGCTCGAGGGCGACTGCCATCGCACGCCTCTCTTCGGCACGGGCCTGGGCAATGTTCTTGTCGGCTTCAGCCTGATCCATCTGCAGGACGGCTCCGATGTTCTTTCCAACATCCACGTCAGCAATGTCTATGGAAAGTATCTCGAAGGCTGTTCCCGCATCGAGACCCTTCTCAAGAACCACCTTGGAGATGGAATCCGGATTCTCCAGCACCTGCTTGTGACTTTCTGCAGATCCGATGCTGGAAACAATACCCTCGCCCACTCGCGCAAGCACGGTTTCCTCGCCCGCACCTCCGATGAGCTGCTTGATGTTGGCCCTTACGGTGACACGGGCCTTGGCAACCAGCTGGATGCCGTCTTTAGCGACCGCCGTTACCGGAGGGGTGTTGATCACCTTGGGGTTGACACTCATCTGGACAGCCTCGAACACGTCGCGTCCGGCAAGGTCAATGGCGGCAGCCTTGTTGAAATCGAGTTCTATATTGGCTTTGGCTGCGGATATGAGGGCGTTCACGACCTTGGGAACGTTGCCCCTTGCAAGGTAGTGAGCCTCGAGCTGGTTGGCCTGAAGCTTGAGACCGGCCTTTGTGGCCGTGACGAGAGCCATCACTATTGTGTTCGGCGAGACCTTCCTGAGCCTCATGAGGACAAGCTGCAGGAGCGAAACCCTCACTCCGGAAATCACAGCCTGAAACCAGAGGGTCACCGGGAAGAACCTGAGGAAAATGATGAGGGCGAAGAGTCCGCCCGCTATCCATACAAATAACATTTGATCCATAAGAGTCTACTTTATTTCAGTTACACAGATATTTCCGTTTTCTATCATCTCCACCCTTATCCGGGTGTTGGGAGGAATGATGCCGGCAAGGGACTTGACCTCCATCGTTCTGTCTCCTATGCGGGCTGTCCCCAGGGGGGCGAGACGGGAGATGGTCACACCTTCCTCACCGGGCTCCGCTTCCGATGCAGACTGGCCAGCCTTCGAATCTATGCTGGTTTCGAGGGCAAGCCTGTTCCATGACTTGGTTTTCACGAACCACACTATCATGAAAATGATGAGAAGCACGACGGCCGCGGTAGTGATAAGGCCTGCTGTGAGTCCGTATTCGTAAAAGACCCGCGCACACGCATACACTAGTGAGGCAACGGAAAGAATACCCGCAAGGCCAAAACCCGGTGTGATGAAAACCTCCAGCAGAAGGAGCAGGATGCCTATCAGGAAAAGTGCTATGATCAGTCCCATATAAAAAGTTGCGCGGGGAATGGCCCCGTGAACAAACAAATATAACCAAAAAAGCGGAACATAACAGGAGGGCTGAGACTTATCTTGACTTTTCCGCAGACCTTGCAGTCCCGATGGAAACCGGAAGTCCATCGATATAGGCGTCGATTGCGGCTTCACGGAAGCCAAGTTTCCTGACGGAGTTGAGGTGGGCCAGACATTCGGAGTAGGATCGGTATATGCCCACCCTTCCCACATATTGGCCGTTCTCAAGGGTCTGATAGACCGGGGACAGGCCCTTCAGGTCGCGGACTCCGGCAGGATTTTCACCAGCATAGGCTCTGATCTGGTAGACAATCCCGTCCGGGAGAAAAAGGTGGCCGGCAAAGCTGCCCTCCGGCATTATCTCAAAGGTCGCCTCGTCCGGAGCCACATAAGCAGGGAGAAAGCTGAACGGACGGGATCCCGAAAGAGAGTTGCGCGTGAAGGCATAATTGGACGAAGCCCCCACCACTTCCCTGTCCGCCTGGGCCGAAAGCTTGGCCTGGTCAAGCACAACTCCGCTGAAAAGGAATTCCCTTTCTATCTTCTGAAGTTCCGCACTCGCCAGAGCCAGTTGGTCCTCGAAATCTCCCTGCCTGACCTCCGCCAAGAGTATGCGTTCAGAGAGGGCTTCGCGTTCAGCCTCGGATGCCTCTGCATATTCCTTGCGGAGTTCCTCGACGCCGAGACTGGCTATCGAATCCCTCAACGACCTGACCGAAGCCATCGCAACTATGTAAGGAGTGGTATCCACACCCCCGGCGGACACAGCCGAGGTGTTGTCCATGCGGGTCATGTCATCAACAGGAATGAGGGCCGCAACCGAAGCCGTTTCTTCCGGTGTCATGGGCTTTCTCACGGGAAAGCCGTCATATTCAAGCACATATACGACAACGCTATCCTTGGAGCAGTCGCGGTTAGACGCAAACATGGAATACTTTCCGTCGTCCGTGTTCATGAAAAGAAAGTCGTCTGCCGGCGACGAGTACGGGAAGCCCATGTTCTCAGGCACGCCCCAGTCGCCGCTGGCGGGATTTCTGTGCGTGACGTAGAGGTCGTAGCCGCCAACTCCGTAAAGGCCGTCGGACGCGAACCACAGGGTGTTGCCGTCTGGGGAAATCACAGGATAGATTTCGTCCCTGTCTGAAGTGAGGGCCTCGTTTATGAGTGAAGGCGGTGTCCATGCGGAATCTCGGCATTCTGTTCTGTATATGTTGCGAACGCCGTCACCGTCCGGGGCGGAGAAGTAAATTTCCGTGCTGCCCGCCGGTGCATAACTTGCCTTTGAGAAACTTCCGCTCCTGCCGTCAAGAGCATTGGGCGTGGGTATCCAGGAACGGTCGGCGAAAGGATAGAAGAGAAAGAAATCGTCGAGCGAAAAACGTTCGCGGGCGACAACCACGGGTTCATGTACAAAGGACCGCATATTCAGTCCGTTGGAGGCCGCGGTACGGGCAGAATCGAGGGCCGGGTCGTTGTCATGTCCGGCGTCCAGGTCAGGAACCCCAAGCAGCACAAGGGCCTTCTCGAACTCGTATGACCGGCAAAGGCTGTCGGCAATCGAAAGGCTGTCGGACTGGAGAAGAGACTCCGGAGAGGCTCCCGCAGCATGACCGACCTGCACCGACAGCAGGGCTGTCGCAAAAATGCCGATTCCAGTAAGCAGATTCATCCTTAAACCTTGTTGGAAAACACGCAAAAATAAGAAATACTTTACATATAGTTTCTTTGTAATGAAAAATTGCTAATTTTGTGCCCTATTTGCGCATTTTGGCAATTAATTAATTTAAACATAAAACACTATGCAAAGTAAAGGTGCAATCAGATTGGTGGCAATCCTGCTCGCAATCGCCTGCGTCTACCAGCTTTCCTTCACAGCTGTGAGCTCGCTCCAGAACAAGAAGGCTGAGAAGGCAGCCGTCGAAGCAACTGCAGCCATCGAGAATCCTGCCGACCAGATTGCGGCTAAGGACGCCTTCAAGAAGAATTATCTTGACTCGCTTTCCGACCAGAAAATCTACTTCGGCTACACTTACAAGGAAATCCTCGAGAAGGAGATCAATCTCGGACTCGACCTCAAGGGAGGCATGAACGTAACTCTTCAGGTGCAGCTTGAAGACCTCGTGAGCGCTCTCGCATCAAACCAGAATCTTGACTTCCAGACTGCTTTCGCAAAGGCAAAGGAACTCAAGATGCAGGACGGTTCGGGTACAGATTTCATCACTCTCTTCGGACAGGCTTGGAAGGAAACCACAAGGAACCCTCTCAATCAGGTGTTCGGCAGCGCGGAGAACGCTGCAAGCGTCAATGCAAAGACCACCGACGAGCAGGTAATCACCTGGCTCAAGGCTCAGTCGGAGAGTGCCATCAACAACTCCTTCAACGTCCTCAGAAACCGTATCGACCGTTTCGGTGTTACCCAGCCTAACATCCAGAAACTCGGCAACAGCGGCAAGATCCTCGTGGAGCTTCCGGGCGTAAAGGAACCGGAGCGTGTGAGAAAGCTTCTCCAGGGAACCGCATCCCTTGAGTTCTGGCCAACCTTCAACAGCGCGGATTTCGGAGAGGGCCTCCAGAGAGCGGCAGAGCAGATTTATGCCACCGACTCCATCAGCCTCTTCGATATCCTCACCCCTGCACAGTCGGGTTCAGCTCTCATAGGCTGGGTAAACTACACCGACACCTCGAAGGTTAACGCCCTTCTCGCAAGACCTGACGTGAGGAGACTCTTCAAGAGCGGCTTCACTCCTATGCTAAGCGCAAAGCCTACCGACATGCCGGGCCTCAACAACGGCAACATCTTTGAACTCGTTGCCATTAACGCCTCAACAGGCAAGGCTCCTCTCGACGGTGACGTGGTCACTGAAGCACGCGTGGAATTCGGCAACAATGGTGCAGCCCCTAACGTTTCAATGAACATGAACAGCGAGGGCGCGCAGATTTGGGCACAGCTCACGAAGCAGAACATAGGCAAACAGATCGCCATCGTTCTCGACGGCACCGTATATTCATATCCTAACGTACAGAATGCAATCGAAGGCGGCAGCTCTTCAATCACCGGCAACTTCACCGCAGAAGAGGCTGAAGACCTTGCAAACGTTCTCAAGTCTGGTAAACTTCCTGCTCCGGCAAAGATTGTTGAAGAGGCCGTTGTCGGTCCTACCCTCGGCGCAAAATCCATCTCAGCCGGCTTCCTTTCATTCATCCTCGCCTTCATACTCATACTCATCTACATGGTATGCTTCTACCAGGGCGCCGGTCTCGTGGCTGACATCGCACTCGTCTGCAACGTGGTATTCCTCTTCGGAACCCTCTCGTCGTTCGGTGCAGTCCTCACACTCCCAGGTATAGCAGGTCTCGTCCTCACACTCGGTATGGCAGTTGACGCCAACGTCATCATATACGAGAGAATCAAGGAAGAGCTCCGCGCAGGCAAGGGTCTCAGCAAGGCTGTTGCAGACGGATACTCCAATGCATATTCTGCCATCATAGACGGTCAGATTACCACCATCCTCACCGGTTTAGTTCTCTTCGTATTCGGTAAGGGTGCGGTTCAGGGCTTCGCAACGACCCTCATCATTGGTATCATCACCTCTGTGATCACTTCAATCTTCATAACAAGAATCATCTTCGACGACAGGATTGCAAAGGGTAAGAACATCACCTTCGACAACAAGTTCACAAGGGACTTCCTCCAGCATACCAACATCGACTTTATTGGTAAGAAGAAGATTGCCTACATCCTCTCCGGCGTCCTGCTCCTTATATCCATACTTTCAATTACCATCAAGGGCTTCACCTACGGCGTAGACTTCACCGGTGGTCATACCTATACCGTAAACTTCGACAAGGCTGTCGTTGCTGAGGAGGTACGCGAGGCTGTTCTTGCAGAATTCGAAGGCAGCTCGGCAGAGGTAAAGCAGTTCGGTGGAGAAAACCAGATGAAAATCACCACCCAGTACAAGGTCGGTGAGTCTTCTGACGAGGTGAACAAGGAAATCGAAGGCAAGCTCTACAACGCACTCAAAGGTTTCTTCAACGCAACTCTCTCAGAAAACGACTTCTGCACTACAGACGCCACATATCTCGGCATCGTAAGTTCCGAGTCCGTCGGCCCTACTATCGCCAACGAGACCAAGACCTCTGCGATTTACTCCGTGATTCTCGCCCTGCTCGTGATCTTCGCTTACATTGCCATAAGATTCAAGAACTGGACCTGGGGTCTCGGCGGCGTTGCATCCCTCGCACATACCGCCCTCATCGTAATCGGCTTCTTCTCCGTATTCACCGGCATACTTCCATTCACCCTCGATGTGGACCAGACTTTCATTGCCGCAGTACTTACCATCATAGGTTATGCAATCAACGACAACGTGGTCATCTTCGACCGTATACGCGAGTACAGAGCAGACCATCCGAAGGCAAGCCTCAAGGAGAACGTGAACTCGGCGCTCAACAGCACTCTCTCACGTACCTTGAACACCTCCATCACCACTCTCATCACCATGATTACAATCGCAATCTTCGGCGGTGAGGTTATCAGAGGTCTCGCAGTCGCCCTCGTTGTCGGCATAGTAGTAGGTACTTATGCATCTATCTTCATCGGTACCCCAATCATGTACGACGTGACTATGGCACTCGAAAAGAAGAATGCAGCCAAGACAAACAAGAAATAAGCGCCTCCGGCGTTAATGATAATCCGGCTCTCGAAAGGGGCCGGATTTTTTATTTCCATTATCTTCATCAGGACCAAAACTTGAGTTGTCATTTAGCCGTCTTAATCGTAAATTTGTTGGACAAGCAGCTATATATGTCATTCGTCCATCTACACGTCCACACCCAATATTCTATACTTGACGGATTTTCAGCGATTTCCAAGCTTTTTGACAGGGCCGAAGAACTCGGCATGCCCGCCTTGGCCATCACAGACCACGGCAATCTTTACGGAGTAAAGGAGTTTATGAAATTCGCCGGCAAGCATCCCTCGGTCAAGCCCATAATCGGATGCGAGGTTTATGTCACCCGTCACTATGACCACAAACTGAAAGACCTCGAACACAAGAAATACTACCATCTCATCCTGCTGGCCAAGAACTACAACGGCTACAAGAACCTGATGAAAATTGTGTCCACGAGCCACATAGAAGGCAGTTATTACGGCAAGCCCAGGATTTCCCACGAGGTCATTGAAAAGTACCACGAAAACCTGGTCTGCTGCTCCGCATGTATAGCTGGAGAGGTCCCAAGAGACATTCTCAACAACGATATCGACGCTGCGAAGGAGGCCATAAACTGGCACAGGAAGGTCTTCGGCGAGGATTACTATCTTGAGGTGCAGGTCCACAAGACCGAGATTCCCGGTCTGTCCCCAGAAGTTTACGAAAAGCAAAACCAGGTCAATGCGGAGATTTTCAGGCTGGCCGGGGAACTTGGGGTGAAGGTCGTGGCCACCAACGATGTCCATTTTGTCAGAAAGGAGGACGGCCCGGCCCACGATAGGCTTATCTGCCTCAACACCAACGCGAACATTGACGACCCGGACAGGTTGAGATATACCCAGCAGGAATATCTCAAGAGCGAGGAGGAGATGGCAGCCTTGTTCCCCGACCATCCGGAGGTGCTGGCCAACACGCTGGAGGTTGCGGAGAAGATAGAAAGCTATCCGATTGACAGGGGCCATGTGCTTCCGAAATTTGAGATAAACCCGGACTTCCTGAAGGACATAGATGCGCAGCTTGAGAAATACAAGGCTATCATAGACGAAGGCCGCTGCGACAATAAAGGCAACAGCCGAGGAGAAGAATTCTGCCGCTCGGTGGCCTTCCTGTGCCATCTCACTTACGAAGGCGCACGCCGCCGCTACGGAGAGGTGCTGAACGAGGAGCAGGCGGAGAGAATAGATTTCGAGCTCAAGACCATCTGCCGCATGGGCTTCCCTGACTACTTCCTGATAGTCCAGGATTATATCGCGGCTTCCAGGGCGGCCGGTTCTATGGTCGGCCCGGGACGAGGTTCAGCCGCTGGCTCGGTGGTAGCATACTGCCTCGGGATCACCAACCTCGACCCCATACGCTACCAGCTTCTGTTCGAGAGGTTCCTTAATCCGGACCGTATCAGCATGCCGGATATAGACGTGGACTTCGAAGACCTTGAGAAGGCTCACGAGTATGTTGAAAAACGCTACGGCGCCAATCTGGTTTCAAG
>JABUTS010000231.1 GCA_021443565.1 Bacteroidales bacterium | reverse complement strand
GGCGACGCGGGGTTTGGGGCAGAGCCCCAATAATAAAATATCGGTTTATGTATGCGTAGCGTAACTACGCATACATAAACCTCTTGATACTCATCTTAGGAGTCTTCTCGAACGGCTGGTCAACAACTTCAATCTTGGTGATCTTGCTGTAATTAGGCATAGCCTTGTTGACAGTTACGCGCATCTCCTCGAGCTTGTCCGAGAGGGCCTCTGCGTCCAGTCCGTCCTTTGCTGCAGCCTCCTTGTCCACATAAAGCAGGGCTACAAGCTTTGAGCCGCGGTCAACCACCACGCTCTCAACCACATACGGCTGCACGTTGCATACAGCCTCGATTTCCTCGGGATAGATGTTCTGGCCGTTCGAAGAAAGAATCATGTTCTTGCTTCTGCCACGGATGAATACGTTCCCCGCTGCGTCAACGACTCCGAGGTCTCCGGTGCGGAGCCATCCGTCCTCTGTGAATGCGGCTGCGGTGGCTTCCGGGTTCTTGAAATATCCGCTCATCACGTTGATACCCTTTACCTGGATTTCACCCACGGTGTTGACAGGGTCTTCGGAATCAATGCGGACCTGCATTCTGTCAACGGCCACGCCGCATGACTTTGGTGCGAAGGTGGTCCAATCAGAGTATGCGAGCAGAGGAGCGCACTCTGTCATGCCATAACCCACGGTGTATGGAAGCTTGAACTTCCTGAACCAGTACTCCACTTCAGGATTGAGGGCTGCACCGCCCATCACGATGGTGCGCACATTGCCTCCGAACTTGCTGAGAAGGGTCTCGCGTATCTTGTTGAAGAGTATGTTGCGTATGCCCGGAATCTTTGTGAGTATCTTCATCGCAGGCTTCTCGAGCTTAGGCTGGAGAGATCCCTTGAATACCTTCTCGAGCACGAGGGGAACGGTGATGAGGATATAAGGCTTATGTTCGCCCATGGCTCCGAGGAGGAGGGCAGGCGAAGGGGTCTTGCCGAGGAATATCACGTGAGCGCCTCCGCAGAGAGGGTAGATGAATTCGAAGGCCATGCCGTACATGTGGGCCATAGGAAGCATCGATACGATGCTCTCGCCTTTATTTACAGGTATATGGTCAAGGGCGAATTCGATGTTGGAATCAAGGCACTCGTAGCGGAGCATGACGCCCTTCGGAGCACTGGTGGTTCCGGAGGTGTAGTTGATAAGGGCGAGGTCGGACGCGTTGCCTTCCGGGTAGCAGACGTTCTCGCGGGAGAAGCCCATGGGATATTTGTTCGCGAAGGCCTCGGCGAGGGAGTCGAATGCGTTCTTCATGCCTTCGTCCGCGCTGTGGAGGAGAGTGAAGCTATTTGTGCTGATGACGCCTCTTACTGCAGGCATCTTCGTGATGTCTATCTTCTTCCAGAGCTCGTCATCGGTGAAGAGCAATATGCTTTCGGAGTGGTCGACAAGAGCATTTATGCTGTCGGGATTGAAGTCGGCGAGAATGGGAACCACCACGGCTTCATAGCTGCTGATCGAGAGGAAGGAAACTGCCCATCTTGCAGAATTCTTCGCACAGATGGCAATCTTGTCCCCCTTCTTCACGCCTGCGGCCTCGAAGAACATGTGGAATTTTTCAATTTTCTCGGCTAATTGGGCGAATGTGAAACCTTCACCCTTGTAGTTGCTGAGGGCAGGAGCCTCCCAGTGGTCATGGATTGCCTGTTCAAGGCGTTTCAGGTATGGTGTCATATCTTTGTGTGTAAATTTTATCTGGGCAAATATACTAAAAGGAAGGGAAAAATCGTATCTTTGTGCGATTAATGCTCCCAAAATCGGGTACTCTAATAAAATGAGCAGCAGAAAGAAGCCCATAGTGGCGCTGATATACGATTTCGACGGAACCCTATCTCCCGGCAATATGCAGGAATTCGGTTTCATCCAGGCTATCGGCAAGAGTCCAAGCGAGTTCTGGACCCAGAGCGACGAGATTGCCACAGGCCAGGACGCGAGCAATATTCTCAGCTACATGAAGCTGATGTTCGATGAGGCGCGCAAGAGCGGAATCCGCCTCAAGAGAAGTGATTTCAAGCGCTTCGGAAAGGATGTCGAACTCTTCCCGGGAGTTCTGGAGTGGTTCCGCATCGTGAATGAATACGGACAGTCGCATGGTGTGATCGTGGAGCATTACATCAATTCGTCCGGTCTTGCCGAAATAATCGAGGGGACCCCGATTGCCCATGAATTCAAGCGCATTTTTGCCTGCACCTTCATCTACGACAGCAACGGAATAGCCGAGTGGCCGGGCGTGGCGGTGGACTACACGGCCAAAACCCAGTTCATCTTCAAGATAAACAAGGGCATACTCGCCATGCGCGACAGCAAGCTCCTGAACGAGAGTCAGGCTGAGGAGGACAAGCGCATACCTTTCCCTCACATGATTTATTTCGGTGACGGCGACACCGACGTGCCTTGCATGAAGATAGTGAAGATGTTCGGAGGCCATTCCATTGCCGTGTACGATCCCCAGAAGGAGGGCAAGCAGGAAACTGCCCAGAAACTGCTCCGCCAGAAGAGGGTCAACTTCATGACCCCTACCGTCTATACCAAGGGCGGAAGGACATACAGGATAGTCTGTTCAATCATAGACAAGATCAAGGCGGACTGGGAACTCCAGCAACTTGCAAAATTCGGAGCCCGTTAGCCATGGAAAGAATTTTCATTCCCATATACAGGTTTTTCGCAGCCAGAAGGGGGCTGATGTACACGATACTGGTCGTGTCTGCCCTGGTTTTCGCCTTCTTCGCCTTCAAGCTCAGTTATGAGGAAGACCTTTCGAAACTCCTTCCGAAAGACGGCAGGAACAACGACAGCGGGCTGGTGTTCGGAAACCTGAGGGTGAAGGACAAGATATTCATACAGTTCGTGCCGCGCGAGGGGACGGAGATGGATGATGAAAGCCTGGCATCATGCGTGGATTCCTTCATGGAAGGTCTTGAGGCCAAGGATAGCAACTCGACTTTCATAGCCAATACCCTATACCGCGTAGACGACGAGACCGTGATGAACGCTCTCGATTTCGGGTTGATGAATCTCGCATCCTTCGTCGATGCCTCGTCCTATTCCCGTTTTGACAGCCTGCTCACGCCGGAGGCTCTGGAATACAGGATGGCAGAGAATCTTGAACTGGTCATGGACGACTGGGACGGCACGAAATCCATGCTGGCCGGCTATGATCCGGCGGGTCTGCGCTATGCTCTGCTCGAGGGGGTTGAAGGAGCCGGAGACGGACTGGGCGGCTTTCGGATGGCCGGGAGGCACTTCTTCGCCAAGGATTCACTCGTGGCGCTTGCCTTCGTGTCCCCGAATTTCAAGTCTTTTGACTCCAAGTCCAATTCAAGGCTTATAGGTCTGATAGAGAGCCGCAGGGAGGAATTTGCGGAAAGCGATCCCGGCATAGAGGTCCTTTTCCACGGCGCTCCGGTGCTTTCGGCCAACAACTCCACAAGAATCAAGAAGGACGTGGTGATGACCATAGGCCTGTCGCTGCTGATAATATGTTTCGTCATAGGCCTTTGTTTCCGCAACCGCTCATCCCTCTTCCTCATGGTGGAGCCTGTGCTGTACGGAACCTTCTTCGCAATGGCGTGCATGTACTGGATAAAGGGGACCATGTCACTCATGTCACTGGGCATAGGCGCCGTGGTGCTGGGCGTGGCGCTCAGCTATGTGCTCCATGTCCTCACGCACTACAAGTTCGTCAGCGACCCCGAGACTGTCATACGCGAACAGGCGACTCCCGTCATTCTCGGCTGCCTCACCACAATAGGCGCCTTCGCAGGCCTACTCTTCACCCAGAGCGCCTTGCTTCAGGACTTCGGCATCTTCGCCTCCCTCGCCCTTGTCGCGACCACGCTTTTCTCGCTGATATTCATGCCCCATTTCTTCAGCCCTGAAGACAATAGGAAGAACGAGAAGGCTTTCGGGCTTCTTGACACCATAAACAGTTATCCCCTTGACCGCAAGGGCGTGCTGCTCGTATGCCTTACCCTTCTGATAGTCGCGTCGTTCTTCACCTGCGGCAGGGTGGGCTTCGACAACAATCTCAAGAACATAGGCTATGTCAGCCCGGAGGTCAGCCGTTCGCAGGAACTGTATTCCGATCTCAATAGCGGCGGAAAGTTGCAGATGTATTTCGCGGCCTCGTCGGAAGACCTTGATTCGGCTCTAGTTGCCAGCCGCGGGATGTGCCGTGCGCTTGATTCCCTAAGCCGTGAGGGGCTGGCGGATGGATATACCAAGTCTTCGTCCCTGTTCATCCCTCAGTCGGAACAGCAGCGGAACATAGATGCCTGGAAGAATTACTGGACGCCGGAACGTGTGATGGAGGTCAGGCGCAACGTGAGCCGGGCCGCCCTCAACAACGGACTTTCCCCGGACATGTTCGAAGGCTTCTTTGCCCTGACGGAGGCTGATTACGAGCCGTCTTCCCTTTACGATTCGGGCGTGATACCGGAGTCCATGCTTTCGAACTTCATAGAGGAAAGCGACGGCAAGTATCTGGTGTTCACCTCCTCCCGGATAGAACCCGAGGCGAAGCAACAGGTGTGCGACGCGGTTGCCTCAGTGCCTCACGCAGTCGTGGTGGACCCTTTCTACTATATGGCTGACCTGGTGGACATCATTCACAGGGACTTCAACATAGTGCTGTGGATTTCAATGATTTTCGTGTTCGTGGTGCTTCTTGTGTCTTTCAGAAGCCTGTTCACCGCCCTGCTCGCCTTCATGCCCATGTTCGTGAGCTGGTATGTGGTCCAGGGTGTTATGGGAGTGACTGGACTTGAGTTCAATCTCTTGAACATAGTGATTTCCACCTTCGTGTTCGGCATAGGTGTCGACTACAGCATTTTCGTGATGGATGGCCTTCTTGCCGCTGAAAGAGGGGAGAACACCAGGCTGCTTTCATATCACAAGACTGCAATAAGCCTCTCCGCCTTCATACTGATAGTCGTGGTGGGTTCATTGATTTTTGCAGTCCATCCGGCAATCAATTCCATAGGAGTGATTTCAATCATAGGCATGGTTTCCACCGTGCTGATAACATACTCGCTTCAACCTTTCCTTTTCAGGCTGATGATAAGAAACCCTTTCCTCCGCCGCAGGATGGTCGGAGAAAAACACAGATAATATGAAGAAGATTATTGTCATGCTGGCAGCCCTTGTCTGCCCCATACTGCTCTATGCGGCCGACAATGACGCGCTGCTCGCAAAGATAGAGTCCGCATGTTCGAAACTCGCCAGCGCCCAGGCGTCGTTCACCCATGTTCGCACTACGGCTGCGAAGACTTCAGTCACCCAGGAGGGCACGATGTACTTCCAGGCTCCGGGCAAGCTCTCGATGGTATATGACGCCGACCTTTTCGTAATCAACGGCGACAACGTCTATATACGCCGCGGCGGCAAGGTCAACAGGTTCGACACTTCCAAGGTGCCGTCCATGAAAGGACTCTCCGCGACTCTCACCCTCGGAATGGCGGGGAAGATTAAGGAAATAGCTGAAACCAACAACGCCCTTTACAATATAGAGGACGGAGCAAAGGAATACAAGGTCACTATAGCCGCCAGGGCCAAGGCTCCAAGGGGTTATTCCAGGATTGTGATGACTTTCCGCAAAAGCGACTGCATGGTCACCTCTCTTGAGACCACGGAATTCAACGGCATGGTCAATTCCTACACTCTCGCAGGTTTCAGCAAAAACGTTCCTGTTGACGATTCAGTATTTGCAATTCCAGAAAAATGACATGTAAAACCCGGAAGCAGGGAGGAATCCTTCTTTCCGGGTTTTCTTTAAACAGCCATATTTACAATCAATTCATAAAACAAAGCTTTTCATCGATGAAACAGAAACTTTCCAAGGTTATCGTCCTAGGTTCCGGCGCCCTCAAGATCGGACAGGCGGGTGAATTCGACTATTCAGGTTCGCAGGCTCTCAAGGCTCTTCGCGAAGAAGGCATCAGCTCGGTTCTCGTCAATCCGAACATCGCCACCATCCAGACGAGCGAAGGCATCGCCGACAAAGTTTATTTCCAGCCGGTAAACACCCATTTTGTTACTGAAATCATAAAGAAGGAGCGTCCTGACGGCATCCTTCTCGCATTCGGAGGCCAGACCGCCCTCAACTGCGGAACCGAACTTTTCCTCAACGGTACCCTCAAGGAGTACGGTGTACAGGTACTCGGCACTTCTGTCGAGGCTATAATGAACACCGAAGACCGCGACCTCTTCGTGAAGAAGCTGGATCAGGCAGACCTGAAGACCCCGGTTTCTGAGGCTGTGGAGTCAATGGACGCCGCTCTCGCTGCTGCACGCAGGATAGGCTATCCGGTGATGATACGTTCGGCTTATGCCCTCGGCGGACTCGGTTCGGGAATTTGTCCTGACGAGAAGACGTTCCATGAGATTGCGGAAAGCGCCTTCACCTTCTCTCCTCAGATTCTCGTGGAGGAGAGCCTCAAGGGCTGGAAGGAAATCGAGTTCGAGGTGATACGCGATGCCAACGACCACTGCTTCACCGTGGCTTCGATGGAAAACTTCGACCCTCTCGGAATCCATACCGGAGAGTCAATAGTCGTTGCGCCTACCTGCTCGCTTACGGCAGACCAGGTCAAGATTCTTCAGGAACTTGCCGTCAAGTGCGTGCGCCATCTTGACATAGTAGGAGAGTGCAATATCCAGTACGCATTCAACGCCCAGACCAACGACTACCGCATCATCGAGGTCAATGCCCGTCTTTCACGCTCGTCAGCCCTCGCATCCAAGGCGACCGGCTATCCTCTCGCCTTCGTGGCTGCCAAGATTGCTCTCGGCTACACTCTTGACCAGATCGGTGAGATGGGAACGACCAACTCTGCATACGTGGCCCCAAGCCTCGACTACATGATATGCAAGATTCCTCGCTGGGACCTCACCAAGTTCGTGGGCGTCAGCCGTCTCATCGGTTCTTCGATGAAGTCAGTGGGCGAAATCATGTCGATAGGCCGTAGCTTCGAGGAAATGATCCAGAAGGGCCTCAGGATGATAGGCCAGGGCATGCACGGCTTCGTGGGCAACGACGGCGTGCACTTCGACAACCTTGACGAGGAACTCGCAAACCCAACCGACCTTCGCATATTTGCGATTGCTCAGGCTCTAGAGGATGGCTACACGGTAGAGCGTATAGAGGAACTTACGAAGATTGACGTGTGGTTCCTTGAAAGGATGAAGCATATAGTGGAACTCAAGCACGAACTCATGAGCTACAACAGCCTTGAGGAAGTGGGAGAGGAGAAAATGCGCGAGGTCAAGGCTGCCGGCTTCTCAGACTTCCAGATTGCCCGCTTCGTGCTCAAGGATAAGATGGAGAACGGGGAGAAGGGCAATCTCCAGGTACGCCGCTTCCGCAAGGATCACGGCATACTCCCTTCCGTCAAGAGGATAGACACCGTGGCAAGCGAGCATCCGGAACTTACCAACTACCTCTATTTCACTTATCTGCCTCTCGTGGAACCTACAATGGCAGACAAGCTTACGCCTGCAGAGTGGAAAGAGAAGTGCAGGGCTTCGTGGGCAAAGGTGGCTCATGACATAGACTGGTACCACAACGAGAAGTCCGTTATCGTGCTTGGTTCGGGTGCTTACCGCATCGGCTCTTCAGTAGAGTTCGACTGGTGCTCGGTCAACGCCATCAACACCGCCCGCAAGCAGGGATACAAGTCAATCATGATCAACTATAATCCCGAGACTGTATCCACTGACTACGACATGTGCGACCGCCTCTATTTCGACGAACTGTCGCTCGAGAGGGTGCTTGACGTCATAGACCTCGAATCTCCTCGCGGTGTGATAGTCAGCACGGGTGGCCAGATTCCAAACAACCTCGCGATGAAGCTTCACCGCCAGGGTGTTCCTGTACTCGGCACATCTCCTGTAGACATAGACCGCGCGGAAAACCGCGACAAATTCTCGGCTATGCTCGACAAACTCGGCATCGACCAGCCGGCATGGCGCGCCCTCAC
>JABUTS010000068.1 GCA_021443565.1 Bacteroidales bacterium | reverse complement strand
TATGGTTCGCAAACGGCATTCACCACCACTACAGCAACGCCAAGTTCAAGCCGGGTTTCACCCGCGAGTGGTTCGTGGATCAGGTGAAGGCGCTTCCCGGGATTGAGCCTGATTTCGCAGAGAATGGTTTCGAGGGTTCTGAGATGCTCAGGGCAATGTTCGATGAGAGTTTCATGGCGGTCAAGGTCAACCAGACGGCCGGTGTGGACGTGATTGCGGAGAGTGCGGTTAACTTCTACGAGGGACTGACCCAGTCTGAGGTCGAGGCATATTATGCCGCCATGAAGGACCTGAACGATCCCGCTCCCGTGATGTATGGTCTCAACTCGAAACTTGTCAAGGAAGACGGGAAGATAGTTGAAAAGGTCTGGAAGGAAGGAGGAATGTACGGAGAGACCATCTCAAGGATACTGCACTGGCTTGAAAAGGCTTCGGAGCTTGCAGAGAACGAGGTCCAGAAGGCCTCCATAGACAAGCTCATATCATATTACAGGAGCGGTGACCTGAAGGAGTTCGACGAATATTCTATTCTCTGGCTCAAGGACGTGGACTCCAAGGTTGATTTCGTCAACGGCTTCATAGAGAGCTACAACGACCCTCTCGGCCTCCGAGGCTCATGGGAGTCCATAGTGAATTTCAAGGATTCGGTCAACACCGCCCGCACCGTGGTAATCTCCGACAACGCGCAGTGGTTCGAAGACAATTCGCCGGTTGACCCTCGCTTCCGCAAGCCCGTTGTCAAGGGCGTGACTGCAAAGGTCATCACCGCCGCAATGCTCGCCGGCGACAGCTATCCTGCGACTCCTATAGGCATCAACCTCCCGAATTCCAACTGGATACGCGCACAGCACGGCTCGAAGTCCGTATCTATAGACAATATCACCGCGGCATACGACGCAGCGGCTGCCGGCAACGGCTTCGCACAGGAGTTCATGTACAGCGAGGAGGAGATTGAGCGCGCAAGGCAGTACGGCCACCACATGGACAACGTGCATACTGACCTGCATGAATGTCTCGGACACGGCAGCGGCCAGATTCTCCCGGGTGTTGACCCCGATGCCCTGAAAGAACACGGCTCTACCCTCGAGGAGGCTCGCGCAGACCTTTTCGCGCTGTACTATATGGCTGACTCAAAGCTCGTTGAACTTGGAGTTGCACCTTCCGAGGATGCATACAAGGCTTCATACTACCAGCAGATGATGAACGGCCTGATGACCCAGCTCGCCCGCATACTTCCAGGCGACAACATTGAGGAGGCCCACATGCGCAACCGTGCCCTCATCGCCAACTGGGCTCTGAATAGGGCTGCGAAGGAGGAAGGAACCCCGGCGCTCTGCTTTGAGAAGAAGGACGGCAAGACCTATGTGAAGATAAATGACTACGGGAAACTTCGCCAATACTTCGGCGAGCTCCTCGGCGAGATTCAGAGAATCAAGTCTGAAGGCGACTATGCTGCCGGCTGCAAACTGGTTGAGGACTACGGTGTCAAGGTGGATCCTGAACTTCACAAGGAGGTGCTCGAGCGCTACTCGAAGCTCAATCTGGCGCCTTACAAGGGGTTCGTCAATCCTCGTTACGCGGCGGTGAAGAATGACGACGGCGAGATTGTGGACATTCAGGTGGTCTATGGCGAGAACTATGTAGACCAGATGCTCCGCTACTCCAGGGATTATTCGCTCGGAGCAAGGTAATCCCGCATGAAACTTTATTACCCGAAAGAATACAAGACCATACTCAAGCTCGGCTTCCCCATCACGATAGGGGAGCTGGGCTTCACTGTGCAGGGGCTCGCGGACAACGTCATGGTCGGACATCATTCCACCAACGAACTTGCAGCCGCGGGCTTTGTAAACAATTTCTTCCTGCTCACCCTTCTGCTGACCATAGGCTTCGCGGCCGGTGCAATTTCGAGGATGGGGGCGCTTTTCTCGCGCGGAGAGAGCAGGGAACTGGTATCGGTCTTGAAGAGCAGCATCGTGGCTTGTGTGAATCAGGGGCTTTTGGTCACTTCTCTGCTTGCAGTCCTGTACTTCTGCATCCCTTTGATGGGGCAGCCGGAGGAACTGCTTCCGCTGATGAAGCCCTATCTGCTGATACAGCTTGCGTCGATGCCTTTCATCTTCCTCGCCAATCCCTTCAAGATATTTTATGAGTGCATCAACGAAACCTCAGTGCCGATGTATGTTACCATGGCGGGCACCATCTGGAACGTATTTCTCAACTGGGTGCTGATTTTCGGAAACCTCGGTTTCCCCGAACTGGGACTTGTCGGCGCGGGATGGGCTACCTTCTCCGCAAGGCTGCTGATGTTCATACTATATTCTTCGGTGCTGCTGTTCAGCGGAAAGTACAGGCAGTACCGCGAGCTGTGGAAGGGCACTTCGCTGAAAAGAAGCGAAGTGAGAGGCCTGACCAAACTGGGATGGCCTGTTGCAGTCCAGTCTGCAATCGAGGTGGCTTCCTTTACCCTCGTGGTGGTCTTCATAGGGTGGATGGGCGCGAGTCATCTTGCCGCCCATCAGGTGATGTGCTCGCTCTCGAACGTGGTGTTCATGGCCTTTCTGGGCTTTTCCAATGCCGTTGCCATCAGAGTAAGCAACCATAATGGTCTCGGAGACATGAAGGCGGTGCGCGAGGCAGCATTCGCCGGCTATGAAATCGTACTGCTGATAAGTATGGTGGCAAGTACCCTGGTGTTTCTGTTCAGGTTCAGGCTCGCGGACATTTTCACCGACAGTGCCGAAGTTTCCGAGATAGTGGCGCTCTGTGTGAATGCGCTTGTGCTCTATCAGGTCGGGGACGGCATTCAATGCACCTTCTGCAATGCGCTGAGGGGACTTGGGGATGTGGACGTGTTGATAAAGTATTCGTTTATCTCTTATGTGCTGATCTCCATACCGTTGTCTTATCTTTTCGGCATTGTACTGGGACTCGGCACCTTCGGCGTCTGGCTGGGCTTCCCGTTCGGCCTGTCTTCTGCGGCTCTGTTTTATCTGCTCCGCTTCCTCAGGCACACCCGTACCCCGGCATGAGTCCCCGCCTGCACCCGGCACGAATTTTTGCAATAACTTAGTATCTTTGTGGGGACTGAGGAATAATCTGAGTGATGGAACAATCGGAACTTAAGGCAAAGACTGCCAGAGGCTTACTCTGGGGCGGACTGAACAACGGGGTGCAGCAGCTCATCAGCGTTGTCCTGGGCCTTGTTCTGCTCAACAAGCTCTCTCCCGCCGATTACGGGCTCGTCGGCATGCTCGCTATTTTCATAGGAGTGGCCAACACCCTTCAGGAGGGAGGCTTCACTTCCGCACTCACCAACCGCCCGCAGTACCGCCATGAAGATTTCAACGCCGTTTTCTGGTTCAGTATTGCGGTCAGCCTCTCGATTTACTCCATACTCTGGTTCTGCGCACCGCTGATAGCAGATTTTTTCGGCCACGGTGAATTGGTGCTGATTGCCCGCGTGCAGTTCCTGACCTTCGTTTTCAACTCCATGTCCATAGCCCATAACGCCTTCCTTTTCAAGAACATGATGGTAAGGCAGAGGGCTTCGTACGACCTTGTTGCGGCCCTTGTTTCAGCTGTGATAGCCGTTTGGCTCGCACTCGGAGGCTATGGCTACTGGGCTCTCGTCGTCCATTCCGTTTCCTTCTCCGCCATAGGCGCGTTGCTGAAATGGAGCTTCGTGCCGTGGAAACCCTCGCTGCACATTACCATGAAGCCGGTCAGGGAGATGTTGGGATTCAGCGTGAATCTGGTGGCATCGTCTCTAATCACCCAGGTGCAGACCAATATCTTCTCAATAATTTTGGGAAAGAAATTCACAAAGCAGGACGTGGGCTATTACAGCCAGGGAATGAAATGGTCCAACCTGATGCTTTCAATGTTTACCGGGATATTCGTCAGCGTGTCCCAGCCTGTGTTTTCGGAGATTTCCTGTGACAGGGAGCGCCAGTTGAGGGTGTTCAGGAAACTGAGCTCGCTGGTTTCCCTCATGGTTTTCCCTGTCATGCTGGGGATAGCCTTCGTTGGAAATGAATTCATATCCCTCATCAACCCGGAATTCCTGCCCTGTGTGCCCGTGCTTCAGACCTATTGCGTATACTGCATAGCATCAGCCATTTACTGCATTTATACCCAGCTGGCAATCTCGCATGGACTCTCCAGGCTCTGCCTGAAGATAAACACAGCCAACGCCCTCGCACAGATTGCAGCGGCCCTGATAAGTTACCGCTTCGGCATGGTCACCATGGCCGTGACCGTGACCGTCATCAATTATGCCGTCCTCCTTGCATGGCATTTTGCCGCCGGCGGACTGGTGGGCTTCCGGCTCGGGAACCTGCTCGGCAATACCCTGCCTTATTTGCTGCTGACGGCTGTGGCTCTGGCACTTGCGTGGGTGGCCAGTCTGCCTTTCGAAGGTGTTGCGGTTGTCATGATGGTAAAGATTGCGGTCGCGGCGGCATTGTATCTTACCATGCTTTATATGTTCAACAAGCCTCTTTTCCTTGAGGCTTTCCAGCTGATGAAGAGGAAAAGGATTTAGTTTATGAAAAAGATAACCGTAGCCGTTTCGACATACAACAGGGAACGCTTCCTGCCAGGACTTTTCGAATCAATCGCCGGCCAGACCATGGACAAGTCCCTTTTTGAGACCGTGATTGTAGACAACAACTGTACGGACAACACGGCTGAGATTGTGCACGCCTTCATGGAAGCTCATCCCGAGATGGAGATACGCTATGTGCTGGAGACGCGGCAGGGACTGTCTTTCGGCAGGAACAGGGGGATAGCCGAGTCTAAGGGTGAGTACGTCACCTTTGCCGACGACGATGCCCTGCTGGCCCCCGACTTTCTTGAAAAGGTCTGCGATTATCTCGACCTTCATCCTGATGTGAGCGAGGTCGGAGGCCCCATCTTCCTGCAGTATCTCTGCCCTGTGCCGAAGTGGGAGAACAGGTATATGAATTCCCTGCTCGGATATTTCAACCCCTCTGCTGAAAAATTTGTGATGACAGGCAAGAACAGGACTTATCCCCGCGGATCCAACATGACTTTCAGGATTTCGGTTTTCGGAAAGGCAGGCATGTTCAACACTGAACTGGGCAGGACGGGGAAGGGCCTTGGCGGAGGCGAGGAGAAAGATATGGCCTTCCGCATTCTCGACTGCGGGTTCAGAATTGCATATATACCGCAAGCGGTTGTCTATCACCTCGTTCCGGAAGAGCGTACGACCATGGAGTTTATCAGACGCCAGGCAAGGGGCGTGGGAGCCAGTGAGAGGACGCGTTCAAAGGCTGCCGGAGTGTTCGGCAGAAGGGTGGTTGCGGAACTGATCAAGTGGGGTGTCACCTTCGTGCTCTGGTTAGGATACATGGCCTGCCTTAAGCCGGCCAAGGCTGTCGCCCTCGTGAAATTCCGCTGGTGGGTTAGTTCCGGCCTCGCCGGGAAATAGTCGAACAGTTCCCCTTTCACTTTGGCGGTTTGATATGTTATAATTAACTTCGCCAACGGCAAAATTATAGGTAATGAAGAATATCGCCGTAATATTAGCGGGTGGAAGCGGTTCCCGCTTCGGAGACCCCACACCCAAGCAGTTTCTCAAGGTTGCTGGCAAGAAGATAATAGAACATACCATAGACGTATTTGAGAGCAACAGCCTCATCGACGAGATATGCATAGTTTCAAAGGCGGAGTATATTGCTGACGTGGAGTCCATTGTGGTGGCCAATCAGTACACGAAGGTCCGCAGGATACTGAAGGGAGGAAAAGAAAGGTACCATTCCAGCCTTTCGGCAATACATGCTTATGCGAACGACGATGATAAGCTTCTTTTCCATGATGCGGTGCGCCCTCTGGTCAACGACAGGATAATAGCGGACTGCGTCAGGGCCCTGGACTCATACAATGCCGTGGATGTCGCAATCAGGACTTCCGACACGGTCGTACAGGTGAATGACTGCAACTGCATCGAAATGATACCGGATCGTTCCCTGCTCAGGAACGGCCAGACCCCCCAGTGCTTCAGACGCGGAGTAATCCGCAGGGCTTATGAACTTGCCTTGAAGGATCCGGCTTTCAAGACGACAGACGACTGCGGCGTAGTCCGTAAATATCTGCCTGACGAGCCAGTTTATGTTGTCGAAGGGGAGGTTTCCAACATGAAGGTCACCTACGTCGAGGATCTCTTCCTGATTGACAAGCTTTTCCAGCTGCGTTCAGCCAACGGTGAGAGTTCGGAACTTACTGCCGAGGCTGAGGATGGGCTTAAAAAGAAGGTCGTGGTGGTGTTCGGCGGCAGTTACGGCATAGGAGGGGAAATTATGAACCTGGCAAAGGATGCGAGGTTCCACTCTTTCAGCCGCTCGCAGAACGGGGTGGATGTGGCCGACCTGAAGTCGGTTCAGAAGGCTCTGGCGGAAGTTGAGAAGGCAGAGGGACGCATAGATGCCGTAATCGACACTGCCGGCGTCCTTTACAAGGAGGCCCTTCATTCCATGCCGGAGGAGGCAGTCATGGCATCACTGAATACCAATCTGCTGGGTGTGATAAATGTGGCGAAGGCCGCTTTCCCGTATCTCCGTCAGACCAAGGGCTCCCTGCTTTTCTACACGAGCAGCAGCTATACCAGAGGGCGCATGATGTACAGTGTTTATTCCGCAACCAAGGCGGCTATAGTCAATTTCGTGCAGGCTATGGCTGAAGAATGGCACGGTTTCGACATCCGTGTGAACTGCATCAATCCGGAGAGGACCAAAACCCCGATGAGAATCAAAAATTTCGGAATAGAGCCGGAAGGAACCCTTCTGGACCCCAAATGTGTGGCCATAGCATCTCTCAATGCCATATTCTCCAAAAGTACGGGCGAAATCATAGATGTAAGAATCAGGAAGAGATAGATGATGCCAAAAGTTTCAGTAATAGTTCCTGTCTACAATGCGGGAAAGGCATTGATCCCTTGTCTGGAGTCCATAGCGGGACAGACCTTGAAGGATATCGAGGTCCTGCTGATACTTGACTGTCCCACCGATGGCAGTGACAAGGTAGCCAAAGAGTTCTCTGCGAAGGACAGCCGTTTCGTGGTGATTGAGAACGAGAGCAACCTGCATGTGGGAAAGTCCCGCAACAGGGGACTTGAGCATGCCACGGGAGAGTATATCGGCTTCTGTGACCATGATGACACCATGCGTGCCGACATGCTGGAGATAATGTATGGTGCTGCGAAGGAATATGGGGTGAAGTTCGTGTCGTCGAGATTTTATCCTTCAGATTCTGAAAGCATTGCTATCACCTTGAAGTCTGTTGATACTGAGTTTTACTCTCTCTTACAGATAAATCCCAATAACACTGTATGGAGCCATATATATGAAGCGAAATTCTTGAAACAGAATAATATAAAATTTGTCGATGCCAGAAATTTTTATGCAGAAGATTTACTATTCAATGTTGACGTTCTGGCAACTTGCCTCAGGCAGTCTGTCTCTCAATTTGCGGATGTGAATCTCCGTCTTTATTATCACGACACTTATGGAACTGGCGGGACTTATGAATACAGGAAAATGGACAATATGCTTAATACCTGTGATTATATTTGTTCTGTGATAGATGAGTTGAATTATACTGACTTGAAGTATAATATGCCAGCTGTTGAGGCTTTTGCATATATCCTATATCGTTCTATTAGGATTGAAATTAAAACCCTTGGACTAGCCAAGGGTTTTAGACGACTATATAGACTTCGCGACTTCCCGAGGGTATGCAAGGTGCTGAAGTCCCACAAGGCTCTCTACGTGCCACGCCTGACCCCGCCCAAGAACTTGTTCCTGCTACTCCTAAAATGTCTTTGCAGATGAGAGATTTCATTGTCAGAATAGCCGTCAAACTTGGAATTTACCATGCTCTGGTAAAGTGGATAAACAGGCTGAAATTCGAAGTGATGTCCCGTCGCATGCGGCGCCACGGGCTGGACATGCTGAAGGCTGTCGGGCAGGTATTCGATGAGGCGGGGGGCAAGGCTTTCCTGATCTGCGGAACCTTGCTCGG
>JABUTS010000031.1 GCA_021443565.1 Bacteroidales bacterium | reverse complement strand
CAGGAGGAGAAAGAGGAGCACGAGACCATATATGCTGGCCGGAACCGGTATGGGTATGAAATAGCCCATCATTTCCGCCACCAGGCTTATGAGGCCTATCAATGCAAATTGAAGCAGATATTTCATCATTCCTTTATTCTGTTGCGGACTGGCGTATCACGTCGATGACGCTGCCGTCCCTGTATTCTACCACTGCGACTATCCTGCCGCCCGTTTTCAGTTCTCCGGCACCGGCTGTGGCCTTGGCATCCGCAAGCGCCTTCATCTCCCCTATGGTCATGAGCGGAAGGCCGCTGCCCTCAAGAGCCTTGACAAGGTCCTGTCTGAGGGGATTGACCGCGATTCCGAGCTCGGTCACGAGAACGTCCACTGTCTCGCCCGGAGTGGTGATGCAGCAGACCCGGTCGCATATCGTGCTGGCTCCCCTCCTGATGGACTCCTGGACCACGACGGCTATCTTTGCGCCGGCAGCGCAGTCGGTATGGCCGCCCGGAGCCGTGATGATGCGACCACTCGAACTGGTGATTACGTTGACGTTGAAATCGAGGTCAACCTCGGTCGCACCGAGTATCATGATGTCAAGGAAATTAACGAGAGCATTAGGATTGCGGGGATTGCCATAGCGATCTGAACCCTGGGCAATATGATTCAAGGACTTTGAGAGGGTCTTCAGGACATCAATGTCGAAAATCTGGACGCTCTGAGCCTTCTCGAACAGGCCTTCGTTAATCATGCCGTCGAGATATCTGGTGATGCCGCCAAGACAGAAGGAACCTTTCACTCCCTTCTCCTTCATCACCTTCTCCACATAGGTGGCAACTGACAGGCCTATGCTGCTGGCGCCGGTCTGGAAACTCATTCCGTCCTTGATGTAGCCGGACTTGTCGAGAAGCAGGGCAACCATCTCGGCTATGCGGAGCTTCTCCGGCTTGTCTGAAGGCACGGTGGAACCATACATTATGCCCTCTGAATCGCCTATGGAATCCACCTCAACAACATAGTCCACATGATCATGGCTGATCTCCACCGAATCGACGCCCGCAGAGGTGAGACCGTCAGTTACAGCAACCACCTTGTCGGCGAAAGCGGCGTCTGCATAGGCGAATGAAAGCAGACCGCAGTTGGACTTGCCTCCTATTCCGCACATGTTTCCGCCCGTGTCGCAGCAGGGAGCGGCGATGAACGCCACATCTATATGAAGGTCACCATCGAGAATGGCGCGAGCCCGGGCACCATGGCTTTGTATCACACATGGCTCCCTGAATTTGCCGTCCATGATTGCGGCAGTCAGCCCCCCCTTGGCTATTGTACTGAAAGTCAGCTTCCTGATTGTGCCGTCTTCGACCATGGGAACAAGGACATCGTGGCAGGGGAACAGTCCCGAAGCTGCTATATGAATGTCTTTTATACCCTTGCGGCGGATGGCTTCCATCACAAGATTGACCACCTTGTCGCCGTTTCTGAAATGATGATGGAACGAAATTGTCATTCCATCCTTAAGACCGGTTTTCTCTATTGCCTCATCCAGCGACGAAAGCAGTTTGTTTTCCGGCTTCAGTCTGAATGCACCACCATAAGGCTTTACTCTGCCGTAATTTTCTATTTCCGCAGGTATGTCCCTGCCTAACACATTTTTCACGTCAACACGTATTATCCCCGTTTCCGAACGAAGGAAACGGGCGGCAAATGTAAACAATAAAAGTCTCTTTAGGAACTTTAGTGCCCTAAAAAAGACTTATAGTCCTGTTCCTCAGAATTCTAAAGCAGAGGATAGATATATTTCCAGAATGCCTTGATATGACTCTCTGCCGCCCCCGTATGGCTGAATGTGGCTATCACCGCATTCCTGTCAGGTATGATGATGCAGAGCTGCCCCCAGGCTCCATCCAGGCGTATGGCATTGTGGGTGCAGAGCCACATCTGGTAGCCGTAACCCTGGGTGCCCTCGCTATCGCGGATGTACTGCTCCTGCTCCGGCGTGACCTTGTCGGGTTCGTACTGGAGTATCTGGCAGGACATGGCCTCGTCAAACCATTCTTCGGTGAGCAGCCTTTTCCCGTTCCATACCCCCTTCTGCAGCATGAACTGTCCCATCTTCGCAAATGACTCGAGGCTCAGGAACAGCCCCCAACCGCCCGCGGCCACTCCATCCGGAGTGATTTCGTAGCGGTAGTCCCTTATGCCAAGCGGGGTGAAAAGCTTCTCATTGAGATAGTCATCCAGCCTCCTGCCTGTCACGCGGCCTACTATGTCGGAAAGAAGATAGCTGTTGCCGCTGTTATAGCTAAAGAGTTTGCCCGGCTCGCAGTAGAAATCGGTGGCGAGCATCCTCTTGGTCCAGCCATGCTCGAAGAAGCGGCTGCCGGGAATGTTGAGTATGTCGTTGGAGAAGCCGGAGGACATGATGAGGAGGTCCTTGACCGTCAGCTGTTCGAGATAAGGATGGCGCTCTGCCGGGAGTTCGTCGTCGCGGAAGAAAGCCACGACCTTGTCGTCCACGCTCATAAGTCCGTCCTGAACTGCGAAGCCTACCGCAGTCGCGGTGAAGGTCTTGGAAGCCGACCACATCACATGTAGTTCGTTCTCGTCGTGACCGTTGCCGTAGCGTTCGTAGGCGACCTTCCCGTCCTTGAGCACCATGAGGCTGTGCACCTCGTTGACGCCGAAACCGTTCAGCCAGTCGAACGCGGAATCACAGGCGACTGCGAAGGTCTCAGTCATTTCCCTGTCGGCCCGTGGCAGGGCATCCCTCCGGCCTCCGCAACTGCAGATAAGCCCGGTCAGGACTGTAGCCGCAAATATCTTCTCCAATCTTTTCATGACCTTTGAGGCAATTTATTCAGCGCTGCCGACAAGGGCAAGTATCTGCTCGGCATGCTCCTTGGTCTTTATCTGCTTCGGGAGGAAGATATGCTCTATGACTCCTTCTTCATCAACGAGATAGGTCGTGCGCAGGGTTCCTACGGTGCGATGGCCGCAAGCAACTTTTTCGCCCCATGCGCCGAGGGCCTGGAGGAGGGTGGTTTCGGTGTCGGCTATGAGAGGGAAATTGAGTGCCTGCGCGGCTATGAACTTCCTATGGGAAGCTGCGCTGTCCTTGCTGACGCCGAGTATGGCATAGCCCTTTGCCTCAAGTTCGTCCTTGTGGTCGCGGAGAGAGCAGGCTTCTGCAGTGCAGCCGCTGGTGTTGTCCTTGGGATAGGTGTAAAGCACGAGCTTTTTCCCCTTGAAATCCGATGCGCTTATTGTCCTTCCGTCCTGGTCGGTGCCAAGAATTTCCGGTATTCTGTCTCCGATGTTCATAAATATTGATTTTTGTGCGAATTTACTAATTTTGCATGAATGACAATCTTCGGGAAGATATGGAATTTCTATCGCGACGGCTTCAGGAACATGACCTGGGGACGGCCGTTGTGGATACTCGTCCTTGCCAAGCTTGTCGTACTCTTCCTTTTCCTGCGAGTCTTCTTCTTCAAGCCAGCAATGGCGGGAAAGTCCGAAAGGGAAAAGAGTGAAATTGTCGGGACACGCCTGACCGAACGGGGAAACAACTAAACACATGATTATATGGACGCAACAATGATTGACTGGTCAAGGCTGCAGTTCGCGATGACCGCCGCCTACCACTGGATTTTTGTGCCTCTCACGCTGGGACTCTCCATCATAGTCGCCATCATGGAAACCCTCTATGTGGTGAAGAAGGACGAATTCTGGAAGAAGGTCTCGAAGTTCTGGATGAAACTTTTCGCAATCAACTTCGCCGTAGGCATAGCCACGGGCATCATCCTGGAATTCGAGTTCGGAACGAACTGGAGCAACTACTCATGGTTCGTGGGAGACATCTTCGGAGCCCCTCTTGCCATAGAGGGCATTTTCGCATTCTTCATGGAATCGACCTTCTTTGCCGTCATGTTCTTCGGGTGGAACAAGGTCAGCAAACGCTTCCATCTGGCTTCCACCTGGCTCACGGCCATCGGAGCCGCAATCTCCGCCTTCTGGATTCTCGTCGCCAACAGCTGGATGCAGCATCCCGTGGGTACTGAGTTCAATCCCGACACCGTACGCAGCGAGATGGTATCCTTCTGGGCTGTCGTATCCAACCCAATCGCCATCACCAAATTTTTCCATGCCGTTTTCAGCGGCTGGATGACGGGGGCTGTATTCGTGGCGGGCGTGTCATGCTGGTACCTTCTCAAGAAGCGCGAGGTCAAATTCGCCACGGCCAGCATCATGGTAGCCTGCCTCGTCGGCCTCAGCGGAGGCGCCGCGACCATGCTTACCGGCGATTCTTCAGGCATACACGCTGCAAAGTACCAGCCTATGAAGCTGGCTGCAGCCGAAGGACTTGAGGACGGAGGCCCGAGAGCCCCATTCTCCATAGTTCCGGGCATCGAGGTTCCCGCCATGCTTTCCATTCTCGCGACTCACAGCATAGACGGCTATGTCCCCGGCATCAACGACATACTCAACGGCTACACCGACAATGCCGGCAACACCGAACTCCCGGTGAAGGAAAAGATGGCTCGCGGGCAGCTGGCCATTCAGTCTCTCAAGCAATACCGCGAGACCAGGGGAAGCGACCCGACGCAGGCCGCAGAGCATCTCAGCAGTTTCAGGGAAAACGAAAAGTTCATGGGCTATGGCTATCTCGACAAGCCTGAAGACGTGATTCCGAACGTCCCTCTGATATTCTGGAGCTTCCGCGTGATGGTGGGGCTCGGCTCGTTCCTCATGCTGCTTCTCGTCGTGCTGGCTTGGCTGGCATGGAAGAAGAAACTTGAGGGCTGCAACTGGCTCCAGTGGATAGCGCTCCTGTCCATACCTCTGGTCTATATCTGCGGTCAGGCGGGATGGATAGTGGCAGAAGCGGGGCGCCAGCCCTGGACCATACAGGACCTGCTCCCTGTCGGGGTTGCGGTTTCAAGTCTCGGGGCGGCCGCCGTCAAGACCACCTTCTTCATTTTCCTGACAGTGTTCGCGCTGTTCCTTGCAATCGAGATTTCCATATTGATAAAGGCCATAGCCAAAGGGCCTGAAATGGAATAACAGGGAGGATCAAGATATGACTTATCAATTTTTACAGCACTACTGGTGGTTCCTGGTATCACTTCTCGGAGCCCTGCTCGTATTTCTCATGTTTGTTCAAGGCGGCAACTTCTGGGCTGCAGTCTCCTGCGTGGACGACAAGCGCCGCCGCATGATGATTAACTCCACAGGTCGGAAGTGGGAACTTACCTTCACCACCCTCGTCACCTTCGGAGGCGCATTCTTCGCATCCTTCCCTCTCTTCTACAGCACCAGCTTCGGCGGAGCTTACTGGGTATGGATCATAATACTTTTCACTTTCGTGTTCCAGGCCGTGTCATACGAGTTCCAGAACAAGAAGGGTAATCTGCTCGGAGCCAAGCCTTTCCAATGGTTCCTTGCCGTGAACGGCATCTTCGGGCCTTTCCTCGTGGGAACCGCCGTGGGAACCTTCTTCACCGGCTCGGCATTCACCGTGGACAAGAGCGCAATCTACGCCGGCGGGACCCCAGTCATCAGTTCGTGGGCCAACGGCTGGCACGGACTTGAGGCTCTCGCCCAGCCATGGGCGGTGCTTCTGGGAGTGTCTGTGTTCCTGCTTGCAGCAATGCTCGGCGCCCTTTATATCATGAACAATGTCGATGATGAGGAGCTTCGCGCCAAGATGCACGTTCGCACTCTGTGGAGCGGCGTGGCGTTCGTCGCCGCCTTCGTGACATGGCTGATACATCTGCTGCTGTGCAAGGGCTATGCTGTCGGCTCCGACGGCACAGTCAGTCTGGAGTCCATGAAATATCTCCACAATCTGCTGGAGATGCCCGTGGTGCTCGTCGTGCTGCTGGCGGGAGTGGTGCTTGTGCTGCTCGGCTGGTTCAAGGGAGCGTTCACATCTTCGGTCAAGGGTATATGGGCTGCCGGCGCGGGAACTGTTCTCGCAGTCCTTGCGGTTCTGCTGATTGCCGGTTACAACGGCACGGCCTACTATCCTTCTTCAGCCGATCTTCAGAGTTCTCTGACTCTGGCCAACAGCTGCTCAAGCCCGTTCACTCTCAAGGCAATGTTCTGGGCTTCGCTCGCAATTCCTTTCGTGGTGGCATACATAGCCTTTGCATGGCACGCCATGGACAGGAAGAAGATTACCGGCGAGGAGATGGACGCGGAGGATATCAAGTATTAGTTTCATAGACCCCTTCATCAACGAAATAAGGGTTGGTCCGTCGGGCCAACCCTTATTTCGTTCAAGTTTTTGAATCAGTTCTCGGTGAAGTCTTCTTTGCCTACGCCACAAAGCGGGCATACGAAATCTTCCGGTAGGTTCTCAAATGCGGTGCCCGGCTCTATGCCGTTGTCGGGATCTCCAGTTGCAGGATCATACTCCCAGCCGCAGACATTGCAGATGTATTTCATAATCGCATTAAATGTTTATCGTTTGACGCGAAGTTATGAAAATATGTCCATAAATGAAAAGAAGCGATATGCGCTTGCCGAAAAAATACTATTTTTGCATTTATATAACTATTAAGCGACATGACAGATTTTTCTACCTCTTTTGCAGGCCTCAAGCTGGCAAATCCCATAATAATAAGCAGTTCCGGTCTCACCAAGACCGCCGACAAAGTCGCAAGGCTCGCTGAAGCGGGAGCCGGTGCAGTGGTCTTGAAGTCCCTGTTCGAGGAGCAGATAATGCACGAAACCGGCAAGGCACTGGAAGAAAACGCCCATGACCACGCCGAGGGTATGGAGTATATCAGCGCATACGTGCGCCAGCAGACAATCCAGGATTACCTTGACGTGATAAGGAAGAGCAAGAAAGCTTGCGACATCCCCGTCATTGCCAGCATCAACTGCCACAGCGATGCGGAATGGGTGAACTTCGCCAGGGATATCGAAATGGCCGGCGCTGACGCGATAGAGGTCAATATCCTTTCACTCCAGACCGGCACCAACTACGAGTGGGGTTCCTTCGAGAAGGAGCATGTCAAGATACTCCGGCACCTCAAGCAGACCGTGAAGATTCCGGTAATCATGAAGCTGGGCAACTGCTTCACCAACCCTGTGGCCCTGGTCAGCCAGCTCAAGGCCAACGGTGCTGACGCGGTGGTGCTGTTCAACAGGTTCTTCCCTTTCGACATAGACATAGAACATCTTACAACATCCGCCGGCCACATACTTGGCTGCGCATCCGATCTCTCCAACCCTCTCCGCTGGGCTGGCATCATTTCCGGCAAGGTGAAGAACATGGACATTGCTGTGTCCGGAGGCGTGCAGGACGGTGCGGGCGTGGTGAAGTCCATTCTCGCGGGAGCGGCGGCCGTGGAAGTATGCAGCGTGATTTTCGAGAAGGGAGTGGAATACATACATACCCTCAAGGACGAGCTCGGTGCATGGATGGAAGGCCACGGCTTCGCGTCCGTGGCAGATTTCAAGGGCAAGCTTGACGCCTGCGGGGAAGACACCGACATGTTCGAGCGCACGCAGTTCATCAGGCATTTCGGCAGCAAGGAATAAACGACGTTTCAATAAACAATCAAATTAAGTTAAGATATTATGGCAAAGAAATTCAGATGCCCGGTTTGTGGATATATCCACGAGGGTGATGCAGCACCAGAGTTCTGTCCTCAGTGCAAGGTTCCAGGTTCAAAATTCGTGGAGTTCGTAGAATCCGACACCGTGACTTTCGTTGACGAGCATGTCATCGGAGTTGCAAAGGGTGTTGACCCCGAGATTCTCAAGGGCCTCAAGGACCACTTCAACGGCGAGTGCACAGAGGTCGGAATGTACCTCGCGATGAGCCGTCAGGCTGACAGGGAAGGCTACCCGGAGATTGCAGAGGCTTTCAAGCGCTATGCATGGGAAGAGGCTGAACACGCATCAAAATTCGCAGAACTCCTCGGTGAGGTTGTATGGGACACCAAGACCAACGTCTACAAGCGCATGATGGCTGAGGCCGGCGCATGCGAGGACAAGAAGCGCATCGCAACCCTCGCAAAGCAGCAGAACCTTGACGCCATCCATGACACCGTTCACGAGATGGCAAAGGACGAGGCTCGCCACGGCAAGGGCTTCGAAGGTCTCTTC
>JABUTS010000148.1 GCA_021443565.1 Bacteroidales bacterium | reverse complement strand
CTTTCGACGTTGAAGTCCGAGCAGCGTCCGTAGTTTCCGTTGCCGTAGTCGGCATCGTTAGGGAAGTAGCGGGCGAACTTGGCATCGGTATCGCCAGGGTACTGCCAGCAGTCATAGACATAGCGTCCGATGGCTGAATTGGAATTGGCGATTGTGTTCTGGAGCATACGTGTCTTCATGTAGTTGTATATGCTGTGTCCCAGGGCATAGTCCAGGTATACGTTGAAGGTGAGTTTCTTGTAGCGGAAGGTGTTGTTGATGCCACCGGTGCTGTGAGGCACCACGCTTCCGAGATAGAACATATCCTCCGAGTTGATGATTTCGTTCCCGTTGATGTCCTTGGCTGATCCTATGCGGTTGCACCACTCATAGTCTCCGGCATCCTTTCTTCCCGTCACCTGCTTGCCGTCAGATACTCTGTGACCCTTTGAAGAGGCATCGTAGAGTGCTGCATCAGCTTCGGCTTCAGTCTGAATGATATGGTCAATCTTGTAACCATAGATGCGTCCGAGAGGCTCGCCGACTGCAGTGCCTCCGAAACTGTAGCCGCTTTCGGTCATCTTGTATCCGCCAATGCGGTAACCAGTCTTGCCTGTCGGTTTCCCGTACTGGTCAACCTCTTCGTAAGCATACTCCTCCGGAAGAGAGAGGACTTCATTGCGGTTGAATGAGTAGGTGAAGTCAAGATTCCATGAGAAATTCCTTGTGCGGACAGGCTCGGTGCCGATTTCAAGCTCGAAACCATAGAATCTCGCACTTCCGACATTAGCCTTTACAGAGGAGTAAGGACCGGTATCCGGAAGCTTGATTGAGAAGAGCATGTTGTCTGTCTGCTTGTTGTAGTAGTCTGCAAGAATACGGATTCTGTCCTTGCAGAAGCCGAGGTCGATACCGAGGTCAAGCTGGGTGGTGGTCTCCCACTTCATGCCCGCATTTGCCATGGCAGAAGGGGAGTAGGTGGTGTTGCCGTTGTAGAGGCCGGTAGAGAATGAACCATAGGTATCGTAGAGGCCGATTCCGTTGTTTCCGGTCTGACCGTAGGATGCACGCATCTTGAAGGTGTTCATGCTTTTTTTCGCATTCGAGAAGAATGGTTCCTCGGAGATTACCCAAGCAAGCGATCCGGCAGGGAAGTAACCCCATCTGTTGCCGGCAGCGAACTTTGAAGAACCATCGGCACGGAAGGTGACTGATGCAATGTAGCGCTGCTTGTAATCGTACTGAACGCGCGAGAATGCGGACATAAGAGCCTGAGCTTCGTCCTTGTTGCTGGCAGTGAAGTTGATACCCGAGTCTATGATAGGAACGTCATCCGATACGGAACCGGTGGACCCTGCGGTAAGATACCAGTAGCGCTGCCTCATGTATTCGAAGCCGGCGGTGGCACTGAGATTGTGGTTTCCGAAGGCTTTGTTGAATGAGAGATAAGAAGAATAGGTGTCTCTCATCGTCTCTGTGCGGGTTTCGGTTGTGCTTCTTGTTGTTGAAATCAGGGCTGGGTGGCCATCGACCTCACCATAGGCGTAGTAACTGCCGCGGTAGTTGTTGTCGAAGAAATTGTACTGGGCCGTGAGCGAGAGACAGTCAAGAATGTTCCACTTGAGGTTGAAGTTTGCAGATGCACGGTTTGTCGCAGCCTCGCGGTCGTAGAAACTCTCGTAGTATGACGCAATTTCGTGGTTCGCGTTTGCCGCGCCGGCAACCCAGTCACCATTGCTGTTGTATGCCCTTACGGTAGGTGCAAGCATTATTCCACGTCCGAAAGCATTGAAATAGTTGCTTGTCAGCGGGTTTTTCCTTTGGCGGGAAAGGTCGAAGGTCGTGCTGGCCTCGAGATTCTTGCGGATTTTGAAAGTTGTGCTGCCATGGGCCGTCATGACCTGATAGCCGCTCATCGCGACAACACCTTCATCCTTGAGATGGCTGACTGAAGCGGAGTACTTCATGTTCTCGTTTCCGCCGTTGATTCCGATGTACTCTTTCTGCCAGAATGCGTTCTTGAGCCAATCGGCCTGGTTGTCACGGTCAGTAAATACCAGAACGCGGGTGGGGTCGACGGGGTCCGTCATCCACTGATAGCCTTCCGGTACTTTGTCACCATAGTCCAGATATCTGGTAGTGAAGAAGTTGGTCTCTTTTGTGTTGCCGGCGCCCACTGCAACGTTGGCACCGTCGAGCCATGCCTTGGCAGCGAGCGTGCCGGTGGAATTGGCATAGATGTTTGCGATGGCAGGGCGGACGAGGGCGATCTGCTCACGGGAGTTTAGAAGGTCCCATTTTCTCTCTGCCTGAGAGAAGCCCGTCTGAACGTCAAATACAATTTGAGGACCTCTTGATGCGGAACCCTTTCTGGTAGTCACGAGGATTACACCGTTGGATGCGCGTGCACCGTATATGGAAGCGGATGCGGCATCCTTGAGGATTTCCATGGATTCGATATCGTTAGGATTGATACCGTCCATGTCAGGACGCAGAGCACCGTCAACGATATAGATAGGGTCATTGTCCATGGTGATGGAAGAGCCGCCACGGATCATGAATCGTGGCGATTCTCCCGCGAGGGAGTTGCTCGTGGCAACGCGAAGACCGGCAACCTTGCCCTTGAGTGCATCGCCGACATTCGATACGGGAGCATCCATGAGCTTGTCGCCATCCACCTTTGCCACTGATGTGGAAAGTGTCTTGCGACTCTGGGTGCCGTATCCGACAACGACGGTCTCATCAAGAAGATTGGTGTCTTCCTCGAGAACGCAGTCAATCACAGATCTGCCTGCAATTGCGATATGCTGTTCAAGAAAACCGATGTAGGAAAACACGAGAGTCTGATTGGTCTTTGCCTGGAGGCTGTAGGAACCATCAGCACCAGTGACTGTACCGCTTGATGTTCCGAGAATCATGACACCTGCCCCGGGAAGCGGCTGGCCGCCAGTGTCGAGAACCTTGCCAGAAACAGTGACAGTCGCTGAATTCTGCTTCTGGGCATAGATGTCGCCCGCAATGCCGATGTCAATCAGCAATGCAGTCAGAAGCGCGAAAATAGCTTTTGCTTTCATTTGTTATTGGTTTTGTTAATAATGATTAATCATGTGAGAAGAAACGGAGCGTCTGTTAAACTGATATTACATTCCTTATAAATCGAAATCCACCGGAATGGGAGGACGTATGGTGCACGCGCACGCAAATCGCGAGGCAAGCAAAAGCCATTCTCCAGACCAGTACCATTTTTGTTGCAGTATCCTAGAACAGATGCTCGTATGTGAAGTCTTCCCAAGGAAGGTCTGCATCTGCCTTGCCCTTGTCAAGGATATCGACAATGTGCATGAGCAGAGGGAAGTTCTTCAAGTCAACCATTCCGAGCTCTGCCTTGCGGCGGATAGCCTGCCCCATCACTCTTGTGATTACAAGGCTCTCGAGGGTGATGCCTGCAAGGGCTTCGGTAACCTGGTCATAATCAAGACCCTGTCCCATGAGGACGCCGCACTTGCGGGTGCGTCCGCTGAAGATGGTGACATAGAGGTCCCCGAGACCTATGCACTCGCTCTCGAAACTTCCGCCCTGCATCTGCATGAGCATGTGTGTTTCGCGGACCGCCTGCGTGAATGTGCCCGCCTGCGAGTTATAGTGCTGAGGCTCGTTCTCACCGTGCCAGCGGGTATTCAGACCGACTGCAAGGGTGACAGCCATTGCATATGCGTTCTTGAGGGCGACGGCGCTCTCAAGGCCGATGACGTCGTTTGTAAGTGAAATGTGGTAATATGGACGCTGCATGGCCTCCTTCATCATCTTGAGGGCTGCGTTGTCCTTTCCGCAGAACCCTACTTCAGAAGGATCCATGAATACGAGTTCGTAGCTGGTGCATGGACCGCCTACAGCGCAGATGTCGCGTACGATTCCCTTCTTTGCAAGCTCGGCCTCCCAATATCCCGGGTATGAGAGAAGGGTTCCATCCGCTGTGGCCCTGAGTCCCTTGGTGACGCTGAGCACAGGCATCTTCGGGTCAAGCTGGGTGAGAATCTCCTCAAGGAACCAGTCCACTCCGAATGACGATACGCCGCCAATCATGAAATCAGAACCTTCCACGACCTGCTTCCACTCCTTGAAATAATGGAAGTGAACGTTCTCTGGGAAAGGACGGCAGAATTTCTCATGCTTGCGTGTCTTGATGTATCCATCGATAATCTCGTCGTCGAGACATGTACCGATGATGTGAACTTCGTTGCCGTTCTCGGCTGCCGGGAAGGCGAGGGCTGAACCCATCATGCCTGCTCCCAAAATGGAAATCTTTCTTTTCATTTGATATTGAATTGGTTGTTTTATAATCTGTGAATGCGTGCGCGTGCACCTAATCATGATTGCAAAGTAAAAAAATAATTGGTAATATTGCAAAAAATATAAATAGGTAACATGAAGACAGCTACGGTTTACGATGTCGCGAAAAGGGCAGGAGTGTCAAGAGGAACTGTTGACAGGGTGATTTTCAATCGCGGGCGCGTGTCGCAGAAGACTGTCGAAAAAGTTCGTGAAGCCATCAGGGAATTGAATTACTCGGCAAACCCCAGCGCATCTGCACTGGCTTCAAAGCAGATTCACTGTTTTGCCTGTCTCATTCCACAGCATCAGAAGGGGGAATACTGGGATGTAGTCGATGAAGGGTTCAAACATGGACTTGAAGAAATCACTTTCTGCAATGTCGATCTCAGGATGTATTATTACGATCAGAACGATATTGAGTCGTATCGTAAAATGGCAGCCGAAATTCTTGAACTCAGACCAAGGGGGGTGATTACAAATGCCGTGTTCAAGGAGGCCGTCACCGAATTCTCGTATAAGCTCAAGGATCTTGCCATCCCCATGGCCTTCATAGACAACAAGTATGATGACCTTGACTTTGACATTTACTGTGGAGTGGATCCATACAACAGCGGTCAGTTGGGTGCATATCTGCTCACGGTACACCAGAAAGTCGAATCTGTAGCCATGATCCGGGTTGTCCGGGACTCAGGGAAACATGCTGACCCGAATGCTCCCCGACGTCACGGCTTTGTGGACTACATCGCGGACCACTTCCCGGACAGCGCCATTTATACCTTGTTCATCGATCCTTCCTCCTCCGAGAGCATCGCATCATCCATGGACAGGTTTGCTTCAGCTCATCCGGAAGTCAGACACTATGCAGTGACAAACTCCAGACTCTTCCTTATTGCCAACTGGCTGAAGGACAATTACGACCCTGAAAGAGTTGTGGTGGGTTTCGATGATCTCGAAGGAAACCTCAAGGCAATGCGCGAAGGCCTTGTGGATTTTCTCGTCACAAAGGATATCCCGGGGCAGTCAAACTATCTGCTCACCAATTTTGTGAGGAATGTAATCTATTCACAACCACCCAAGGTCAAGAACAATTACGTCCACATGGATGTTCTCAGCAAGATGAATTGTAATAAATGACAAATAATGAAAAAGTTCCTTCAGAAACTGGGCAGGTCATTGGGTGACATGGTCATGCCGAACATCGGCGCATTCATAGCCTGGGGATTGCTCACGGCTCTTTTCATCCCATCCGGATGGTTCCCGAATGAATACCTGGCGAAACTTACTTCGCCCATGCTCAAGTATCTTCTTCCTCTTCTGGTGGGATATACGGGCGGACGCATTGTTGCAGGGGAGCGCGGCGCCGTGACCGGTGCAATAGCAACGATGGGAACCATAATCGGGAGTGACATGCCAATGTTCATCGGAGCCATGATAATGGGTCCTCTCGGGGGTGTATGTATCAAGTATTTCGACAAACTTACAGAAAATAAGATCAGGGAGTCCTTCAAGGTGTTCGTGGATTTCTTTTCTGTGGGAGTCATAGGCATGTTGTTGTGCATCGCCGGTTTCTCCCTTGTAAGCGGGATTGTCACGGCTCTTACATCGGCTCTTACTGCAGGGATGCAATGGATGGTGGACAGGAAACTCATACCATTGACATCTCTCCTGATAGAGCCGGCCAAAGTATTGTTTCTAAATAATATAGTGGGGCACGGGGTGCTGAATCCCATCGCTCTTGCCAGTGGTGGGGAATCGATTCTCTACCTGATTGAGCCTAATCCCGGTGCCGGTCTTGGGATATTGCTGGCACTTTCTGTCCTTGGCGTGAAGGAAGAGCGCACCAGCGCTCCAGGTGCAGCGGTGATTGTCGCATTCGGCGGAATCCATGAGTTGTACTTCCCATATATAATGGCACGTCCGCGTCTGCTTCTGGCTGCAATCTGCGGCTCGTCTTCAGCTCTTCTGTTCTACACTCTGATGAACGGCGCCCTGGTTGCACCTGCTGCACCCGGAAGCATCATCGCCCTATTGCTGATGGCTCCAAAGGGGAAGACCCTCATTGTACTTGCCGGCTTCCTGATTGCCACGGCAGTTTCCTTTCTTGTCAGTGCGCTGTTGCTCGGTTTCAAAAGGAAGAAGAAATGATGGACAGTGTTTATGTCATAGGTCTCGATTACGGAACGGATTCCGCCAGAGGACTTCTTGTTGACGCCCTGACCGGCGAGGAAGTGGCATCATCTCAGTTTGCCTTTCCCCGCTGGGCTGAAGGCAGGTACTGCAATCCGCAGCAATCCCAGTTCCGCCAGCATCCGCTCGATGCTCTCGAGGCGCTGGAAGGGCTTCTGAAAGATCTTGCAGCCGCAGCTCCTGAACAGTGGAGTAACGTGAAAGCGATCAATATCGACTGCACCGGTTGCTCCCCATGTCTGTGCGACTCCCATCTGAAACCATTGTCTCTGCGCAAGGAATTTTCCGAATGTCCGGCAGCGATGTTCTTCATGTGGAAAGATCACAGCAGCCAGGAAGAGTCCGACAGGCTGCAGACAGCGTTGGAGGGGACTTCATGGCTCGATACGAGTGGTGGCAAGCACTCTCCCGAGTCATACTGGAGCAAGGTGGCAAGGGCGCTGTCTGAGTGCCCCGAATTGGAAAGGCATGCCTATGCCGCTGTGGAAATGCATGATTATCTGCCCGCAGTTCTGTGCGGAATAACGGACTATCACGAACTGAAAGAGAGCCGCGCCACAATTGCTGCCAAAGCAATTTGGGACTGTCAGTCGAAAGAGTTCCCCGCTGTCGTCACAGATGTGCTTCCTTCGGTGAGCGGAATATTCACAAATAAGAACAGAAAGAATTATACGGCAGATGCCATTCAAGGGTATCTGTGTGAGGAATGGGCTTCCAGAACAGGCCTTGGCCGTGACGTGGTTGTCGGTGTGGGTCATCTGGATTCATGGTCGGGTGCCGTCGGGGCCGGAGTTGCCAGAGGACGCCTTGTGATGAATCTTGGCACTTCTTCAGCATATATTGCCGTAATGCCCACCGGGGCAGTAACGAAGCCAATCGATGGGGTTCTATGCCAGGTTGAGGATCTGGCTGTTCCCGGCATGACCGGTTTCGAAACCGGTCTCAGTTCATTCGGCGATGATTATGCATGGCTGAAAAAGATTCTTTCATGGGCTTCGGGTAATGAAGAAGGAATAATGGAGAGACTGAACAGGGAAGCAGCAGGCATAGTTCCTTCTGAAAACCTGCCTCTGTCCACAGACTGGTTCAACGGAAGACGCTCGCCATCGACTGATATGAGTGTGAAGGCTGCCATCTCGGGTCTGACACTTGCCACAAGCCCTGCTGAACTGTATTATTCCATTGTAGAGAGTACAGCTTTTGCAACAAAAGCCGTAGTTGATCTTCTTGCCGGCAATGGGGTTGAAATTTCTGAATTGGTGGCCATAGGAGGCATCTCCCATAAGTCTCCGTTTGTGATGCAGATGCTCTCTGATGTGCTTCAGAGACCGATAAGGGTAAGTTCGTGCTCGCAGACCTGTGCCTATGGAGCTGTGCTTTTCGCTACTGTCAATGCAGGAGTATACCCAGATGTCACATCCGCTCAAAATGCAATCTGCAAGACGGAGGAAGCAGTTTACACGCCAAGGCTTGAATATTCCGAAATCCTGACAGACAGGTATGGAAGGTATCTGGAATTAGGTCGTAGAACCGGTAGAGTCTGATTTTTATGGTACACGCACCGAAGATGGCGAGGCAATTGCATCAATATGGTATTAATTTCGTATTTTTGTTTCGGCATCCATTGTCGG
>JABUTS010000061.1 GCA_021443565.1 Bacteroidales bacterium | reverse complement strand
CCATAGGAGATAGACCGCCATCAGAAAGGCTGATGCCAGCAGAGCATAGGCAAACATATAGACGGTCACATGTGGTACGAACCAAGGGCTCTGGAGGGCTGGCATCATGGCCTTGTCATGAATCTCCGGCTTGAGGAGGTTGACCAGAGTGAAGACTGCCGAGAGCAGGGCGCTGAAGGACGGAATCCAGCGGTATTTCCATCTGATATATGTCATCATGCCCGCAAGGTTGAGGAAAAATACATACCACAGGCGGGTTTCCCCCATTGTGCGCATAGGCGGGCGTTCGAGGCTGATCCACATTCCGGCGATGAAGGCTGAGTAAATCATGAGCCCGCAGATGCCCAGGACCGCGGAGAGCCGCCGCCGCCCCTTCAGCGCCACGGCCGCCGCTGCCACCCACAAGGCCAGTGCCGGAATGGCAACCAGATGAAACAGCTCCCAATTCATGCGTCCTCCTCCTCTTTTCTTATCCGTCCCGGCGCCGTCAGGAACAGGGTGACCGCTCCCGCCAGCATCATGATAATTCCGGCATAGACCGCAGGCAGCCATGGATCCTTGACCAGCTCGAATATACTGTACCCGCTGTCGTTTCCCATACTTTTATCATAGTCCAGCTGATATATCTTCCACCCTTTGACCGTCAGGGGGTGATTGACCTCAATCGTTCCCGCCAGCTTTCGGCCGCCGGCTTCCGGGTCCATTACATAGATGGTGACATCGCTCGCATAGCGCTTGGGCGAGCGCGGGGGCATGACGACTGAAAGCTTGCTCCCCAGTTCAAGTTCCGATGCCGGAGACAGATGGCTCCCGCAACTTACCCAACCCTCGCGACGCACTCCTGCGCTGTCGGCTGAGACCATGGCGGCATTGTCGGTAAATTCCGTTACCGAGAGCGTCCAGCCGCATATTTCGGCCGTCCTGTCTTCCCCGACAACGATGGATACGTGGCGATTTTCAGGCATATATCTGAGGGAGGAGTTGTCCATGAGCATGAGCACGGGGGGATATTCCTCCATGATGAAGTCATTGAGTTCCACTGCGAAGGGCAGATTGACAGGCTCGCCGTAGGGCTTTGCCTTGTCAAAGGCGCACCATTCCGGCTTGCCTTCAAAGGCTTTCATGACCAGTCTCCGCGTATCCGCGCTTCCGGCTGCGCCGCAGACCAGAACCAGAAACAACCCGAGGTGGTTCAGGATGAAGGGGATGGTCCTGGCGGTGTGGCGGGATGTCAGGACTCTCAGGATAGCCATGCCCAGGGAAACCGTCATCCAAAGGTAAGGGAGAACAAAATACCAGGCCGAGAGCATCTGTCTGAGCCCCGACCGTCCGAGCGCTCCCGGTATTTCGGTGTAGGAAGCAGCCTGGCGTATGAGCCCCATGGACGCGGTCATTGCCGCGACAAGGCAGATGGACACGACCGCGCACCGGCCGCTGCCCAACATCTCGAATACAGACACTTCCCGCCTGAAGGCATGCATTGCAAGCAGGGCAACAACCAACAGTACCACAAGAACCGCGTTTGCAGGGTAGGAGAGGGCATCCCAGTCAATCCCGCCCGTGCAGACCTGAAGCAATACGCCGACAGCGGCCAGACCAAGTCCGACCGCTATCACTTCGCTATATTTCCATGGTTCGTGCCTCATTTCACTCGTGTCCTGACAGGTTCCGCTCACAAAGATATGAAATTTTCACGCACCGGCATTGACCCAAACTGCCGTTCAGTCGGAAGACGGCGCATGATGGAGGCCTTTGATTACGAAGCCGAGACCGCATGGCTCAGGCGTGAAGGCATGGATGCTGCCGCCATGCAGCAGAAGAGCGTTCTTGACAATCGACAGGCCGAGCCCTGAGCCGCTTACCTCGCTGCGGGTGGAGTTGCCTCGCCAGAAACGGTCGAAGATATGCTCCATCTCCTCTTCACTGACTCCTATGCCGTTGTCCCTGAAGATTATGCCCTTGGCCGGAGTCCCCTCTATAGTGATTACCGTGCCGCGCCCGGCATATTTGACGCTGTTCTCCGTCAGGTTGCGGAAGATGGCATAGACCAGCTGGCCGTTCGCGGTGATTTCGCAGCCTTCCGGGAGCTGGTTGCGGCAGCTCATCCCCTTCTCCGAAATCTGATCCGCCATTTCCTCAATAACTTGGTCTACAGACGCTTTCAGGAATATCTTCTCTTCCGGGAACTGCTGCGGCGCCTCTTCCATCCTGGTCACAAGCGAGATGTCGCGGATCAAGTCAGACAGACGCATCGACTGCGCGAAGGCCCTTTCCATGTAATGCTTCCGCTTTTCTTCAGGGCAGTCCGGGTGCCTGACAAGAATCTCAAGATAGCCCTGAATGCCCGCAACTGGGGTTTTCAGTTCATGGGAAATGTTGCCTGTCATCTCATGCTTGAGCCTCCGTTTCTCTTGCTCGGCCCTGTCGCTCTCGCGCCTCTGGGCCTTGTCTACGAGTATGTATATTCCCATCAGGGCGGCCAGAGCAATGGCGACAATTCCCGCGAGCAGGGCCCAGTCCGTGCGCATGATGTGCTGAAGGTCCAGCTCGAAGACCTGGGCGACTCGCACTATCCGTCCGTCTCCCGTCCTGCGGGCGTAGTAGATATAGGGGAGCGACGAGGTTTCGGAGCGTCTTACGGAATGACCTTCGCCCCTGAGTATGGCGGCGCGGATTTCGGGACGGTCGGCATGGCTGGCGAGATGGCTGCCATAGGAGTCGTAGGCTACATTTCCCAGGCTGTCGGTGAAGGTTATGCGTATGTCGGATGGAATGAATTTAGACAGGCTGTCAGGCACGGCGACTTTCTCCACCATGCTGGCGTAACTATCCATGCGCGAGATGATGATGGCCTTTTTCCTGGCCTGTTCGCTGAGTTTGTAAAGCAGCAGCGAAGTCGCGGCAAAGACGATGAAGATCGCGCAGATTCCTGCTATTGTCCTGTTCTTTACTGTCATTTCCCGTTAAAATGAGGATCGGCACAATAACCGAAGCCGGCCTTGCTGACTATCAGGTCGCGGCAGGGGCCGAGTTTGCTGCGTATGCGGGCTATGTGGACGTCTATGGTACGTTCCGTGACATACGGAGCATCCTGCCACAGGCGGGCGATGATTTCAGAGCGTGGGATGAAAGTCCCGGCGGAGGAAACAAGGAGTTCGAGCAGCTGGTGTTCCTTGTGCGAAAGTTCTATGATCATGCCGTCCAGAGTGACGGTTGCGGCCTTGTTGTCAATAATGAGCGGGCCGAGCATGAGAGTGTCGTTGCAGGCGTCGGTGATAGCGGTGCTGCGCCTGAGCACTGCCCTGACCCGGGCCAGCAGTTCTCCGGTAGAGAAAGGCTTGCCGAGATAGTCGTCAGCACCGGCCGAGAAACCCGTCAGCACGTCATTTTCGCTTGTGCGGGCGGTCAGGAAGATGATGGGCAGGCTTGTGTTGCCGCCCTTGCGTATCTCGGAGGCCATCTGGAAGCCCGATTTGCCGGGCAACATCACGTCAAGAATGGCAAGCGAAATCCCGGGATGGATCATTACCAGCCCTTCCTCGGCACTTCCGGCGCAACTGACGGCGTAGCCTTCGTTCTCCAGGTTAAATGACAAGATTTCCCTTATGTCCGCGTCGTCCTCAACTATGAGTATCTCCTTCATGATGAGGCGAAGTTACGCATTTTCCGTGACAAACGAACTGGATCTTGTCTTTCCCGCCACAGCCTGCGAGATGTTGATTATGTAGTCGCCCATCTCCTCCAGTCGCTCGATAAGGTCGAAGTAGAACACGCTCTCGAAGTATTCCTCGGGATGTTCCTCTACAAGTTTCAGTTCGGCCTCGCGAAGTTCCGAGCGCTTTTCGTTGATTGCCTGCTCTGCCGTGAATGCATTTTCTATGTTTCTGATTCTTTCGGCATGTTTGAGATTGAAGGACATCGCGCCGTAGGCGTCGGAGATGAGATCAAGCATTGACTCTATGTCCGCGATATGCTTCTCCGAGAGTTTCTGGCTATGCTCGCGAGCCCTGACCAGCAGTCTGGCTATGGATTCACCGCTGTCTCCGAGGCTTTCCATTTCGCCTATTATCCTGTACATCGCACGTATCTTGTTGTTGGACTGGTCGCTGAGCACGCTGCGGTCTATGCGGTTGAGGAAGTTGGCAATTTCATATTCCATCTTGTCGGTAATCTCTTCGTACTTGACAAGTTTTTCCTGCCATTTAGGAAAGTCGGCCTCGCCGGCGCGCAGGGCAAGGCGAATGTACTGAAGGTCTTCGCGCACTACCTGACCGAAGTGCTGGATCTCCTTTTCAGCCTCACTGACTGCGAGTTCCGGGGTTGATACCGCTCCGCCTTTGCCTATGTACATGAGTTTCGGGCTGTCGGCGGTCTCGGATGCACGCGGCCTTATTATGAGGCAGACGAGTTTTTCAATCTGCGGTGTGAACCATATAAGTATGCAGGTGTTTACTATGTTGAAGACGGTATGCAGCATGGAAATGCTGTAGAGCGGGGTCTGGGCGCTGCCGTCAAGGCCTACGGCATTGATGATGAGGCCAATGAGAGCGATGAAAGGACGGAATAGACATACGACCCAAATGACGCCGAAGACGTTGAAGACAGTGTGGGCGAGTGCGGCGCGGCGGGCGTTGACGTTGCCCATGGCGGCTGCTATGTTGGCGGTTATGGTCGTTCCTATGTTCTCACCCATGACCATGGCGGCAGCCATGTCAAAGCCTATGTATCCCATGTCCAGGAATATGAGGGTGAGGGCGACGGTAGCGCTGGAGGATTGCAGTATCATGGTCAACAGGGTTCCTGCCATGACAAATAACAGAGTCGAGGCTATGCCCTTGCCGGAGAAACCGGTGATGAAGGCCAGAGCTTCCGGGGTCTCCCTCAGGTCAGGCACGGCGCCCTTCATGAATGAAAGTCCGAGGAAAAGGAGGCAGAATCCCGTAACAGCCTCCCCTATTGAACGCATCCTGTTCCTCTTGGATATGCTTAGGATGAAGCCGACAGCCATGAGCGGCACGGCCAGGGTTGCGATGTCGGCCTTGAAGCCGAAGATTGACACTATCCATGCTGTCATCGTAGTGCCTATGTTGGCTCCCATTATCACGCCAATTGCCTGTTTGAGCGAAAGGATTCCCGCGCTCACGAAACTCACGACCATGACCGTGGTAGCGCTGGAGGACTGGATGGTGGCGGTTACGCCCATTCCCGTAAGAACTCCCTTGAAGGGATTCGAAGTAATCGAGGCGACGAATTTGCGGAGCCCTGCTCCGGCCGCCTTCTGGAGTCCGCTTGAGAGCATGTTCATTCCGAACAGGAACATGCCGAGGGCCCCCAACAGTGTTATTGTCATCTGAATCATGTCACAAATGTGCAACAATTTCCAGGGGTCGCAATAGTCTGGGAGGCAGGCGTATGACGATTTAACGGAAGTTTAACGGCAGGGAAGGAAGCCTTAACCGTATTGTAACATCGGGGCCTACGATTTCTGGTTTTGCGATAATTTGTGTACCTTCGCGGGCATATCTGCGATATGCGATGACACTAAAACCAGTAACAATCCCGATTCAGGGAAGGAAACCAATTATAAAATGAAAAAAATTCTTTACACCATGATTGTCTGCGCTGCGGTTTCAGCCTGCTGTGCCGACAAGTCCGGGAAGAACGACCTCCGCGTCATGTCGTTCAACATCAGAATGAGTTACACGGACACGCTTGACGGCGAGAACTGCTGGAACAACCGCCGCGACGCTGCCATGCGTCTCATCAATGAGACTGCTCCAGACCTTATCGGATGCCAGGAAGTGCTTCCGCATCAGGGCGTGTTCATGAAAGAGAAACTTGGAGCCGACTATGAGAGCTACGGATTGGGCCGCGAAAGCGGATTCGAGGACGGCGAAGGCGAGGCCATGAGAATCTTCGTCAAGAAGGGCCGTTTCAAGATTCTTGACAAAGGCACCTTCTGGCTCAGTGAAACTCCCGATGAAGTGTCTGTGGGATGGGACGCCTGCTGCCACCGTACCGTGACCTGGGCAAAAATCAGGGACAGGAAGGCTCGCAGGGAACTGTATTTCTTCAATACCCACTTTGACCATTGCGGCAACTGGGCCCGTGAAGAGGAAGGCAAGCTCATAGTCAGGAAAATCAAGGAGATTACCGGCATAGAGGATATCACAAACGGAGACGTCCCCGTTTTCCTGACGGGTGACTTCAATTCGAATGTCAATTCTCCGGCTCTGGATCCTGTTATGGGAATCATGAACAATGCCCGCCTCGCCGCCCCGATAAGCGACGAAAGCACGACCTCAAACAGTTTCGGAAAGGATGGCCCGAACCATGTGAACATCATCGACCACATTTTCTTTGCAGGGGTCGATCCCGTTCTTTACAGGGTTGAAAACGGCGACTGGGGTGTCAAGTACATCTCAGACCACTACCCTATCATAGGGGAATTCCAATACAAGTAGGATTTGCCGGATAATGAGAAGGTATGGGCTGGCTACTTTACTCTCAAAGTGTCGCCCATATCTTCTATTTCTATGAAATGAGCCCTTTCAAGGCCACCGCCGTTAGGCGAATGCAGGCTCAGCATAAGCCTTCCGTCCAGACTCCTGAAAATCATCGCATGGCCTCCATCCTTTGAGTACAGAGGCTTTTCCTGCTGTTTCCATGGCCCGGTGACCTTGCCGGTGACGGATTCGGCTATGCCTACGGTGTAACCGCTGTCGGAGAAACTTGACCATATCATCAGAAGTTTTCCCGTTCTGGTCTTGTAGAGGAAAGGCGCGTCAGTTATGAAGTCAACTTTCCCTTCTGTTTTTGAGGCCCATGGAGCCGCAGATGCACAGAACAGGCGAAGAGGATTGCCGTCCGGGCCGGACAGGTCCTTCTTCAGTTTCACAACCACCATCTCTCCATCATAAACCTCCACCCATTCATGGCAGTACACCATGTAAGGCTGGCCGTCTTCAACCCACAAGGTCCCGTCAAGACACATCTGGTCCATAGGGGTGCATGGAACCTTGTCAAAAGCCTCGAAAGGGCCGAACGGGGATTTAGACTTGAATATCTGGGTACCGCGGAAGCGGTAAGGCGATCTCCCGTCATTTGCATCCTTCCATGTGAGAGTGGTGTTCAAGGTCGCGAAGATATAGTACCTGCCTTTGTAATAATGCATTTCAGGGGCCCATACTGTCCCGGTGATCCAGTTGTCGGCAGGGACGCTCAGCACTTTGTGGGGCCCTTCCCACATTTCGAGGTCGCGGCTGGTGTATATTTCCACACCCCCTATTGCATTCCCCTCAATGTCAAACACGTCGCTGCTGGAACTGCGCACGAGATAATAGCATTCGTTCTTCTGGTCCACGACAATGTATGGATCCCTGCAGTATATTTCGTTGAGGTGAAGGCTCTGTGCTTCAGCTCCGGCTGACGCGAGCAGGAGGGCAAGGGCGGCGAAGGCTGTTCTTATAGTCATGAGTTTATTTCTTTATAGGGAATTTGTATATGAGATACGCCATTATCAGGGCGAGTGCGGCAGGTATGAGCGAGAAGAGCGACCATATCATGGTCCGTACGCTGTCTGTGACGGAAGCCGGATCTATAGTCGTGTTGCCCATGGCATCTGTAATCATCGTTGCTCCTGAAAAACCGAGTGCGAGGGCAATCAGTGAACCCGAAATCGCACTTCCGAGTTTCTGAGCCATGGTGCCCGAAGAGAAGATGAGACCGGTAGAGGACGCGCCGAAAGTATCAGTCGCATAATCGGCGACGTCAGCATAGAGACTCCACAGAAGAGGGGAGTAAATGCCGATTCCGACAGAGGTCAAAACCACGACTGCTATCATCAGCGAGATATATTTCGGGTCCATCGGGATGAAGAAAAAGCCTATGGAAGTGATGCAGCAGATGATGGATGCTGCGATGAAGGCTTTCCTTTTTCCGCCACAAAGCTCGGTGATCTTTGGGGAAATGGCGCCGGCAAGCATGCAGGTTCCCTCTCCGAATGCCATCAGCACGGTGTAGTTGATAATCATCTTTCCCATGGTAATGTCACCTCCGAGGCAATACATGATCATATAGCCCGCAACTGCGTAACGGAAACCATTGAAGAAGTTGCTGAGCACTCCTGTGAGTGTGAGCATCACCCAAGGCTTGTTCCTGAATAGGTCGATGAACTGCTTGGCTGAGTACTTCTCGGCGCGTACCGGCTTGAGCCTTTCCTTGGTGCAAAGGCCGCAGATAAGAGTCATGACAGCCGCAATACCGCCGAAAATCGCCGCCAGTGCCGAATAC
>JABUTS010000122.1 GCA_021443565.1 Bacteroidales bacterium | reverse complement strand
GACCTTACCCAGGCCGAAGCCAACGAACTTCTCAAGGCCTTCGCTGAAGACGACTTGCTGAGAATCAAACTGTCCGTGCGCCTTTCGCACGCGACAGACTTCCGACTTACCTTCCGCGGCCAGAACCTCGTGGACTATGACCTGAACGGCAACCGCATCAACGGACAGTTTTATCCCGGGAAGAGCATAGGTTCCACCGAAATCGAGGCCGACGTCTATGTGGACAGGAGCATGGTCGAGGCCTATATAGACGGCGGACTCTTCTCATACTCCTACGCCCTCGACGACCTGAGGCCTACCCGCTCCGACGCCCTCGCGCCTGAGAACACTTCCGGTCCCGGAAACGACCCTTTTGCAGGCCGTCGCGCCGAAGGCTACATCCTTCACGGCAACCGTCTCCACATCAGTTCCATCGAAATCTTCCGTGCCCGCAGCATCTGGAGGTAGTTCCGGGTTTCACCATAAAACATACAAACTTTTCGAGGAGGTATAATCAATTATGAATACGATTAAAAAATGGTTTTTTGTGACCAGGCCGTGGTCGTTCGTGGTATCGGCCACACCTGTCATTGCAACGTCAGTATTTCTTATCTGGAAGGGTTACGGCCCTCAATTTGACTGGGTTAACGCGGTTTTGGCTCTTGTGGGCATAATGTTGTTTCATGCTGCGGGCAACGTTTTCAGTGACTACAAGGATTACCTTACCGGTGTTGACAGCAAGGAGGCGTTCTGTATTCCTAATCTCGTGAGCGGGGAATTCAAGGCGGAGGATTATAAAAGATATGCCCTCCTGCTCTTTTTCGCGAGTTGTGCAGTCGGACTCGTACTGACGTTCAGAAGCGGATGGGCTCTTCTGGCCGTGGGAATACCTGGGCTGATACTCACCCTATTATACTCAAAGACCAAATTCATCGCTCTCGGCGACCTTGATATTTTCGTTGTTTTCGGCTTGCTTCCGATGTTGGGTACATCTTATGTCACCGTCGGAGTAATGGATTGGAGCACTCTCCTTCTGAGCATACCTGTAGGAATCGTCACGGTGGCCGTGCTTCATGCCAACAACACCCGCGACATACCAACAGACTCCAGGGCTGGTGCAAAGTCCTTTGCCGCGCTAATCGGAGAAAAGGCATCCGTTAGACTTTATCAGGCTTACATGTGGACGCCAATTGCCTACACTGCAGTCATGGCAGTTGCAGGACTTTTCCCTTTCTGGACCTTCATCTTCGTTCTCTGCTCGGCTGTAATTGCCCTGCAGAACACTCGCCAGGCGCAGAAGTATTTTTCCGAAGGACTTGCCGCATTCAACCAGCTTGACCTTATGACTGCAAAGCTTCAGATGTTTTCAGGTCTGGGACTGATTCTCGGATTCATAGTGGCTGCACTTTAGGCCATGACAGCAAAAACTTCCATACCCGTAGCGGTGGCCGCATTCCTGTGGTTCCTCATGTTCAATCCGTGGATGGGACTGCAGGCGGTCTTTTGGCCGGCTATGGCCATAAGCTCCGCCATCCTCCTTTATTTCTCTTTCCGCCGCGGTGACATAAGACTCAGATGCGACTGGAAGCAGATTATCATAGGAGTGGCAATAGCCGCGGCTCTATGGGGGATATTCTGGCTTGGCAACAAGATTTCATGTGCCCTGTTTAACTTCAGCCGTCCGCAGGTGGACAGCATATATGCGATGGGTGGAGAGATGGGCAAGTGGATTATTGCTCTCCAGTTGATTTTCCTCACCGGCCCTGCGGAAGAAATATTCTGGAGAGGATTCGTTCAGCAGTCACTGGCTGAGGAGAAGGGACCTTTCGCCGCAATGTGCATCACCCTGACGATATATGCCTTGATCCACATCTGGTCGTTCAATTTCATGCTCATCATGGCTGCTATGGTTGCCGGTGCCGTATGGGGCCTGCTCTACTGGCTCAAGCCGTCGTGGCTTCCTGCACTCGTCATCTCCCATGCACTCTGGGATGCCGCCGTATTCGTCATTTTCCCCATCCACTGACCCCAACCATCATCAGCTGATGCCTAGCGAGATGCTTCGATGGTGTAGGTGAAGCTGTCGGCGCGATAGTAGCCTATGTTATATTCGACAGGAATGCCGTTTGTGTCAAGGACATAGCGCTTGCGTATGAGTATGGGGTCGTTAGGGCTGATTTCCAGCTTCTTGGCGATTTCCTCTCCGGCAAGACCGGCTGAGATTTCCTCCTTGCTATCCTTTACGGTCACTCCGTATCTGGTCTCAAGCATCTCGTAAAGAGGCTGGGTGAAATTCTCCTCGCCCGTCATGGGGAGTTTGGGATTGAAGTATGATATGAAATATACGAAAGGATATTCCTTCTTCCCTCTGACTCTTTCCATAACCAGACAGCGCTGAGGGTTGTCGTGGTCCAACTCGAAGAAAGTCGTGGCCTCTATGCACGGCCTACGGCGGCTGATATGAAGCTCGAAATTGTGGACTTCTATGCCCAGATGCCGCATTTCCTGAGAGAAACTCAGCCAGTTCTGGATTCCTCCAACTATGCCTTTCTTGGCTACCTTCGAACCTACGCCCTTCTTCCTGACAATCAGCCCTTCGTAGACAAGTTTGTTGATGGCCTGCCTGAGGGTGTTTCGGGATATGTTGAGTTTTTCCGAAAGCTCCACCTCGTTGGGGAGCATCTTGCCATTGCGGTATTCTTCAGAATTGATGAGGTCTCTGAGTATCTGCTCCGCCTGCTTGTGAAGCGGTGTCGATGAATTATGGTCAATCTGCATGGTCATGGTGAATAATGTGCAAAGTTACGATTATGTCAGTGAAATGCAAAAACTCCTTTCGGACATTCATAATCGATAACGGGTTGCGGGAGCAAAGCGGAGCAGATTCTTACATAAAGGGTCTTGCTATTGCTCGTTTGCTTCGGGGCCGAGCTCGATGGTGAGAGTCCCGCCCTTCTTGAAGTCCTCGAGAGGGAGGCTGAGCCTCTCGAGAGCGCTGCCGTTGAGGGAAGCGTTCTGGATATAGACGTTCTCCTTGGAGTTGTTGACTGCCTCAATGGTGAAGGTCTTTCCGCTGCAGTAGTCAGGGTTGAGCTTGATTGTAACCTTGTCGAAGACAGGGCTGCCTATCTGGAATGAAGGATTCTCGGCAGTAAGTCCCTTCACGTCGAAGAGACCGAGTGACGAAATCACATACCACGCCCCAAGCTGGCCCTGGTCCTCGTCCTGACCATAGCCGTATCCGTGGATAGGCTCGGTGCCGTAGAACTCGTCAAGGATGGCGCGAACCCACTTCTGGGAGAGCCAAGGTTTGCCGGCAAAGTTGAACATCCACGAGATGTGGAGGTTAGGCTGGTTGCCGTGGTTATAAACGGCGTTGAGGCCCGCGAAGGCGTCCACGGTCTGGCCGCCGCCGAAGATGTTGGCCCTTGACATTTCAAAGGAGTTGTCAAGCCTTGTGCAGAATTCCTCGGCACCGAGCAGGTCAACGAGCTCCTCAGCATCGTGAGGCACATACCAGGTATACTGGACGGCATTTCCTTCCTGGAAGCCTATCCAAGGGGCTCTAGGGTCGAAATCTTCGATGAAAGTGCCGTCAGCCCTTCTCGGACGCATGAGCCTGACCTCAGGGTCAAATATCTTTTTCCAACCCTTGGAGAGTCCTGTGAGCCTGGCGTAGTCCTCGTCATGACCCAAAGCCTTTGCCATCTGTGCCACTGCGGCGCAGCTGAATGAATATTCGAGGGTGTGCGAGCAGCAGAAACCCGAGCCTTCGGGGGTATTCTGCATGTGGAAGCCGTCGGCATACGGAGAATAGCCGTACTTCACGAAGAGGCCTACATCCAGCTTGCCTGCACCGGCAGGGCGCCCTTCGGATTCAATTTCGTTCTTGAGCGCAGCCTGGTAGCCCTTTTCAACGTCGAAATTGCGTATGCCGGCGTTATATGCCGCAGCGATTGCGAGACCGGTGAAGTTGGTGCCGACTCCTGAAACATATTTGCTGCATGCTATGCCGTCTCCAAGCCATCCCGCGTCATCATATACGAGCAGCTGGCTTGAAACCCAGTCGGCATAATATTCAGGATAAGCCATGGTCCAGAGCTGGGTGAGATTCCAGAAACCGCCCCAGATTGCATCAGTGTTGTAGTGGTTGAACTTCGGCTTGCCGTCAGTGCCGAGGGGAATCTGGCCCACACTTCCGTCATGGGCAGGATATGCGCCGTTCACGTCGCTGGCGAGACCGCGTCCGAGCAGGGCGTGGAAAAGGCCGGTGTAGAACTTCGTCATGTCTGCGTCTGTTCCGCCTTCGACGGCTATCCTGCCAAGCATGTCGTTCCACCTTGCGACGGCTTTTTTATGCGCATTGTCGAAGCTGAGGTTCCCGGCCTCGGCGAGGAGGTTCGCCCTGGCATTCTCTACGGAGGTGTAGGAAAGACCAACTTTGGTGTCGATGGACTGCCCTTCCGTGGTAGGGAAGGTGAAATATATGCCTGCTCCAACGCCTGTTGCGCTTCTCTCTCCTTCATGAACTTCAGCACCATTGAATGAACCGAAACTTTCGGGCTTCACGGCAGGCTCTATGGAGAAATACATGGTGAGGTCAGCACCTTGCTGGTAGATGTTGATATATACGGGCATGGTGGTTACGAAACCCTCTATCCTGCCATCTTCTGTGTAGGTGACGGATGCATCCTTCACGAAGCCGCTCTCTCCCTGCCTGTTGCCCATGTCGAATATGAGATTGGACTTTTCAGCTGCCGGGTAGGTGTACCTGTGGAAGGCGACGCGTTCGGTGGCGGTCAGTTCAGCCTTGATGCCGTAGTCTTTCAGTATGACGCTGTAGTAGCCCGGAGAGGCAATCTCGTCCGCCTTGTCGAAATTGGAGCGGTAGCCGCTGGTCACGTCCTCAAGCACGCCGGGAACGGTCTGAAGTTCGCCGGTGGTAGGGGCGAGCACGACTCCTCCCACCTGAAATTCGTGAAGGTTTGCAAAGCCCTCGATTGAGGTGTGGCGTGCGTCATAGCCTACAGCCTGCCATCCTCCCGGATTGCCATAGTGGCCGTCGGTTGAAGGGGCTGCCTTGGCCATCCCGAAAGGAACGGCAGCCGGAGTGAAGAAGAACCAGCGAGAGTGTGCCGTTCCTATGCCCGGATCCACCCACTTGCAGTAGTCAGTCTGTGGTGCACCGCAGGATGCCAGCAAAGCCAGCATTGCAGCCGCAAAAGTCAGTTTTGTGATGTTTTTCATATGTTAAAGATTTTATTTCCTGAGATTGGTGAATTCGGGGTCGAGGCCCCAGGCGGTGTTCGGCTCGGGACCCATTTCGAGTATGAGGCTGCCGCCCTTGAGGAGTTCCGAAGCGGGGAAGCGGAAGGAGGTCAGAGGCTTGCCGTTGAGTGTTGCGCTCTGGACGTACATGTTGTAGCGGGACACGTTCTTCGCCTCGATCACGAACTTGTCGCCTCGTCCGTACATGCCCCTGAGGTCTATCGTGGTCTTCCTGAAGAGAGGGCTGGCAATTTCATAAACAGGCTCGGTGCTGCATCCGCCGTCCATCTGGAAGAGACCGAGTGCGGCCATCACGAACCATGCGCTCATCTGCCCCTGGTCCTCGTCGCCGAGGTAGGCGTTGGCGAGCCCGTATCCGTAGTAGCGGTCCATGATCGAGCGGCTCCATTTCTGGGTGAGCCAAGGGTGGTTGACCCAGTTGAAGAGGAAGGCGAACTGCATGGACTGCTGGTTGCCCTGAACCACGGGATAATCCCAGTACTGGTCGTTCGGGGCGTTGTAGCGGAAGAGCTCGCTACGCTCGAAACCCCAGTTCAGACGCTCCACGAAGGCCTTTTCGCCCATAATTTCGGCGAGGGCTGGAATGTCCTGGGGAACAAAGTAGCTGAGCTGCCATGAATTGCCTTCCACGTATTCCTCGTTGGCTCCTGAAAGGAAAGGATTGAAGTCCTCGGTGAATTTGCCGTCGCTGCCCTTGAGGTGGGCGTAGCCGGTTTCAGTGTTGATTGCGTTTCTCCACCATCCGCCTCTTTCCGAGAACACCTTTTCCATGTCCCTATCGCCGAGGGCCTTCGCGAACTGGCCCACGGTGTAGTCGTCGTAGGAGTATTCGAGAGTGTTTGAGAATCGTCCCAGGTCGTAAGGGACATAGTGGTAGGTAAGGTAATATACAAGGTCACGGTTGCCTGCGAAGCCTCCAGCGACAGGGGAGGCCGGTGTGGTCTGCATTTTCACGCATGCCTCGAGGGCCTTCTTCGCGTCGAAGTCCCTGATGCCCATCTGGTATGCGCTGACTATCTGTGGAATTTCATGTTCCGCCACCATGACCGGTATGTATTCCATCCCGGCAGGGCCTTTCCCGAGCCATCCGCAGGCGTCATAGAGGCCGAGCTGGGACTTCACCCAGCGTGAAGACCATTCGGGCGTGGCGAGGTTCCAGTACTGGTTGAGGTTCCAGAACGTGTTCCAGAATGCGTCGCAGCCGAGGGCGCGGGCGTCCGGGTCGTCGAGGTGATGGACGGTCTCGTCGGGTGCCACCCAGTCTCCGTTGACGTCGCTCCAGGTGTTGCGGCAGAGCGTGCGGTAAACGTTAGAGTAGAAGCGGACCTTCTCAAGTCTGTCGGGCGTTTCCACCAGAGTACGGGACATGATGTCTGCCCATGCCTCCTTCTGTTTTTCCACCACGGCGTCGAAACTCCAGCCGCATGGCCCGGCAATCTCCTCCTGAAGGTTGAGCCCGGCATTTTCCACGCTGACGAGAGAGATACCTATGCGGGACTGGACAACCGGGGAGGCTTTGGTGTCGAACTCCACCCACATTCCGGCCTCCTTCAGGTCCCTGCCCTCAAGGGCGGCCGAATCGTACTGGCTGTCGTCCTTCCATATTCCGGTCTTCTTGACAGGCTGGTCGAATTCTATGACGAAATTGACGGTGTATTCCTGGTCCGCATCGTTGCTCCATACGTTTGGCCTTGGGGAGAGCTGGTGAGAGTAACCCTCTATCCTGTAAGGTGATACTTGTTTCATACATACATCCACGAGCTTGTAGTCATATTCCGCCTGTATGTGGAGGTCCATCATGATGCGGCCGTCCTTGTCCTGCGGGAAGGTGTAGCGGTGGAAACTGCAGCGAGTCGTGGCTGAAACTTCGGCGAGAATGTCGGTGTCTGTGAGCTTTACCTTATAATATCCAAGAGGAGCCTCTTCGGAGAATTTGTCTATGCGGGAGCGGTAGCCGGAATCGGGGTCGAACTGGTCGCCGACGAAGGTCTGGAGTTTCCCGTTGGTAGGCATGATGCCGAGACCTCCCATGGTCCATTCATGTATGTGGCTGAAGCATCCCACGGTCTCGAAGGTTGGCTGATAGCCCGCCTGCCAGCCCTTGTTCTGGTTGTCCGGGCTTATCTTGACCATGCCCATAGGCATCCACGGGCCAGGAGCAATCATCCACCTCGAGTGGGCTGATCCTATCTTCGTGTCCACATAGTCGCAAGGTTCGATGTCAGCTTTGGGCCCTCTCACAATCTTGCCTTTCTCTACGCAGCTTCCGTCCAGGCGCACTTCGTAGGAGCTTGTCCTGCTGCTCTTTACCACTGGCATCGGAGCCTCGAAGCAATAGCGGTGCTTCCCCTCTATGTTCTCGCTGAAGATTTTCTTCCCGTCAAGCATCACGTCGAGCCTGTGGATGCCGTCGAAGGATTCGAGGTCCACGAGCAATGGCTGGAAACGCCTCCCGCTCTCTGAAATCTGGTATCCGGCGGCGCTCACGTCGCGAAGGAAGATGTTTTCATGTGCCTTGGTCGAAGCCGGTGCGCTTGCATAGAGCCGCACGTCGTCGAATATGAACCATGAACCTTCGAGTATGGAAAGGGTGACCTCGTTGCCTCCGTTGCGTATCACCTCGGCAGGAATGTCCACGGTGAGTTCACGGGATGTCAGGCCCTTTGTCTTGCCGATGATCGAGTCGTTGCTCTTACCCTTGAGGCTGAACTTGCGGGCGACCTTGCCGTTTACGCTCACCTTCAGCAGAGACCTGCCCGGGTTGCAGTCCAGCATGTCCACCACAAGCCTGAAACTTGTCTCAGGCCCTATGCCCTCTCCAGTGAAAAGGATGTTGGTCTGGTGGGTTCTCCATCCTGAAGTGCTCCAGGTTCCTCCCCATGTGTCGTCCGGGCCCGGAAGAACATAGGAGAAGTCCTTTTTCGGGTCCGATTTGCCCACGATGAAGTATCCGTCTTCATAACCGAGGTCGTTGGCGAGGAATTCCTTGTATCCGTCAGGGCCAAGAGTGAGTTCTGCCGAGGAGTTATCTTTCTCTCCTATGCTCCACACGAGATAGTCCTGGGCAAAGGCGC
>JABUTS010000100.1 GCA_021443565.1 Bacteroidales bacterium | reverse complement strand
GGGCAAGACGCCTGTACTGCGCCATGTGCCTGAAGACGAGGCTGTTGACAGACTTCTGGAACTTATTTCAGCTCAGCGATGACGGTCTCGGAGGCCTTGACCTTCTGACCGAGCCTGACTTTGATTTCGGCATCGAGCGGCAGATACATATCTATCCTCGAGCCGAATTTAATTATGCCGCACTGATGTCCCCTCTTGACTTGCATGCCCGGACGCGAGTAGCATACTATTCTCCTTGCGAAGGTGCCTGCGAGCTGCTTGAAGAAAATATCCCCTTTGTGGCATTTCACGCAGGAAGAAGAGTGCTCGTTCAGTTCAGATGCCTTTGGAAGAAAGGCAAGGGCATATTTGCCGGGATGGTACTTGTAATATGTCACCTCTCCGCTCACCGGCCAGTAGTTGGTATGGACGTCGAAGAAATTCATGTACACGCTGACCTGGATGCACTCCCTCTTGAGATATTCGTCCTCGAAAACCTTGTCAAGCACGACAACCTTGCCGTCTGCCACGGAAGTGACCAGATCCTCTCCCTTCGGGTTCCTGCGGGGAGGAACTCTGAAGAAATAGGCAAGAAAAAGCATGAGAAAGACAGTGACGCCGATAAGAATCACGGAAAGCAGATGGTATGGAATCAGGCTGAAGAGGAAAATCATCAGCAGGCTGGCAATCCAGAATTTTATAAGCGTCCCGCGTGCGTCTTTCTGTATGGTTAACTTGTTCCAGTTCATCATTAGAGAAGATTTAGCCCCATCAGATAGACAATGGCCGCCGGTATAGCCATGAGGGAGCTGTCGAAACGGTCCAGCAGACCTCCATGGCCCGGAATGGCATTGCCAGAGTCCTTGATGTTATAATACCTTTTCCACTGTGATTCAAGCAGATCTCCATATACTGCCGCAACATTGATTACCACTCCGAAAAACACGATGTGCATATGCTTGTATGCAATCTGAGGACTGTCGAAGATGTTCAGCATCCCGTAATGGTGCAAGCCAAGAGCAAGTCCCACCGAGAAAACCATGCCGCCGAGGGCGCCTATCCAAGTCTTCTTCGGAGACACGCTCTCGAAAAGCTTCCACGGAATCCACTTGTGAAGGCCGAGCCCGAAAAGATATGCTCCCACGTCAGAGCCCCAGATGAGGCAGAAAAGCGAAATGAGAAGCTTCGGATCGTATTCGTCCCTGCCGCCGTGGAACACTGCAAACAGTGTCATGGTCATGGGAACGGCGATGTACAGAATGGCGGTGTATATGTTGGAGAATTTGCCGAATTCGGATTTGTCCTTTGTGTATAGGGAGCATATCATCACGATGAAGACGGGGATGAAGGCAAGCACTATGAGATTATAGTGGAACTGCATGGCAGTGAAGGCCTTCATCATGAAAATGAGTCCGAACAGGGTGACGGCTGTCACGCAGGAGAGGAATCTTGATATCCTGTAGCTGTTGTTCATGGTCATCCTGAAAAATTCAGTCATCATCCATACAGTGATGACTATCATCAGGAGCGCATAGCTATATTTACACCAAAGCAATCCTCCTATCATCAGAGACAGGAAGATTACTCCGGATATGGTTCTGGTTACAAAATTGTTCATTCAGGCTTGACATGGGGGCCGAAAATTTCCTCCATGTCGTCCGCAAAGATAACTTCTTTTTCGATAAGTCTTTGCGCAAGTGCGAGAAAACCAACCTTATTATCGGTCAAAATCGCATGAGCGCGGTCATGAACCTGCTGAATCAGGGCTTTTATTTCCTCATCAATCATCTCGGAAGTCTTTTCGCTGTACGGGCTGGTGAGGTCGTAACCGCGACTTCCGGTGGAATCGTAGTATGAAAGATTGCCGACCCTGTCGCTCATTCCGTAGAATTTCACCATAGCCGTCGCCATGGCAGTAAGCCTTTCCAGATCGTTCAGCGCCCCGGTGGAAGGCTCGCCGTTCACCATTTCCTCAGCCACCCTTCCGGCTATCAGCGAGCACATCTCCTGCAGCATCTGCTCCCTTGTCACCAGCTGTCTTTCTTCAGGAAGGTACCATGCAGCGCCAAGGGCCTGTCCGCGAGGGACTATTGTGACCTTGAACAGAGGGTTGCCGTATGGCAGGAGCCAGCTGACTGCGGCGTGTCCGGCCTCATGATGGGCGATGGACCTCTTCTCCTGAGGTGTTATCAGCTTGGACTTTCTCTCGAGGCCCCCGACTATCCTGTCCACGGCGTCGAGGAAATCCTGCTTCTCCACGAACTCCTTATCCTTTCGTGCCGCGGTCAGTGCCGCCTCGTTGCAGACATTGGCTATGTCCGCACCGCTGAAACCCGGAGTATGCTTGGCAAGGAATTCAAGATTGAAATCAGGTTCCAGCTTAATGCCCTTGAGATGAACCTGGAATATCTCCTCGCGTTCCTTGAGGTCCGGAAGGTCCACATGGATCTGCCTGTCGAAGCGGCCGGCGCGCAGCAGTGCCTTGTCGAGTATGTCAGCCCTGTTGGTGGCTGCAAGTATGATGACGCCCGAGTTTGAATCAAAGCCGTCCATCTCAGTAAGCAGCTGGTTCAGGGTGTTTTCCCTTTCGTCGTTGGACGAAAAGCCCACATTCTTGCCTCTTGCCCTTCCTACAGCGTCTATTTCATCTATGAATACTATGCAGGGCGCCTTTTCCTTTGCCTGCCTGAACAGGTCACGGACTCTGGATGCGCCAACTCCCACGAACATTTCGACGAAATCGGAACCCGAAATCGAGAAGAAAGGAACGTCTGCCTCCCCTGCCACAGCCTTTGCAAGCAGGGTCTTGCCCGTACCCGGAGGGCCTACAAGCAGGGCACCCTTGGGAATCTTGCCTCCGAGAGCGGTATATTTCTTCGGATTTTTCAGAAAGTCAACTATCTCGACCACCTCATCTTTTGCACCGTAGAGTCCGGCAACATCCTTGAATGTCACCTTGATGCTGCCTTTCTGGGCGAGTTTGCCGGTGGAGCGTCCAACATTGAATATACCTCCGCCTGCGCCCCCCTGTCCCTTTGCGCCCATGTTCCTGAACATGAACACATAGAATAATATGAGCATCAGCGGGAAAATCAGCCACTCAAGCGCCTGAAGCCATGAACGGTCGTTCTTCGTTATCACGACCTCCACCTTACCGTTTTCCGGAAGGCTTTCGTTCAGTTCCCCGAACATCTGCTCGGCATTGAAGCTCGTTGAAACCATGAAGAAGAAATGCGGAGCCGCAGAAGGTATGTTCTTCTCTCCCCCGAACTTGTCGGCATACTTGCCCAGCCTTTCGGGCTTGATTGTCATTTCGCCTTCAAAATCGTTGCGCACGAACTTTATCTGCTTCACGTCCCCGGCAGCTACCATGGCGCGGACCTCGTCCCACTCCACCTTCTGGGGGTTCGCTCCCCCCTTCCCGGAGAAGAACATCCAGATTATGCCGCCGATGAGCAGGATATAAAGCCAGGAGAGGTTTACATAAGGTCTCCTGATGTTTTTCTTGGGTGTTTCTGCCATAAGCCTTTCCTACTCGTTATCGGTGTATTCGGTCTTCGGGGCGTCCGCCCACAGGTTTTCCAGTCTGTAGAACTCCCTGTAAGGGGTCTGGAATATGTGAACGACTATGTCGCCGTAATCGAGTATCACCCAGATTGCGTTCTCCTTGCCCTGCGCTCTGACGACCTTCCTCCCGCACTCGACTATCATCCTGTCCTCCACATTGTCGGCAATGGCGAGCACATTGGTGGTGGAATCCGCGTTGCATACGAGGAAATAGTCTGAAATTGCTGTTCCTATAGGTTTGAGGTCGAGAGAAATCACGTTCTGACCTTTCTTTTCGAGCATCGCATCGGCAATGCACTTTACTTCTTTTAATTTCATGTTTTAGTAACTTTGCCTCACCTTTTCGCTTTATTGCACAAAAGGCAGCATACAAAGATAAACAAAAAGCCGACCAAAATCCTATGTCAGTGATAATATGGCATGACGAGCTGGATTCCACCAACATGGAGGCGCACAGGCGTATGGCTGACCTTGACAATATGTCAGTCATCGCCGCACGCTGGCAGAGCGCCGGACGTGGACAGAGGGGCAACACCTGGTCATCCGACAAGGGGGAGAACCTGACTTTCAGCATAGTCCTCAAATACGGAGATGGCTCTCTCCCGGCAATTCCTGCCGCGTCGCAGCATTCAGTCAGCATGGCCGCCAGCCTCGCGCTCGTGGACTTCCTCGCAGATTTCGGCATATCGGCTGGGATTAAGTGGCCCAACGACATATATGTCTCCGACAGGAAAATATGCGGGATGCTCATAGAGCACACTCTCTGCGGCTCCTCAAGCCTGAAAAACAGCATAATAGGCATAGGGCTCAACCTGAATCAGCACATTTTCGACCCTTCCATACCCAATCCCACCTCCATGTCGCTCGAGACCGGGTGCAGCTACGATTGTGAATCCATGCTCGAAGAGTTCGTGCAATGCTTCGCGAAGGCCCTCCCCAAACTCGGGTGCATGCCACAACTCGAAGCCGCCTTCCTCGAGAATCTCTGGAGGAAAGATGAACTCCATACCTATGTCGATTGCAGGGACATCAACACGGAAGTGCCTTTCAAAGGGATCATAAGAGGCATCACCCCTCTTTTCAGGCTGATTGTGGAAAATGAAAAAGGAGAACTTGTCCAGTTCTCCTTCAAGGAATTGAGATATATCATCTGACCATCGTCTCCCCTATCGGGAAGCGAATGCTCATCTCATCCGTCTTATTACCTCCCCGGGGTCGGCGGCCTTGAAAACAGCGCTGCCCGCCACCAGTATGTCAGCCCCATGCTCCACAAGTTTCGCCGCGTTTGCAGGTGAAACCCCGCCGTCAACCTCTATGCTGCACTCGACTCCCTGACGGGCCATCTCGGCTTTCAGGGCATCAAGTCTGTCATAGGTACTGTCGTAGAACGACTGCCCGCCGAAGCCCGCCATTACTGACATCACCAGCACGAAATCACATTCCTTGAGAAACGGATAGACAGACTCAAGCGGGATGTCGGGATTCAATGCCAGACCAGCCTTCACCCCTTTCGAACGTATGAAGCCAAGCAGCGACCCCGGATTATCGGTGGCATTCACGTGAAAACTGACCATCCCGGCACCGCAATCCATGAAGCGTCCGGCATATTTTTCCGGATTGACTATCATCAGATGCACGTCCACCGGCTTCTCCGCAATCTTTGCAATCGCTTCAACTACCGGAAAACCATAGGAGAGATTGGGAACAAAACTCCCGTCCATGATGTCAAGATGGAAGAGGTCGCCATGGCGGTTGACCATCTCCACATCCTTCCTCAGAGCGAGGAAGTCGGCAGAAAGCATCGAGGGTGCAATCAGTGCCATTATCTGTAGGTTGTTACAAGCTCATTCAGGAGCATGACGAATTTGTCGAGGGAAGCGAGATCGAGCCTCTCGCCCGGTGCGTGCACTCCCCTGAGGGTGGGACCGAATGAAATCATGTCCAGACCGGGGAACTTTTCAGTGAACAGACCGCACTCAAGACCTGCATGTATGGCCTTGACCTTCGGCTCGCAGCCGAAGAGCTTTTTGTATGCTTCCACACAGGCATCCCTGATCGGAGACACTGCCGCAGGCTCCCAACCGGGATATTCCGACGAATGGGTGACCACCGCTCCCGCCAGTTTGAAACATGCCTCCATCTTTAGGGCAGCTGCGCGTCTCGCGGCGGTGTTGCAGCTCCTCTGGCTGCTGACTATACGTATTACACCGGGCTCGGTCATCTTTACGGATGCGAGATTCGATGAAGTCTCCACGAAGTTTTCAATTTCCTGGCTCATGGAAAGAACTCCGTGAGGGGCTGCTGCCAGCGCTGTTACGAGGCGGCGTGACATCCCGCAGCTGATGCCTTCCTTGAAACTCTCTTCGCTCTCTTCAAAGGTGAATTTCAGATTCTTCTCCACATTGCCGTATTGCTCGCGTACAGTCACCGCGAATGCATCGAATGCCTTACGGACGGTTTCCGTCTGGTCTGGAGTGAGAGCCAGCACGACACAAGCCTCGCGGGCTATGGCGTTTCTCTTGTTGCCGCCGTCAATCTTCAGTATCTGGACAGAATGGTCCTTGATGCCGTACAGGAAGTTGCCGAGAAGCTGGACGGTGTTTGCGCGGCCCTTGTTGATGTCGTCCCCGCTATGTCCGCCCATGCCTCCCGTGATGGCAAGCCTGTACGGCTTTGCACCTTCGTGAATGTCTTCTGTAGAGTAGAAGAATTGTGCAGTGGTGTCTATTCCGCCGGAACATCCCACAAAGATTTCTCCCTCGTCCTCCGAATCGAGATTGATGAGGGTCTTCGCAGTGAAGAATCCGCTTTCAAGGGCTGTCGCGCCGTCCAGGCCGGTCTCCTCTGAAACCGTGAAAAGACATTCCAGCTTGCCCATCGGTATGTCGCTCTCGAGGAGTGCGAGCTCAGCCGCCATTCCTATGCCGCAGTCGGCACCGAGCGTGGTGTCGGGGGCTATCATCCATCCGTTCTCTATCACATACCTGATAGGGTCCCTGGTAAAGTCATGCTCCACTCCGGCATTCTTCTCGCAGACCATGTCAGAGTGGCTCTGGAGCACGATTGCGGGTCTGTACTCATAGCCCTGAGCAGCCTCCTTCGTTATGAGCACGTTGCCGACCTTGTCGGTCTTGCACTCAAGGCCGTAAGCCTTGGCCTTCTCCTGAAGGAAGGCTATGATTTTCTCCTCGTGGCCGGACTCTCTCGGCACAGTGGTAATCTCCTTGAAGATCCTTAATACTGACTCAGAATTCATGTGGTATATCTTTTAATGAACATGCCCGCTTTCGGGCGGGCATGGCTATGTTTTATCTTGCATCTGAAAGCATCTTCTCGATGTCTGTCACATACTGCTTGAATGTCCTGTCCGTCGTCATCAGGTCCGCGACCGTCGTGCATGCGTGAAGTACGGTCGCATGATCCTTGCCTCCGATTTCAGAACCTATCGTAGACAGGGAGCAGTTGATGAGGTCCCTGGAGATGAACATGGCAATCTGCCTTGCCTGGACTATCTGTCTCTTGCGGCTCTTTGACACCAAATCCTCCCTTGTGATGTTGAAATAATCGCAAACTATCTTCTGGACCTTGTCAATGGTGATTTCGTTCTTTTTCTCGCTTACTATATGGCTGGTTATGCTCTCTGCAAGTTGTATGGTAAGGTCCTTCCTGGCATATACGGCATTGGCCATGAGAGAGGTAAAGGCGCCTTCAAGCTCCCTGAAGTTGGACTGTATCTTTCTGGCAAGGTATTCGAGAACTTCCTCGTCCACATTCACGCCCTCCCTGAAAGCCCTGGTACGGAGCATTTCAAGCCTGGTCTTGTAATCCGGACGGCCGAGCTCAACCGAGAGCCCCCACTTGAGCCTTGAAAGAAGCCTTGCCTCGAAATCCTCAAGTTCCGCAGGCGAGCGGTCCGAAGTGAAAATCAGTTGCTTGCCGTTAAGATGCAGGTTGTTGAATATGTTGAAGAAGGCATTCTGGGTGCCCGGAGAAGAGAGTTCCTGGATGTCGTCGACAATGAGCACGTCCATCCTCTGGTAGAATGCGAGGAAGTCGGTGAGCTTGTTCTTTATGCCCGCCGCATCCATGTATTGGGTCTTGAACCTGTTTGCAGGGACGTAAAGCACCTGTTTCTCAGGATAAAGCTTCTTGATTTCAAGACCTATGGCCTGAGCCAGATGAGTCTTGCCGAGACCGGAACCTCCGAAGATGAAAAGAGGATTGAAAGCCGTACGGCCCGGATTCTTGGAAATGCTGCCACCGACGTTGATGCCCATCTTGTTGCACTCGCCTTCCACGAGGTTTTCGAAGGAGTAGCTTGGATTGAGGTGAGGGTCGACCTTCACAATCTGGGTTCCGGGGAACACGAGAGCATTCGGTCCTATGCCTGATACGGTAGGCACGTTGATCGGGCTGTTGACCGGCCGGGTGCCCGTAGCTGCCGGGAAAGTCATCGCAGGCTGGACGCGCACTGGCCTAACCTTGTATATGAGACGGGCTGAAGAACCGAGTTGCCTCTTGAGCGTCTTCTGGAGGACATCGAGATAATTCTCTTCGAGATATTCCCTGAAGAAGTCTGAGGGCACCTCTATCATGAGTGCATATTTCTCTTCGTCGTAACCGACCGCGATGATAGGTTTGAACCACGTATTGAACTGCTGAGGCTCAACGATATTACCGATGATCCTCAGACAAGAGTCCCATATCTGGATGTGTCTTTCAGCAGTCATGTAGATTGTGGCTTATCAGGAATGGAGGATATTTCCCCCTTTGCTGTGCAAATATGATTGAAAAAAAAGTGATAAAAAAAACAATTTGCTATTGCGATGATAGAAAAGTTTTTCTATGCATTTCCGTTTTCGGATTTTGAAAACGGAATAAAGG
>JABUTS010000205.1 GCA_021443565.1 Bacteroidales bacterium | reverse complement strand
AGGGCGGCTATCAGTAAAAACTTGTGTAATCGCATTTGTTTTACAGTTTATTGTTTTGAGCCCGAAGGAACTCAATTTATCAAAAATATGGCGGGGCTGGCAACCAGACCCCGCCATAAATATGGAAGGAACAGAATTACTTCTTGTCCACGGTAAGCATGTAGCCGGCAGTAATCTCCTTGCCGTTGTCTGCGTATGCGCCAGCATCCCAGGAAATGGCAGCCAACTCAGCATCGGTGAAAACACTGACTCCGTTAACCTTCACGCAACCGGCATAGCCCGGGGCAGATGCATTCTCGCTCTGTCCTAGGCTGGCAGCATTCTTCCAGCCGAGCTGGGAAGCGAGCCAGAACATCTGCTTGAGAGAGTAGCCTATGAAATTGAAACCAACGTTTGAATAATAGCCGCCGTTATCAACGTTAGGATAGCCTTCGATGCTTTCCCAGTTGTCTCCGCCAGGGGCGTTAATCATAATGGCAATCTTGTTGTCGTAGGTGGTTCCAACTATGGTGCGGGCCCAATAGAAGCCGTCGCCCCAGCCCATGCCGAGTACACCCATGTCGGAGATGTAATTGGTTCCGTCATTTGCCACGATGTCGTTGATACCGAGAGCCTTGCCCTCGTGTATGCCCATTGCGGCAACCCAGGCGGTGTTGTCTGCTTCCCAAACCTTATCAGCTGAGCTGTAGAGGTTGGTCTTGTTGACGCTCTTGTAATCGTCCTGGAAAGGAATCTCATAGTTGGTGCCGTTCTTAGGAGCAACCACACCGAATTTGACCTTTCCGCCCTTGGTTCCAATCGCTGCCCTGTAAGGTACGTAACCGGTTGACTCTGCCGGCTCCAAAGCATTGAGAGACTGACCTCCGATGTTGAGCAGATAATGGCCGTAAGTTGCTGAGTTGCTGAGACCTGTTGCAACCACAAGATTGTTGCAGCTTCCGAACTTGATTCCCGAGGTGGCGCCCTGCATGCCGACCTTTACCTTCTCCTGATCGATAAGCACTACCACGAGTCTTCCGTAGGTATTGCAGAGTTCACGGTCATCCTTCCAGTCGCCTGGGAAGGTGAAGATGTCGTCATAAGTCCAGTCGAACCAACCTTGCGATGCATACAAATCTTCCACATCCTCACGATATATGCCACCATCCCAAATACGGGCATTCGGAACTCCGTAGCAGATAGGTGCCGTGAAATTCCAGCTCCAGTCAGGGGTACACTGTGTTGAAGTGGCAACATTGACAGGGATGTTCGGCAGAGCCGTTGTAGCATAAACCTTCACAGGGCTGTTCTCGTCAAGATTGTACTTGAAGCTTTCGTCTGAGAAGCCATACTCTGAAAGCTGCTTCTTCTGGTATGCGCTTACGTCGAACTTCAGGGTGTAAACCCTTTCTCCGTTGAGGTTGAGAACGAGTTTCTGCTCAATGCCGTCGCTGATTGCGAAGTTGAGGTTCTCAGGAAGCTTCACGCCGTCAAGGAGCGAGCCTTCGAGGAAGTTGAGGACGATGCTCTCATAGTCCATCCTATCGCGGTCGTACTTGATGGTGATGACCTTCTGCACATTGTCAAGAGTGATGTTCTCACCCTCGCCAAGTCCCTCTATCTGCATCTTTGCGGCGCTGACGATAGGGAAGGCGTTGGAAACGAAGCTGATGTAATACTTGATGAGCTTGCTGTTCTTGTCTGTGAAGTTGAACACAGGAGTTGATGCGAGGTCGACTCCGGTAAGTGATGTAGGGTGGGTCATGGTATAACCCTTGTTCAGTTCCACTGCGATTGTTGCAGAGGAGAAATCTTCAGCCTGGTCGAATACAAAGGTGACGTTCTGGCCTTCAACGACTCCTGTGGCAGTCTCTCCGTCGCAGGTGAGGGTGATGGACTTGAAAGGAACGTTAGCATCGTCGTCCGGACCCTTGCCATCATCGCAGGAAGAAACAAGGGCAGAGGAAAGAATCATTCCGGCCAGGCCCATCCATTTGAAAAAAAGTTTCATGCTGATAAATGTTTAGTTTTTATGAAATTATGTGTGATACGTATGCTTTTGCTGCATCCTTTTTCTTCTAACCCACTCGTAAATTCAAACAAAATTAACGAAATCAATGAGAATAGCAAATTATTTCCTTAATTTTGTGAAAATTCTTAAAGAACGCCACTCCGGTTTTGGAACCTTAGAAGCAGTGAAAAAGAAAACATGAGAAAACATATACTCCTCCTTTGTCTGTCAATATGGGCGCTCTCCTGCACCCGTAATCCCGCTTTCGAACTGACTGTCTATGACCCTATGGACAAGATGTGCTGCAGCGAATTTGCTGATACAAGCTCTCTTGCGAGGGGAGAAACCCTGTCCATACAGGTGAAGCTCAGGTCCGGGCAGGCCATAACAGTGGAAGGCATAAGCCTTGAGGACAGGCTTTTCGACGACATCGAAGTCTGGAGGGTGGGGAATGTGCGTAGCACCTACCATTATTCTCCGCCGGCATCCGACAGGCTCTACGGCGACTGCTTTCCTGACATATTATATTATACCGACTTCCCGGAGCCGCTTGAACAGGAGGCTACATATTTCATAGAAGCGAGGGTTTCCAGAGATGCAAGGCCCGGGGTTTACCGCCCCAAACTGAAGTTCAGGACAAGCGCCGGAACCCAGACAATGCCGGTTCCGGTGAAAATTTACCCCGTCACTCTGGAAAAGCAGTCTCTGAAGCTGGTAAACTGGATTTTTGATGACCTCAGGGACAGCAGTATTGTTCGCTATTCCGACGAGTATTTCAGGGAAATGGCGGAAATCGTCCGTCTCGCCTCCCGCTACGGCCAGAACGTGTGGAAGATTCCCGAGGGGACGGACAGGACCGAAGCCCCATACGACTTCTCCATTTTCAACCGCTATGTGGAGTTGTTTCTCGACAATGCCGAGGATGTGGAACTGATAGCCGGCAACCATATAGGCGGCAGGTCCCAGTCCCGCTGGACTGACCCCATAGTGTCGAGAATCCCCGATGTGGAAGGCTACGTTGCGGCCCTTTACGATAACCTATGCTCGCACAAGATGGAGGACGGACGCAGCTGGGCGGACATCTACGTCCAGCATGTGGCGGACGAGCCTATCGAGTGCAACATAGCGGACTGGGAGTCGCTTGCGCGCAGGGTGAAGGCAACTGCGCCGCTGAAGATAATAGAGGCTTACCGTACTCCTTTCTACAATCCAGGACTTATAGACATAATTGTCCCGCAGCTGGATGAGGTGTCATGGCCGTCATACACATCAAACCCTCAGGGCGGGCAAAGCGAGAAATGGTTCTACACCTGCATGTATCCGCTCTGGGATTATCCCAACCGCTTTGTGGAACTGCCTTTGGGGAAAACCCGCATACTTCACTGGATGAATTTCCGTTTCGGATTCACCGGCTACCTCCACTGGGGACTGAACTACTGGGCAGGCGCCGAGAATCCGCTTGAGGATCTCTCAAACCCAGCGTCAATGTGGCCGGGAGGCGATGCGATGCTGTTCTACAGGCTGGGTGGCAGGACACTTCCGTCGCTCAGGGCAGCAGCGATGAGGGACGGCGTCAACGACCATACCCTGCTGACCATGCTTGCGAGACGCGACAGCACCGCTGCGGACAGGATCTGCCGTGAAATAATAGAAAACGAGTACACCTGCGACTGCACTCCTGCTTCGATAAGGAAGCAGCGCAAGGAAATACTCGAGCTCCTGGCGGGAGAAGAATAGAAACATGGCCATTTCGAATCTTACATAACCAAACAATCATTCATGAAATCAAGACTGCTCATCCTGCTTGCAATCTTCCTCGCTGCGCCCGGGCTCAATGCCCAGTCGGCAGGGGGCGGAGCAGTGGGCGAAAACACGGCTGTGGGCTCAACGGCCGGTATAGGTACCAAAGACCTGCTGAAATCTCCGAGCGGGAGTGCCGCTGATGCCCTCGCAGGGACCATCCCCGGAGTTTTCTCAATCCAGATGTCGGGCCAGCCGGGGGCTTCCGCCCCCATATTATATATCAGGGGAGCAGGCTCGCTCACCGATGGCGCATCCCTCCCGCTGATATTGGTTGATGGAGTGGAGAGGTCGTTTTCCCAGATGGATCCCAACGAGATAGAGAGCATAACAGTGCTTAAGGATGCCGCATCGACGGCAGTTTTCGGAGTCAGGGGAGCAAACGGAGTCATCCTGGTGACGACGCGCAGGGGGCGGGACGGCCGGACTGCCATCAATGTCAGCAGTTCATTCGGCCTTACCCAGGCACTCAGAAATATCCATGGAGTGGGCAGTTATGAATATGCCACACTTTACTCCGAAGCCGAGCGCAACGACAATCCGAGAATAACTGACAAGGGACTTGCCTTTGGCTCTCTCGTGACTGACTTTTTCCGCACTGGTCTGGAACCTGTCATGTTCCCGGACACGGACTGGAGCGACTATATTTTCAAGAAACTGGCATGGCAGACCCAGCATAACGTCAACATCAGCGGCGGAAACTCAAAGGCAAGATATTTCGCAAGCGTCGGCTTCCTGCACCAGGACGGCATAATGAAGCAGTTCGACATGAACTACAACTCCAACTATGCCTACAGCCGCTACAATTACAGGGCAAACATCGATATAGACCTAACAAAAACCACCCTGCTGTCGGTCAACGCAGGTGGCATTATAGGCCGCCGCCGAGAACCGAATACCAGCGACCTCTGGCGCAACATATTGACCTGCACGCCTTTTTCAAGTCCGGGCATGGTGGACGGGAAATACATCTACAACCCCAACAACCACTTCATCCCGCTTCAGGACCAGGTAAACGGGCTTGACCTCTACTACAACCTTGGCTACAGCGCCGAAACCGAGAACGTGATGATGCTTGATGCTACCCTTAAGCAGGATCTCGGGATGGTGCTCAAGGGCCTTTCCATACACGCCAAGGGGGCGTTCAACGGCAGCAACAGCGTGAACGTCAACCGCCAGCCAAACGTCACGACGAACTATTACACACCCATGTTCCTGGGCTCGATAACCCAGGAGGGCATGGACATTGACAACCCTCTGTTCAACAACACCTTGATTTACCGCACCAGCAGCGTGCGCGGACTTTGTGAAGGAATGAGTTCGTCCGAGTCCCGGCTGCACGGCCGCGACTGGTATCTCGAGGCGGGTCTCAACTGGGCAGGAAACTTCAGAAACCACAAGCTTGACGTTCTGCTTCTCCATAACAGGGACAGAAACTGCTATCCTGCGGCTCTCAAAGCCCTTTCAACCGGTCATGCGGGCTATGTGGGCAGAATAAGCTACAATTACAGGGAGAAGTACCTTGCCGACCTCAGCGCCGGTTATAATAGTTCCGAGAAATTTACCCAGGACCATCGTTACGGCCTCTTCCCTGCAGCAGCCCTCGGATGGGTCGCGTCTTCGGAAGACTTCATGAAGGGGGCATCCTTCATTGACTTTCTCAAGTTCCGGGCTTCATACGGCCTTACAGGCAACGACCGTTTCCCGGTAGCTGGTGAGACTTGGGAGAAGAGCGCAAAGCAGAACTACGGATTTGACCTCAGGTTCTGCAAGTCCCGCCTGTCCCTCTCCGCCGACCTGTTCTTCGAGCACCGCTGGGACATACCGGTTCCGGGCTCTGACCAGCCGGACGGCCCTGATGCGGGACGCGCTCTGACACATGCCGGCATAGTGGACAACAGGGGCTTCGAGATTCAGGCAGGTTATGAAGACCATGCCGGAGATTTCGAGTGGTATGTCAACGGCAACCTGTCTTTTGCAAGGAACAGGATAGTCTGCAATGGCGAAGCCGTTCCCGCTGAGCCTTACATGGACGAAACAGGAAGAAGTACGGGCAGCAGTTTCGGCTATATCTTCGACCGTTTCCTCCAGCCTGAAGACTTTGACGCAAACGGCAGACTGCTCAAGGGTTCTGACGGGAAAACCCTTCTTCCGACCCTGCCTGTCGAGAATCCGAAGCCGGGAGACGTGCTATACAAGGATCTTAACGGTGATGGTCAGATTGACCTGAATGACAATGCCTGGTTCGGCTATTCCGCAAGACCAGAGTTCGTATTCGGCCTCACTCCTGGTGTGAAGTGGAAGGGATTCGAACTCTCGATGCAGTGGACTGGGGCGGCAAATGCCTCCAGAATGCTGTCGGGAGATTACAGGACGCCTTTCGGAGAGAACAACTCCGGCGCCCTGCTGCGCCATCTCGCCGACGGTCGCTATCAGGAAGGATACGACCAGAACTCCCGTTTCCCGCGCCTGACCCTGGAAAACAAGGAATATGACTGGAATACAGACTCGGATCTCTGGCTCATGGACGCTTCGTATCTCAGGCTTAAACTCGCCGTATTTTCATATACCATGAGCAACTCAGCCCTGAAAAAAGCCGGCATCAGCTCAGCAAAATTCTTCATAAACGGCTACAACCTGCTTACCCTCTTCTCTCCGCTTGCCAGAATGGGCATAGACCCCGAGAGCGGAACGGGCGGTGCGGGCGCATATGCCTATGCTTATCCTGTCAGCAGGATATATAACATAGGATTTAACTTCACATTCTGACGACCATGAATTTCAAATACAGCATATCAGTGTTCCTGCTGCTCAGCCTGTGTCCTGCAATGCTGGCGCAGGATACCCTTTCGCTGGGTTACGGACGTTCTGCGGCAAAAGCCGAGACTTCCGTCGCAGCAGATGCCATAGGACAGGAACAACTGCAGAAAATCCGTTCCTTCAATCCGTACAATTCGCTTTACGGCCAGCTTCCCGGCCTGTTCGTGATGAACGGAGGTGCTGAGCCATGGGTCGCTTCCCCGACCTTGAGCATACGGGGCATAGGTTCTATGAACGGAAACTCCGTGATAACGGTGATTGACGGCGTGCCGTTCAGAGACCTTGCATCCCTGAACGTGGATGAGATAGAAAGCATAACCGTGCTGAAGGATGCCGCCGCCCTCGCCCTCTACGGCAACAGGGGTGCTGACGGAGTGATAGTCGTGACCACGCGGAACGGCTCGGGCAAAGGCTTGAGACTGGATACTGACATGAGCGGGACCCTACTTTCGCAGACCGGCGTCAACCATGAATTCAATGTCTCTGCCGATGGAGGCGACAAGCGCCTGAAGTATTTCGCGAACTTGAACTATACGGGTTACAAAGGCTTCTCCGACGACACCGCAATTGCAGGTGCGGATGAGGGCTTTGCGCGTATGCATAACCTGAAACTCAGGACAAATATCCTGTCCGAACTGCACTCGGGGACCACTATAAGAGTGGGCTTGCTCGGCCGCATCAACAGCCTGGACTCTCCCGTAGCGGATAGTTTCTCCCTGCCCCTGATCAAGTCGGCAGCCGGAAATGCGGTTTCATCTCTTGACAGGAGGCTATATGCCGACCTGTCCCTTGCCCAGAATCTGGACATGCTGACAAAGGGGCTGAAACTTACCGCTTCGCTGGCCTATGACAATGCGTCAATCATTTCGGATACGGAGAACAATGGAGGAGAGCTTGCCTACAACGAGAACCGCTTCAATCTCAACGCCATGCTCGAATGGAAGCGTTCTTTCGGCAGGCACGGCACAGCCGCATCTCTCATCCACAACCTGGAGAGCAACAGGCTCATGGGCGCAGGCAATCCCGCACGTTTCATGGACAACATCCTCAATCTGGATTATTCTTACGACGGCAGATACTTTGTGGGCGCAGTTGCCAACTATTCGGCAAGCGCGAAGCTTGAAAAGGGATGCAAGCTGTCTGTCTATCCGGCCCTTTCCGCTGCGTGGCTGGCTTCCAACGAGAAATTCCTCAAGGGCTGCAAGGGCCTGGACCTGCTGAAGGTCAGGGCTTCATACGGAGTGGTCGGCTATGACGGCAGGCTCGGTTACTACATGGACAGGCAGACCGCCGGAGAAGGGGGCTCGTACATCTTCAGCGGCACCACCGTCCTGGAATCTCTCGCGCAGGGAGCCATGCCGTCATCATGCATTGTTCCCGAGACCGACCAAAAGGCAGACATAGGCGTGGAACTCGGTCTTGGCGGCATGTTTACGGCTCAGATTGATCTCTTCCGCAACCACCGCACCGGCATCGCAGTCAGCTCAGCCGGCACCCTGTCCGACGTTACCGGCCGTGAGGCTCCGCTTGTCTTCACGGGAGAAACCCTGAATATGGGAGCCGAACTCTCTCTCGGCGTGCACGGCCGCAAGGGCCGCTTCAGCTGGCACGCCGACGGCAACATGATTTATGCCCGCAGCAAAATACTTGAGCAGGAGGAGGGATACCGCCAGTATGACTGGCAGCGCTCTACCGGCAGGCAGATAGGGGCCCTGCACGGCTTCGTTCCCGCCGGCTTCTACTCTGAACTCGAGTTCAATTCCGAGGGTCGGCTATTCGAAGGCATACCCGGCAGCACTCTCGACTCCAACCTACAGCCTGGAGACCTCAGGTACAAGGATCTCAA
>JABUTS010000057.1 GCA_021443565.1 Bacteroidales bacterium | reverse complement strand
AGATGCCCTGCGGGAGCGCACATGAAGTTCGCGGGCCGCGTCAAGGGCCAGTGCAGGGACGGCAAGCTGTTCGTGGCGAACCAGTCGATCTATGTCGTGGGCGCCAGCGAGGCTGTCCTGTACATAGCTCTGAACACCGACTATGACGTGACTCAACTCAATTTCGACCACAACATAGACCCGGATGCAATATGCAAGGCCCAGATTGCGGCGGCGGGTGACTACGCCACCGTGAAGAAAAGCCATCTGGAGGAGTTCCAGTCAGTGTTCGGCCGCGTGTCCCTGACCATGGGAACGGAAGACAGGAGCAACATCCCGACCGACCTGCGCCTCAAGGCAGTAAAGGAGGGTGAGACCGACCTTGCTCTCATAGCCACCTATTTCCAGTACGGAAGGTATCTGCTGATGTGCAGTTCGAGGGCTCCGGGAAGGCTTCCTGCCAATCTCCAGGGCATCTGGTGCAAGGACATGATTGCGGCGTGGAACTCCGACTACCATACCAACATCAACATCCAGATGAACTACTGGCCGGCAGAGGTCTGCAACCTCTCCGAAACCGTTCTCCCATATTCAAGATGGATTGATGCCATCAGAGTGCCGGGACGGGTTACCGCCAGCAAGACCTTCGGAGCGAAGGGATGGACAATCAATCATGTATCCGATCTCTTCGGACGTACTTCCATCAGCGACGGGGTAGATTGGGGCACTTTCCCTATCGCCGGGTCATGGCTTACCCTCGCGCAGTGGGAACACTATCTCTTCACGGGCGACAGGGAATATCTCAGCGAGGTCGCATATCCGTGCATGAAGGAGTCTGCAGAATTCCTGCTCTCATCAATGGTTGAGGACAAGGACGGCCATCTCGTGACCGCTCCTTCAAACTCTCCCGAGAACGGCTATCTCCTGCCTAACGGCGAGGAATACAGGATTACCTACGGTGCCACCATGGATGTGGAAATCACCATGGAGCTTTTCCAGGCTTGCGTTGAGGCTGCGGGCATACTCGGTACAGACAAGGAGTTCTGCAAGGAACTCAAGGCTGCCGCCGCGAAGCTTCCTCCTCTGCGCGTTGGCCAGAGATACGGCACCATACAGGAATGGATAGAGGATTATGAAGAGCCTGAGCCGGGACATAGGCATATATCCCATCTCTTCGGACTTTATCCGGGCACTACCATCACCCCGGCAGACCCCGAGCTCTTCGCTGCCGCAAAGCGTACTATCGAGCGCAGGCGCAAGTTCAACGAGGACCCGGAGACCCGTCGCGGTTCATATACCGGCTGGAGCCGCGCATGGATGATAAACTTCTATGCGAGGCTGATGGATGCGGAGGAGGCTGGCGCCAACGTTCAGGCTCTCCTTGCCAAATCCACCCTCCCGAACCTCTTCGACAACCATCCTCCTTTCCAGATCGACGGCAACTTCGGCGGCTGCGCAGGCATAGCTGAGATGCTGCTCCAGTCCCACACTGGCGAGATTGTCCTTCTTCCGGCCCTCCCATCCGCATGGAACTGCGGTGAGGTCAGGGGACTTCGCGCACGCGGTGGCTACACTGTGGATATAGCATGGAAGGACGGTAAAATCACTGGCGCAACCATCACTGGCGACGCTGCGTCAAAGGTGAAGGTACGCATAGGCGACAAAGTGCAGACAGTAAAAACCAAACCCGGCATAGCAGTTCCGGTCAAATTATAGTTCAAGCAAATGAGAAAATTCATTATCACAGCCCTCGCTGCTCTCGTCAGCCTCGCAGCTTTTGCAGCAGCTAAACCAAAGATTTGCAGCGTCAGTTCTCCTGACGGACAGATTAATGTCAAGGTCACCATTGCCGACGACATCAGGTATGACGTGGTCAGCCACGGAGAGACTCTCATGGCGGGCAATAAGGTTGCCATGAAGCTGAGAAACTGCACTCTCGGCGAGAAGCCTGTGCTCAAGTCAAGCAAGGTAACCAAGGTTTCGGAAACCGTAACCCCTGATTTCAAGCTCAAGTTCGCGGAGGTGGAGAACAATTATTCCCTTCTCACCCTCAGTTTCAAGGGAGGCTACAAGATACTCTGGAGAGTCTATGACGATGGCCTTGCCTACCGTTTTTCAACCGCCATACCGGGTGAGATCGAGGTGATGGAGGAAGTTGCCGAGTTCAATCTTGCTTCTGTCAATTCAGTCACTGGTCAGATAACTGAGGATTTCGAGACAGCCTGCGAGGAGCCTTACAGCACCGTCAAGGTTGCGGGACTTGAAAACCAGTTGTGGGAGATGCCTCTTCTGGCAGCTTACGACAACCAGAAGATTCTTTTCAGCGAGTTCGACCTTGAGGACTATCCGGGACTTTTCGTCAGGTCAGCCGGGAAAGGTGTGCTCACTGCAGCCCATCCGCACAGCCCGCTCAGCTTTGACGACACCGTGGACGACCGCTGGGTGAAATTCCTTGAGACAAGTGACTGGATTGCAAAGACTTCCGGAACCCGTGACTTCCCATGGAGATATATGCTCATCACTCAGGAGGACGGCAGACTTGCGGAGAACCGCATGCCTATGAGACTCGCACCTGAGGCAAGGATAGATTTCAGCTGGGTGAACCGCGGCCAGACCACATGGGATTGGCTGAACGGCATTCCGTACGGCCCCGGCGTGGATTTCGTTGGAGGTATCAACCTCCAGACCTATAAGTATTTCACCGACTTTGCCGCCAAGAACGGGGTGAAGTACATCCTCATAGACGAGGGCTGGGCTCTGAACACAGAGAATCCTTACGTTACCAATCCTCAGGTCAATCTGCCGGAACTCATCAGCTATGCTGACTCCAAGGGCATAGGCGTAATCCTCTGGCTCCCTTGGCTTACCGTAGAGAAGAACATGGACAAGATGTTCGAGACCTTCGAAAACTGGGGCATCAAGGGCACCAAGATAGACTTCATGAACCGTCAGGACCAGTGGATGGTGGATTATTATGAAAGAGTTGCCGCCGAGGCTGCGAAGCATCACATCTTCGTGGACTTCCACGGAGCCTTCCACCCGAGCGGCCTCGAATACCGCTACCCTAACGTGCTGACCTTCGAAGGTGTACGCGGTCTTGAGTTCTGTGCGAACTGCCAGCCGGACAACAGCATATACCATCCTTATCTGCGCAATGCGGTGGGACCTATGGACTTCACTCCGGGAATGATGGTCTGCTGCCAGCCCGAAAGGTACAAGGGCGGCCGTCCGGAAACACCGGCAGTCGGCACCAAGGCGGCCCAGCTTGCCCAGATTGTTGCCTTTGAGACCGGTCTCCAGATGCTCGCGGACAATCCATGCCGCTACGACGTATACCCGGACTGCAGGGATTTCATGTGCGGCGTTCCAGTTGATTGGGACGACACGAAGGTGCTCGCGGGAGAGTTCGGTGCATACTATGTAGTGGCAAAGAGAAGCGGCGACACCTGGTATATCGCAGGTCTCAACAATTCCACGGCCCGCAACCTCACTGTCGACCTGAGTTGCCTTGCTCCGGGAAAGACCTGGAAGATGATTTCATTCTCAGATGGTTACAAGGCTGACAGCATAGCTATGGACTATCGTTGCAACAGCTCGACCCTGGAATCGGGCAGCAAGCTCGAGATTCACATGGCACGCAACGGAGGCTATGCAGCCAGACTCGAAATCAGCGAGTAAACCCTTTGAACGCCCCCCTTTCCCATAATATCGAGATAACTATGAAATACTTTCTTTCGGTGGACCTTGGAGCCACAAGCGGCCGCACCGTGCTGTCAGAATATGACGGTGAGCGCGTTGAGATGAAGGAATGGACGCGTTTCCCCAATCCTCAGATCAAGCGTGACGGGCATCTTTACTGGGATATTGACCACCTGTACCGCGAAATAGTGAAGGCTCTGGCCCTCACGGCAGAGGAACATATCGAACTGGCCAGCATAGGCATTGACACATGGGGCGTTGACTTCGCGTTCTTCGATGCTGACGGCAAGGTCATGGGCAGTCCTTATTGCTATCGTGACAGCCAGACCGACGGTTCCGTGGAACTGTATGTCAGCGATACCGTTCCGGCAGAGGAACTTTACGGACGCACGGGCATACAGTTCATGCCTATCAACTCGCTTTTCCAGCTGGATACCCTCAGGCGCAGGGGAGTGAAAATAGGCGAGGTGCCGCAGATATTGTTCATGCCTGATGCCCTTTCATATATGCTCACGGGCGAGGCAGTCTGCGAATATACCATTGCCAGCACCAGCCAGATGCTCAATCCTGCCACGGGCGAGTTGGACGAGGTCCTGCTCGGAAGCGTGGGGCTCAGCCGCAGCCAGTTCGGCCGCATGGTCCAGCCCGGAGAGATGATAGGGGTGCTGAAGCCGGAGCTGCAGAAAGAGACGGGGTGCGGTCCCGTGAAGGTGGTTGCCGTGTGTGCCCATGACACTGCTTCGGCGGTGGCGGCTGTTCCGGCGCAGAGCTCTGATTATGCCTACATGAGCTGCGGCACATGGTCACTGCTCGGAATCGAGAGCCCTCACGCCATAATCAACGATGAAAGCTTCAGCCAGAATTTCACCAACGAAGGCGGATTCGGAGGCACGACGCTTTTCATGAAAAACATATGCGGCCTGTGGCTTTTCGAGAATTGTAGGAAAGAGTTCGACAATCTGCCGGCCGACATAGCGGCTATCTCCAGACTTTGCCTTGAGAGCTCATGCCCGAGCCTGATATTCCCGGACGCTCCCGACTTCGCCCACCCCGACAGCATGTGCGAGGCCATATGCCTTTTCTGCGAACGCAGCGGCCAGCCAGTCCCTGTGACTGCAGCGGACTTTATCCGCGTGGTCTATCGCTCGCTTGCCTGCCGTTACCGTCAGGTGATTGAAGGTCTGGCGGCTTTTGTGGATTTCCCTATCAGCAGGCTGCATGTGAGCGGAGGCGGCAGCAAGAACCCTTACCTGATGCAGATGACAGCGGATTGCGCGGGCCTGCCGGTCGTGGCGGGACCTGCGGAAGGAACGGCTCTGGGCAATACTCTGGTACAGGTGCTTGCGGCAGGAGACGTGACTACGCTTGCCGGTATGCGTGAAATTGCGGCCCGCAGCGTCGAGGTGTGCAACTATCTCCCGGCCGACAACGCGTCCTGGGATGAGGATTATAAGTTATTTTGCAAAATATCAACGATATGAGTATCCTGAATAACCGTCCTGGCCTTCAGGCGGAGATTGACCAGATAGCCGAAGTGGCCGGCTATCTTTGGGAAAAAGGCTGGGCTGAGCGCAACGGAGGCAACATTACCGTCAATATAACAGAGTTTGTTGATGAGGAAATCAAGGCCATGCCGGCTATCGCGCCGGTGAAAACCTTCGGTCTCGAACTTCCTTATCTGAAAGGACAGTATTTCTATTGCAAGGGTACGGGAAAGCGCATGCGCGACCTGGCCCGCCAGCCTATGCGTAACGGCAGCATCATACGCATCTGCGACGACTGCAGGAGTTACGAAATCATTGCGGATGAGCCTGTTGCCCCTACCAGCGAACTGCCTTCCCACCTTGCCCTGCAGAACCATCTGCTATCCACCGGAAGTCGCTATAGGGCAATCATGCATACACACCCCATAGAACTGGTGGCAATGAGCCATATACGACGCTTCCTCTGCGGGGACGAAATGACCCGCGTGCTCTGGAGCATGATTCCTGAAACCATAGCCTTCGCACCTCTCGGCATAGCCATAGTTCCATACGCCATTTCCGGCTCTGTCGAACTGGCTGAGGCGACTCTTGAGCAGATAAAGACCCACGACGTCGTGATGTGGGAGAAGCATGGCACGACCGCTGTAGGATTGGACATAATGGACGCCTTCGACCAGACCGACGTGCTCAACAAGGCTGCCTGCATATACATGAGTGCCCGCAACATGGGCTCCGAGCCCGAGGGCATGACCGAAGAAGCCATGCGCGAAATCCAGGATGTGTTCAAACTTCCGAAAGAGAGAATTTTATAAAACCAAACCACATGATTATGAGTAAATATCCAAAAATTGGCATACGTCCTACGATAGACGGTCGTCAGGGCGGCGTAAGAGAATGCCTTGAAGAAAAGACGATGAATCTCGCCCACGCGGTGAAGCAGCTCATAGAAGCGAATCTCCGCAACGGCGACGGATCACCCGTTGAGTGCGTCATAGCCGATTCGACTATAGGCCGTGTTGCCGAGAGTGTAGCATGTGCTGAGAAATTCGAGTCTTGCGGAGTCGGTGCAACCATCACTGTCACAAGTTGCTGGTGCTACGGCTCGGAGACCATGGACATGAATCCTCACTACCCTAAGGCGGTATGGGGTTTCAACGGAACCGAGCGTCCTGGCGCAGTATACCTTGCTGCAGTGCTCGCAGCCCATGCCCAGAAGGGCCTGCCTGCTTTCGGCATTTACGGACATGACGTCCAGGACCTTGATGACAATACCATCCCAGAGGATGCAGCGGAGAAAATCCTGCGTTGGGCGCGTTGCGCGCAGGCTGTTGCGACAATGCGGGGCAAGTCATACCTGAGTATGGGAAACACCTGCATGGGCATAGCCGGCTCGATTGTGGATGCCGATTTTCTGCAGCACTATCTCGGCATGAGAACCGAATATGTGGATCTCGTGGAAATCATGAGGCGTGAGGAGTTGGGCATGTATGACCATGAAGAGTTCGAGAAGGCCATGCAGTGGGTTGAGAAATACTGCAAGACCAACGAGGGATATGACAACAATGAAGACCTGCCTCTTTTCCCGGGCACTCCTCTGACCACCTTCAACGGCAAGGGCAAAGCCAAGAGCCGTGAAGAAAAGGATAAGGACTGGGAGTTTACGGTTAAGTGCATGATGATTATCCGCGACCTCATGGAGGGCAATCCGAGGCTGAAGGAGATGGGCTATTTCGAGGAGGCTCTCGGCCATAATGCAATCTGCGGAGGTGTACAGGGCCAGAGACAGTGGACTGACTACAAGCCTAACTTCGATTTTCCAGAGTCTCTGCTCTGCTCTTCGTTCGACTGGAACGGAATACGCGAGGCCAGGGTTCTTGCCACGGAGAACGATTTCCTTAACGGCATATCAATGCTCTTCGGCCACATGATCAGCAACCGCGGTGTGATGTTCAGCGACATACGCACATACTGGAGCCCTGATGCTGTGGAGAGAGTGACGGGAACAAGGCCGGAAGGTGCTGCCGCAAACGGCTTCATCCATCTCATCAATTCCGGCGCGACCACCCTCGATGCAACGGGAGAGATGACAGATTCCGAAGGCGGTCCTACCATGAAGGAACCTTGGAACATTACTGAGGCCGACGTTGAGGCTTGCCTCGCGGCTACGCAGTGGATGCCTGCCAACAGGGATTATTTCCGCGGTGGTGGCTACTCCTCACACTTCGTCACAAAGGCTGGAATGCCTATGACCATGATGCGCTTGAATATGGTTGCCGGCCTCGGCCCTGTGCTTCAGATTGCCGAAGGCTGGAGTGTCAATCTGCCGCAGGATATGCACGACACTCTCGACAAACGTACCGATCCTACATGGCCGACCACATGGTTCGTGCCTCGTTTGGACGAGAGCAAAGACGCGTTCAAGGACGTATATTCAGTCATGAATAACTGGGGTGCCAACCATGGTGCCATCGCCTACGGCCACATAGGAGCCGACATAATCACCCTCGCTTCAATGCTCCGTATTCCGGTGTGCATGCATAACGTAGCCGACGAGAAGATTTTCCGTCCGGCAGCATGGAACGCCTTCGGCATGGACAAGGAGGGCTCGGATTACCGCGCCTGCGCTTGCTTCGGCCCTATATACAAGTAGTATTATTATTTTGTCTCGTACCAATTGGGCACGATTACTGTCTGACTGACGGTGATCGTGCCTGGTTGTGTAGGGGTGGCGCCCTGATTGAATTTGAGGGGCACGAAATAAAGATAGCGCAAGTACTTCCCGTTGATTTTGTAAACTTCCGGAGCCCAGAAATTGATGGAAGGGGTCACGTCGTTCTTGTGGAGGGCCAGTCCTCCGTCTGCCTTGCCGCACCTGTACCACTTGCGCAGGTCGGTGGACTTGAAACTGATGATTCCGTTCGCGGATGAGGTCCCGTATGCATAAAAGGTGTTGCCTTCACGCAGAACATAGGGGTCTGCAATCTGAATGAGGCCCTTTTGGGTTTCGGTCACCGGCTTCCCTGAATCCGAACCGTCATCCATGATGACGTCATTCCCCTGCCCTCCGCAGGCAAGACAAAATAGGGAGATATAAAGAATCAGGATTTTGGTTCTGAAAGTCGGCAATTGCATGATATCAGTTTTTTGAATTAGTCCGTTCATGGCCGTCAGAGCTGCCTTCGCCCGCACCTAATTGAAAGTCGGTCAGTTGTGAGTCAACTGGTTGACTTTTTCGTTTTCCCATTTGCACAACGCTTGCACAACCAAAATTCAAAATCCGAGAAAACGAACCCGTTTTC
>JABUTS010000006.1 GCA_021443565.1 Bacteroidales bacterium | reverse complement strand
GAGCCGCCGAGCTGGATGAGACGGTTACCCTTGTTTCCGCCACCGCCGAGGGTGTTGAGCATAGGGTTGACGACGATGTTGAGCATACACATCGAGAAGCCGGCGATGAATGCGCCTATGACATACACGAGGAATGACTCTGCAGGACCGGCAATCCACTGTACTGCCACGCCGATGAGACCCACCGTAACGGCAGCGAGGGCGGTGAACTTGTAGCCTTTTCTCTTGAGAATGATGCCGGCAGGAATACCCATGCAGGCATAAGCGATGAAGTTGGCAAGGGTGCCGAGCTGTGAGAGTGCCTTGGATGCTCCGAACTGGTTTGTTACGATTACACCCATCGAGCCCGCGAAGTTGGTGACGAAGGCTATCATGAAGAAGAGCGCGAACATCACGATGATTGCAGGCAGATTTTTGTTCTTTTCAGTTGACATGACTTATTAATTTTTGGTTTAATGTTTCAGTGCAGGGAACAGGCTCCCCAAAATCTTTGTGAAGATACAAAAAAAATCAATCAGTCGCACCTTTTTCCGCCATATATGAAAGTCCGGCCGGAAGTAAGTCGCCCGCGGGAGGGCATTTGGCCGGGATATGTGAAACGTTTAGGGGCTGCTTCCCTCCCCAAGGAAACAGCCCCGCATATAAAACGAACTTAACAAATAGACACGAAAAATCTCCAATGTCCAATACAAAGATAACGATTAATTATACATTTGCAAACATCCTTATAAAATTTTAAAGGCAAAAAGTTATTTTTCCTGAAAAACATTAAGTTCTATAACATCTTCCTGTATTCGCTCGGAGTCATTCCGGTGCGTGTTTTGAAGAATTTGTAAAACACCGATTGATTCTGAAAATTAAGTTCATACACTATGCCCTTGATGGTCTTGTCAGAGTTTCTGAGCAGGTTCTTAGCCTCAAGTATCACATAGGTGTCAATCCAGTCCGGGGCAGAGCGCCCGCTTACGCTTTTCACCAGTTTCGACAGATACTTGGGAGTAAGGCAAAGCTTTTCCGCGTAGAAACCCACCATCCTTTCCTTCGTGTGATACTCGTTGACCAGGGAGAGGAAACGTTCCACCAGGAACTTGCCCCTTCTTGAGACCTCTCCGGAAGTCGCCTCCTCCGCGGCCGCAACGTTCCTGTGCTCGAATCGCCCGCGGCTCCATATCCCCCCGGCCAGGCTGAAGAGGGATGATCCCAGGTGGAGTATGCTTTCCTTGGCAGATGGAGATTCTGACGCGAAGATGGCCTTGACCAGATCCAGATATTTCGATGCGAGAGCCAGGTCCGACTCGGAAAGGCGGACGCTCGGACGCTCTATGATAGCCATGCTGTCGGTATATATGTCCTTCGAAGCAACGCTGAGTTCGGTGATTACGGATTTGTCCATGGCCACAAGCAGGAAGTGCAGCTTTTCGCCGGGCGACACGGCCTCGAGACTCATTATTGTTCCTGTGGTTATCATGGTCATATCCCCCGGCTCGATCTCGAAGTCCTTGAGGTTTATGTTCACCCTCAGGCGTCCCTGGTTGCAGAAGAGTAGCATGAAAACGTCACTGCGGCAGGGGTGCGAAAGCACCGACGACATGAGACTGCCACCCTCAACCGCGAAGTCTGCGATGAAGAAAGAGTCGTCCAGAGAGAGTATGCTGTCCTTGGGAAGTTTGTTTCTGAGCTGAGGCAACCCTATGGTGTATAAGTTATCCGTCATGATTATGTGGTTGTATTACGGTGGGAAAAAGTTTGGAGGCAAATATAACAATTTGGGTGCTAGCCGGGGCCCTCTGTTGCCCAAAAGCACATAAATTCTACCTTTTGAATAATTTTCTCCGATAAAATATAATAAAAACACCTTAATTGTGGTTTATTTGGCAAAAGTTTTGCGTTTTTTTGCAGCCGGAATTGAAACAGATTAATTTATTGACGTCACACACATGAAAAAGCAGTTCTGGAAAGCCGGGGCGGTCATGTCAGCCGCCCTCCTGCTATTCAGCCCGGGCTTGACAGCCCAGCAGACTCTCACTCTCGACGAGTGTCGCGCCATGGCCGTGGAGAATGACAAGGAACTCAAAAGTGCCAGAAAGCAGGTCGAAATGGCCGGCTATGACAGGAAAATCGCCCTTGCCAACTACTTCCCCGAGATTTCCATCACGGGCGCGTACCTATATAACGGAAAGGACATAAGCCTCATCAGCGAAAACGGCGAAGCCGCCCTGCTCGGGGCCGGGACAAAACTCCAGGCGGCATACGGAGAAGGCATGCAGAAGGTCATGGGTGCCCTGATGTCCAGCCCGCAGATGATGCAGCTGCTCCAGAGCAGCCCCCAGATGATGCAGTTGCTGCAGGAGCTTCAGGGCAAGGACCTCGCCACCCCGGTAAACGCGATTGCCGGAGAAATAGACAAATCCCTCAACATAGACATCAGCAACGTGGTGCTGGGAACGGCGACCTTGATGCAGCCCGTATTCATGGGAGGCAAGATCATAGTATCCAACCAGATAGCAAAACTTGCGGAAGAACTTGCCAGGACCAGGTACGAGGCTGGCTGTCAGGAGACCGTGACCGCGGTTGACCAGACCTACTGGCAGATAGTTTCCATCGCAGGAAAGAAAAAGCTGGCCGAAGAGTATGCCGGACTGCTCCACAGCATGGAGAATGACGTCCGTGTACTTGTCGCAGAAGGCGTTGCGACCGAGTCCGATGCTCTTTCCGTGAAGGTGAAGGCAAACGAGGCGGACATGATGATGCTGAAGGCCGACAACGGCCTGAAACTGGCCAAGATGCTTCTCTGCAGACAGTGCGGCATGGACATGTACTCGAACATAACCCTCGCCGACGAAAGAGCTGAGCCTTCCGAGCCGGTGTTGGCCGCAGGCAAGGACATGGAACAGATTTTCAACGACAGGTCCGAGACGCGCAGCCTCGAACTCGCAGGGAAAATATATCACAAGAAGATTGCGGTCGCAAGGGCGGACATGATGCCCCAGATAGCCCTTTTCGGCAACTATCTCATAAGCAATCCGAACATAGACCACGGCATACAGAAGCAGTTCGGAGGCATGTTCAGCGCAGGCGTGATGGTGAAGGTTCCAATTTTCCACGGGACGGAAGCATTGCAGAAGGTGCGCAAGGCAAAGGCCGAAGCGGAAACCTATGAATACAAGCTTGACAATGCGAAGGAGCTTATCACCCTTCAGGTCAGCCAGCTCCGCCAGCAGCTTGACGAAGCGAACTGCAAACTGGTCATGGCGCGAAGCGGCCTCGATGCGGCCTGTGAGAACCTCCGCACCGCACAGTTAGGCTTCAGCGAAGGAGTCATTACCGCCAACACGGTCCTTCAGGCGCAGACCGCATGGCTCAGCGCCAATTCCTCCCTCATCGAAGCCGGGGTGGAAATGCAGATAGTGAATGCCAAACTTCAGATGGCCCAGGGGGACGTCAAGGCAGATTTCAACAGATAAAAAGAAACATAAGATATGAACGAGAAAAAGACAAGTTACAATCTCCTGATAGGAGTATTTGCGCTGATTGCAGTCGTATTGGCTGTAGGAATAGCCGGCTATCTTGTGGCTAAGCCAAGGCCGGTCACGATACAAGGTGAGGCTGAAGCCACGGAATACAGGGTTTCCGGCAAGGTGCCGGGCAGGGTGGAGCAGTTTTTCGCCAAGGAAGGCGACATGGTATGCAAGGGTGACACCCTCGTGCTGATCGATTCTCCTGAAGTAAGGGCGAAGCTTGCGCAGGCAAGGGCAGCAAGGGATGCGGCTGTCGCTCTCAGCACCAAGGCAGCAAACGGAGCCACCAGCGAGCAGATTCAGGGGGCATACGAGATGTGGCAAAAGGCACTTGTAGGCGAGGAGATTGCCGAAAAGTCCTTCGCCAGGGTACAGAGGCTCTTCGAGCAGAAGGTTATTTCCGCCCAGAAGAGAGATGAGGCCGAGGCTCAGTACAAGGCCGCAAAGGCGACCTCAGCCGCAGCCAAAAGCCAGTATGACGCTGCGGTGAAGGGTGCGCGCGCAGAGGACAAGGCGGCAGCAGCAGCCCAGGTCAGCAGGGCTGACGGGGCCATCATGGAAGTCGAGGGCTATTTGGACGAGCTTTATCTGACTGCCCCTGCAAGCGGTGTGATTTCCGCAACTTATCCAAAGCAGGGGGAACTTGTCGGCACCGGCTCGCCAGTAATGACGGTGACCGACCTTGACGACATGTGGTTCACCTTCAGCATACGTGAGGACATGCTCAACGGCCTCAAGACCGGAGATATGCTCAAGGTAAGGATTCCCGCCCTCGGCAATGACACCGAATACGAAACGAAGGTCAGCTACATCAGTGTGCTTGCTTCCTATGCCACCTGGAGGGCGACTCAGGACACTGGAGACTATGATGCGAGAACCTTCGCAGTCAAGAGTGTGCCTGTCGGCAGGATAGAGGGCCTGAGACCCGGCATGACCGCCATCGTCACAAACAGATAGAAATGAGTCTTTTCGGGGAAATAGCGGAGGTTGCTGCAAGGGAACTGAAGATAATGGCGAAGCGGCCAATATATGTTGCTGCTTCCGTCATCACCATGGCATTCTGCACCTTCTTCTTCCTGACCTTTCTCGGGAAGGGATTGCCTGAAGACCTTCCCATAGGGGTGGTGGACCTTGACGGTTCGTCCATCTCCAGACGCTTTGCCCGGGAACTCGACGCAAGCAGGCTGGGCAAGACGGTGCACTACCCTGACTTCGTCCAGGCCAGGAACGACATGCAGAAAGGCAGAATCAATGCCTTCATAGTGCTTCCCGCCGGACTGAACGAAGATGTCATGGCATACAGGAGGCCGGTCATCAGCTATTATGTCAACTCTCTCTATTTCGTCGGAGGAGCCCTGGCATACAAGCAGGCGCTGACCATGGCAACCCTCAGTTCCGCTGCGGTCCAGCGCGAGGTGCTCAGGGCCAAGGGGATGGATGAGGACAAGATTATGGGCATGCTCCAGCCCATAGTCATCGATGCCCACCAGATAGGCAACGCCACCACGAGCTACCAGACAACGCTGTGCAACATGCTGATACCCGGCATGCTGCAGATGATAGCCATACTGCTGACCATATACTGCCTGGGCACCGAGCTCAAGTACAGGACCTCCCGCAAACTGCTGGAACTCAGCGGAGGCAGTTTCGGCGCGGCCATAATCGGGAAGCTGATACCCCTGACAGTTCTGATGCTTATGTTGGGCTGGCTCTGCGACCTGCTGCTCTACCACTGGCTGCACTTCCCTGTCGCCGGCTCAATATGGAACATATTCCTTGGCACCACGATGCTTGTACTGGCATCGGAGGCACTCGGCATCTTCATACTCGGCTGCCTGCCCGTTCTCAGGGACGCCATAAGCGTAGGTTCGCTCGCGAGCATGCTCTCGCTCTCACTCACGGGCTTCACACTGCCCGTAGAGGTCATGCCAGCGCCGTTCACCGGCCTGACCTGCGTCTTTCCCCTGCGCCACTACTACCTTTTCTTCATCCAGGAAGGCATTCATGCCACCGGTTTCGGCGGATGGTATGTCCAGCTTCTTTGCTTCATGGCCTTCCTCTTCCTGCCCCTGCTGGTATGGAGAAGGCTGAAGAACGCGTACATAAGGCAGGACTACCCTCAAAACTAAGACAATGGGAAACAGAAAAGCAACATATCTCGGAACCTGGATCAAGGAAGTCTATGCCATCTTCGCAAGTGAGATGAAAAGGATATTCCTTGACAGGGGCGTGTGTATCATATTCTTCCTCGCGGGACTCGGATACCCTTTACTGTACAACTTCATGTACTGCAACGGCACCCTCGACGAAATGCCGATAGCAGTTGTCGACCTGGCGGACTGCGCCGACAGCCGGGCATATCTCAGAAAGGTCAACGACACGAGGGAGGTGAGGATAAAATACCATTGCGCGAGCATGGAGGAGGCGCGCAGGCTCATGGAGAAGCGCAAGATTCATGGCATAGTGCTGATACCTTCGGATTATGCGCACAGACTCGCCGCCGGCGAGCAGGCGACAATCTCGACCTATGCCGACATGAGTAGCCTGCTCTACTACAAGAGCCTCACGATGGCAACCAATTATGCAATGCTCGACGAGATACGGGAAATCCAGCTTGAGCGCTACGCAGCCGCCGGCACTGTGGGAGAACAGGCCTGCCAGCTTGTGGAAGCCATACCTTATGAGGAAAACATTCCCTACAACAATGCATTCTCATACACCATATTTTTCATTCCGGCAGTGCTCATCCTTCTCATCCAGCAGACTATGTTCTACGGCGGGACCATGCTGGCCGGAACCATGAGGGAAGAAGGTGACAGTCCCTTCATGCTCGGAAGCGGGAAGGGTGCCGGCGGGGTCATCAGGGTGATGGCGGGCAGGGGACTTGCCTATTTCGTGATTTATATGGTGCTCGGCATATACATAACCATTATCACGCCATGTGTTTTCGGGCAACCTGTCAACGGACGATTCGGCGATCTGCTACTGCTGCTTGTCTTCTATGTTCTGGCATGCATAATGTTCACATTCACCGTCAGCAGTTTCTTCAGGAAAAGGGAAACGGTGTTCGTGACGCTGCTCTTCCTTTCGCCGGTGGCAATCCTTCTCTCGGGCTTTTCATGGCCGACAAGCGCCTTCCCGTGGTACTGGAGGGCATTCTCATACCTCTTCCCATCCACCTTCGGCATACAGGGCTATCTCAACGTCAACACCGCAGGCTGCGACCTGCAGATGGCCGGGCCGCAGATGATGGGGCTCAGCATACAGATTATGGTATACTTCGTGCTGGCCTGCCTCAACCTCTATCTTGAAGGCCGGCAGATCGCGAAACATTCCCGCGACGCCGAATAGCGGAGCGGGGTTATTTCCGGCCCTCTATGATATTGCGGGCCAAAGTGTTGGCGCAGACGAAACTGCGAAGCTCCTCACAATCGGCGGTGAGTATGGTGTTCCTGTCGCCCTGCCAGAGCAGTGTGCCCTTGTGTATGAAACTTATGCGGTCGCCGTTCTCGAGCATGGAGTTCATGTCGTGGGTATTCACCACGGTAGTGATGTTGAACTCCTTCGTGATGCTGCTTATTAGCTGGTCTATGAGTATGGAAGTGTAGGGATCGAGGCCCGAATTGGGCTCGTCGCAGAACAGGTAGTCGGGGTCCAGTGCTATGGCCCTTGCTATTCCCACCCTCTTCTGCATGCCGCCGCTGAGTTCATCAGGGTATTTGTCTTCCGAATTTATCACATTGACCCTTTCGAGAAGGTAACGCGCACGCTCCCTCTTCTGCGCCTCGCTCCAGTCTGTGAAGAAATTCATCGGGAACATGACATTTTCCAGCACGGTCGCGAAATCGAACAGGGCGCTGCCCTGGAAAAGTATGCCTATACGCTGGCGGAGCCTGCGCTTGTTGTCAAGGTTCATGGCCGAAAGGGACTCTCCCGAATACAGAATCTCTCCGGAATCCGGCGTCAGCAGACCTATCAGGTTCTTCAGGAGCACGGTCTTGCCAGAGCCGCTTGCACCAATGATCATGTTGCACATGCCCGGCTCATAGCAGACATTTATATCCTTGAGGACCTCTACGCCGTCGAAGCTCTTGTACAGATGTTCTACCTTTATCATGGCCGAAGTTCCTTAATACAGCATCACCTGCGTGACGATCAGGTCTGAAAGCAGGATGAGTATGCTTGTGACTATGATTGCGCGCGTGCTATTGTAGCCCACGCCCTGCGAGCCGCCGGTTGCATAATAGCCCTTGAAGGCGGATATCGACGAAATAAGGAAGCAGAAAAGCGAGATCTTGAAGCAGCTGTAGAAGACATAGAAGCCGTTGTAGCAGAATTTCAGACCTTCTATGTATGATGCGAGAGGGATGATTTCCGTCATATAAACCACCAGAAAACCGCCAAGTATGCCAAGGGCAAGGCTGAGGAGCATAAGGAAGGGACTGAGCACCACGGCTGCGATGACCTTGGGCTGGACCAGAAAGGCAGCAGAGTTCACTCCCATCATGTCCATGGCGTCTATCTGCTCGGTGATTCTCATGCTTCCGAGTTCCGATGCTATGTTGGATCCCATCTTGCCGGCCAGTATCAGGGCAATCATTGTCGAGCAGAATTCAAGTATCAGGCTTTCCCTGACCATATATCCGACGTACATCTTGTCGATGAAAGGATTTTCAAGGTTTGAGGCAGTCTGAATCACCAGGACTCCGCCTATGAAAAGAGACACGACACCGACGAGAAGTATGGATGACAATATCAGTTTGTCAGCCTCCTTAACGAACTGGCGCCAGTATATACCGAACCGTTCAGGCTTTCTGAAAACCTGACAGACGAAGAGCCACCATGCTCCTATGGATGCAAACAACTTCGATTTCATCATGATTTCCACAAATATACCCTTAATTCGGGAATGTTGACAAAAACGGCAGCCGGTTTTTGTTTTTTTGGCACTTG
>JABUTS010000229.1 GCA_021443565.1 Bacteroidales bacterium | reverse complement strand
AAGGGTAGTTCAGCGGTCTCCAAAACCGTCGATGTGGGTTCGAATCCTGCTTCCCCTGCCATCTAATATCAAAGGTTACGATTTGGTAATGTTTAACAGACATCGCACTCGCTTCCAATCCGCGATGTCCATTAAAAGTAAAGATGAGAAGGTTTATCAACTATCTTAAGGAGTGCTATACGGAGTTGACCAAGAAGGTTTCCTGGCCAAGCTGGAAAGAGCTTCAGAACTCTGCCATCGTGGTGATGGTGGCTTCTGTGATCTTTGCAGTAGTTGTCTTCGCTATGGACTTCTGCTTCAAGACCCTCATGACATTCATCTACAGTCTGTAGAGTAACCGCACGCAAATATGAGCGAAGGCAACAAGAAATGGTACGTGCTGAGAACAGCAGGTGGCAAGGAGAAGAAGGCTAAGGAGTATCTTGAGAAGGAAATTGAGAGGCGCAAGCTTCAGGAATTCGTGGATCAGGTACTTGTCCCTACCGAGAAGGTCTACAAGATCCGCAACGGCAACAGGGTATGCACCGAGAGGCTTCTCTATCCGGGCTATGTGCTCATATGTGCCGATCTCATCGGAGAACTCCAGCATGTGATCAGGAACGAAGTTCCCCACATGTCGGGCTTCCTCACCGAGAAAAGGGAAGGTAACGAAAGGATACCTGCACCTATCAGGGATGAAGAGGCAAAGAGAATACTCGGTGAGCAGGACGAGCAGGCTGTCAGCGAGGGCGAAACCGAAATCGATTACACCATCGGCGAGGCAGTGAAGATCACTGACGGTCCGTTCAGCGGATTCTCCGGCACGGTGGAAGAAATCGTGGAGGAAAGAAGCAAGCTCAAAGTGATGGTAATGATCTTCGGAAGGAAAACACTTCTCGAACTCAACTTTACTCAGGTAACTAAAGAATAATCAAGAATCATGGCAAAAGAAATAATCGGATTCATCAAACTCCAGATTAAGGCCGGTGCAGCAAATCCATCCCCTCCAGTAGGACCAGCCCTTGGTTCAAAGGGCCTCAACATCATGGATTTCTGCAAGCAGTTCAATGCTCGCACGCAGGATCAGGCTGGCAAGATTCTCCCTGTAGTGATTACAGTCTACGGAGACAAGTCTTTCAGCTTCGAAGTAAAGCAGCCGCCTGTGGCGATTCAGCTCAAGGAAGCAGCAAAGATTCAGACCGCTTCCGCAGAACCTAACAGAAAGAAGGTTGCAACTATCACCTGGGATCAGGTGAAGAAGATTGCAGAGACCAAGATGCCGGACCTCAACTGCTTCACTATCAAGTCAGCAATGAGCATGGTGGCAGGTACTGCAAGAAGTATGGGTATCAAGGTTGAAGGCGAAATGCCTGCTGACCTCTAAATCACTGGCGAATCATGGCAAAACTTACAAAGAATCAGAAAGCTGCCGTTGCAAAGTATGACGCAACGAAGCAGTATACTCTCCTGGAGGCTTGCAATATCGTCAAGGAGATCAGCTTCACCAAGTTCGACTCTTCTGTCGAGGTTCACGTAAACCTCGGCGTTGACCCGCGCAAGGCAAACCAGATGGTCCGTGGCGTCGTCACTCTCCCTCATGGAACCGGCAAGGTGACAAGGGTACTCGTTCTCTGTACTCCGGACAAGGAGACTGAGGCGAAGGAGGCTGGCGCAGACTACGTGGGACTTGACGAGTATATCACCAAGATCAAGGAAGGATGGACCGACGTTGACGTCATCATCTGTACTCCTTCAGTCATGGCTAAGGTCGGCGCCATCGGCCGTATCCTCGGACCAAGAGGCCTCATGCCTAACCCTAAGACCGGTACCGTGACTATGGAAGTAGGCAACGCGGTAAAGGAAGTGAAGGCCGGCAAGATTGACTTCAAGGTTGACAAGACGGGTATCATCCATGCGGCAGTAGGCAAGGTGTCATTCCCTGCCGAGAAGATAGCTGAGAACGCAAAGGAACTCATCTCGGCCATTATCAAGCTCAAGCCTCAGACTCTCAAGGGAACATATATGAAGGCTGTATCCGTTTGCTCTACCATGAGCGCCGGAGTAAGCGTAGATGTTAAATCAGTTGCTGAATAATACGGAAGATTATGAGAAAAGAAGAAAAGCTCGAAATAATTGAAGCGATTTCAGCACAGCTCCAGGAGACCCCGAATTTCTACATCACGGACATTTCAGGTCTCAATGCAGGTCAGACATCAAAGCTTCGCCGTCAGTGCTTCGAACAGGGCATCAAGCTCTGCGTGGTAAAGAACACTCTCTTCCACAAGGTAGTTGCCCAGCTCGAGAATCCTGAGATTGAACTCATTTACCCTGCACTTGAAGGCCCTACCGCCATCATGTTCGCAGAGGCTCCCAACGCAGCTGCAAAGCTGATCAAGAAGTGTCATGAAAACGGAATGGAAAAGCCGGTTCTCAAGGCAGCATACGTACAGGAATGTGCTTTCGTAGGTGCTGACAAGCTTGACGAACTCTGCGCAATCAAGTCTCGCGAGGAACTCATCGCCGACATCGTTGCACTTCTCCAGTCTCCTGCACGCAACGTCATCTCGGCTCTCCAGTCAGCTGGCGGCACTATCGCAGGTCTCGTAAAGACACTTTCAGAAAAGGAATAATTAATCAAAACAATTTAAATAATTACAATTATGGCAGATATCAAAGCACTTGCAGAAGAGTTGGTTAACCTTACTGTAAAAGACGTTCAGGAACTTGCAAAGGTTCTCAAGGAAGAGTACGGAATCGAGCCTGCAGCTGCAGCAGCAGTAGCAGTGGCAGCTCCAGTAGCCGGCGCAGCCGCTGAGGTTGAGCAGACTGAATTTACCGTCATCCTCAAGTCAGCAGGCCAGGCTAAGCTTGGCGTTGTCAAGGCTGTGAAGGAGATTACCGGTCTCGGTCTTAAGGAAGCTAAGGACCTCGTTGACAAGGCTCCTGACGCTATCATTAAGGAGAAGGTATCCAAGGCTGACGCTGAGTCAGTCAAGGCTGCCCTCGAAGAGGCTGGCGCTGAGGTTGAGGTTAAATAACTCACCCTTCCCCTTTAAGGGAGACACTTACAGGTTTAGGGCCTAGAAGGCTCTAAACCTTTTTGTCGTATTAAAGTTTTTCTCATTACCCCAAGGCAGAAAAATGTCACTTAAGACCAAAAACCCGCGAATTTCCTTCGCTTCATCAAAAATTCTCCTTGAATATCCTGACCTTCTCGAGGTCCAGCTGAAGTCTTTTCAGGATTTCTTCCAGTTGGACACAACACCCGAAAACAGAAGAAACGAAGGTCTCTATCAGGTCTTTCAGGAGATATTTCCGATCGAGGACACAAGAAACAACTACAAGCTGGAGTTCATCGACTATTTCATTGATCCTCCGCAGTACTCGATTGATGAGTGTCTTGAAAGAGGTCTGACCTACAACGTACCTCTTAAGGCAAAACTCCGCCTTTCATGCAGCGATCCGGAGCACGAGGATTTCGAAACAAAGGTGCAGGATGTATATCTCGGCAACATTCCGTACATGACTCCTGCCGGTACATTCGTAATCAACGGATCGGAACGAATCATAGTATCACAGCTTCACAGGTCTCCGGGCGTATTCTTCGGCCAGAGCCTCCATGCGAATGGAACCAAGCTCTACTCAGCCAGAATCATTCCTTTCAAGGGATCGTGGATCGAGTTCGCCACGGACATCAACAACGTGATGTTCGCATACATAGACCGTAAGAAGAAGCTGCCGGTAACCACCCTCCTCAGGGCTATCGGCTACAACTCCGACAAGGACATCATCGACATCTTCGGCCTCGCTGACGAAGTTGAGGCTACTCCGGAAAATCTCCAGGAGAACGCGGGCAGGAAGCTCGCAGCGAAGGTGATTGAGACAAGTTTCGAGGACTTCGTCGACGAAGAAACAGGTGAGGTGATTCCGGTTGAGCGAATCAGGACCATCTGCGAGAGGGGCGTCACCCTCGACGAAGATACGATACAGATGCTGTTGGACAATGGCGTGAAGACCATACTCCTCCAGAAGGAAGAGACAAGGGACAACGAATACGCCATCATCTACAACACCCTGCAGAAAGACCCTACCAACACAGAAACCGACGCTATCAACTATATCTACAAGCAGTTGCGCAACTCCGAACCACCAGATGAGGCAACTGCAAGAGACGTCATAGACAAGCTTTTCTTCTCTGAAAAGCGCTACGACCTCGGCGACGTGGGACGCTACCGTCTCAACAACAAGCTGAACCTTACCATAGATGACTCAACGAGGGTGCTTACCAACACCGACATCATCGAGATCATCAAGTACCTGATCCAGCTCATCAACAGCAAGGCTGTGGTAGACGACATCGACCATCTCAGCAACAGGCGCATCAGGACTGTGGGAGAACAACTTGCGAACCAGTTCAGCGTAGGTCTGTCAAGGATGGCAAGAACCATACGCGAGAGAATGAACGTGAGGGACAGCGAGCAGTTCGTCCCTATCGACCTCATCAACGCGAAGACACTTTCATCGGTGATCAACTCGTTCTTCGGCACAAGCCAGCTCTCGCAGTTCATGGACCAGACCAACCCTCTGTCGGAAATGACCCACAAGAGGCGTTTGTCCGCACTCGGACCGGGAGGTCTTTCAAGAGACCGTGCAGGTTTCGAGGTACGAGACGTGCACTACACCCACTATGGACGTCTCTGCCCTATCGAGACTCCGGAAGGCCCGAACATCGGTCTTATCTCTTCTCTCTGCGTTTACGCAAGAATCAACGACCTCGGTTTCATCGAAACTCCGTACCGCAAGGTTGAGAACGGCAAGGTCGATCTCAGCGCAGAAGGCTGGAAATACATGAGCGCCGAGGAGGAGGAGAACAAGATGGTGTCCCTCGCCAAGGTGAAGATGGACAAGGACGGCAACATTCTCGACGAGAGAATCCAGTGCCGTTTCGGCGCCGACTTCCCTGTTGTCACGAAGGAGGAGGTAAATTACATGGACGTCGCTCCTAACCAGGTGGCATCCGTCGCAGCTTCACTCATTCCTTTCCTCGAGCATGACGACGCGCACCGTGCACTCATGGGTGCGAACATGATGAGACAGGCGGTTCCTCTTCTCAACCCGGAATCCCCTATAGTGGGTACAGGTCTCGAGCAGAGGGTCTGCGAGGACTCAAGGACCCAGATCACCGCGACCCGCACGGGTGAAGTGCTTTATGTCGATGCAAGGGAAATACATGTGAAGTACGAGAGAACCGAGGATGAGAAGTTCGTTGACTTCAACCCGGAAATCACCGTATACAAGCTTCCTATATATAGAAGGACCAACCAGAGCACGACCATACTTCTCAAGCCTGTTGTCCGCAAGGGCGACGTGGTCAGGAAGGGACAGGTGCTGACCGAAGGCTATGCCACCCAGGACGGGGAACTCGCACTCGGAAGGAACCTCAAGGTAGCATTCATGCCTTGGAAGGGTTACAACTATGAGGACGCCATCGTCCTTTCAGAGAGAATGATACGCTGGGACATTCTTACCTCGGTACATGTTGACGAATACATCACCGAGGTACGCGACACCAAGAGAGGCATGGAGGAACTCACTTCCGACATACCTAACGTCAGCGAGGATGCAACCAGAAACCTTGACGAGAACGGTATCATCCGCATCGGTGCCCACATCGAGCCGGGTGACATCATGATAGGCAAGATCACTCCAAAGGGCGAGAGCGACCCTTCACCTGAAGAGAAACTTCTCCGTGCAATCTTCGGCGACAAGGCCGGTGACGTGAAGGACGCTTCCCTCAAGGCAACACCTTCCCTCAGCGGAACAGTCATAGGTACAGCCCTTTATTCCAAGGCTGGCAAGGAAAAGAACTCCCGCGCCGTCAGGGCAGACCTCAAGGCTAAGTGTGAGAAGGTTGAACAGGAGTTCAATGCCAAGGCCGAAGTTCTCCGCAACAAGTTCCTTGACAAGCTCGCAGTCCTTACCAAGGGCAAGAAGAGCGCGGGCGTGAGCGACCTCTACGGGGTGGAAATCATCCCTGCAGGCAAGGAAATCAAGTTCGAGGATATCCAGGCTATCGATTACACCAACATCAATTCAAGCAAGTGGACCAAGGACAAGAACACCAACGACCTCATCATGGCCCTCATCAACAACTACTGCATCGCTCACAAGGAGGCTGCAGCTGAGAACAAGAGGGTGCTTGACAAGATCAAGGTGGGCGACGAACTTCCTACCGGTGTAATGCAGCTGGCAAAGGTCTACATTGCCAAGAAGAGAAAGATTCGCGTTGGTGACAAGATGGCGGGTCGTCACGGAAATAAGGGCATTGTCGCAAAGATCGTAAGGGACGAGGACATGCCTTTCCTTTCAGACGGTACTCCAGTTGACATAGTGCTCAACCCTCTCGGTGTGCCTTCACGAATGAATCTCGGCCAGATTTACGAGACCGTTCTCGGATGGGCGGGAAGCATACTCGGACTCAAGTTCAGCACCCCAATCTTCGATGGTGCGAGAATTGACGACATAAGCGCATATACCGACAAGGCGGGTCTCCCACGCTACGGCAAGACCTACCTCAGGGACGGCGGTACAGGCGACTGGTTCGACCAGCCGGCAACCGTCGGAGTAATCTACATGATCAAGCTCGGCCACATGGTCGACGACAAGATGCATGCAAGATCCATCGGTCCTTACTCACTCATCACCCAGCAGCCGCTCGGCGGTAAGGCTCAGTTCGGCGGACAGAGATTCGGTGAGATGGAAGTCTGGGCACTCGAGGCATTCGGTGCCGCAAACGTGCTCCAGGAGATTCTTACCGTGAAGTCTGACGACGTGGCCGGCAGGTCAAAGGCTTACGAAGCCATCGTCAAGGGCGACCTCATGCCTACTCCAGGCATTCCGGAGTCACTCAACGTCCTGCTCCACGAGCTCAGGGGCCTCGGACTCAAGGTTACACTTGAATAAGCTGCAGTTGAATGTTTTAATGGAAAGAAAAAATGCCTACTTATAGCAAAGATAACAAGGTAAAAACCAATTTCGACAGGATCAGCATTGCGCTTGCATCCCCTGAAGACATCAAGGAAAGGTCTTCAGGAGAGGTCCTGAAGCCGGAAACTGTCAACTACAGGACCTACAAGCCTGAGAGGGACGGCCTCTTCTGCGAGAAGATCTTCGGTCCTACAAAGGATTACGAGTGCCACTGCGGAAAGTACAAGAGAATCCGTTATCGCGGAATCATCTGCGACCGTTGCGGCGTGGAGGTTACCGAGAAGAAGGTCCGCAGGGAAAGGATGGGCCACATTGAGCTTACCGTACCTGTTGCCCACATCTGGTATTTCAAGTCGGCTCCAAACAAGATTGCCGCCATGCTCGGCATTCCTGCAAAGAAGCTCGAGGCTGTCATCTACTACGAGAAATACATAGTCCTCAACCAGGGCGCTTCAGAGTGGCCTAAACTTGAGCTCATAACTGAGGAAGAGTATCTCGAAACACTCGACAAGCTTCCTGACAACCAGAACCTTGCCGAAGACGATCCCGCAAAGTTCAAGGCTGAAATGGGTGCCAGCGCCATCCACTATCTCCTCAAGGAGATCGACGTTGACGCCGTGGCAAGAGAGCTCCGCGCAAAGATGGCAAAGGAGACCTCACAGCAGAGGAAGGCAGAGGCTCTCAAGAGACTCTCCATCGTGAAGTGGTTCCAGGAGTCAAAGGGCATCAACCGTCCTGAATGGATGATACTCAACGTGATACCTGTGATACCGCCAGACCTCAGGCCTCTCGTTCCGCTCGACGGCGGAAGGTTTGCGACCTCAGACCTGAACGACCTTTACAGAAGGGTCATCATCAGGAACAACCGCCTCAAGAGGCTCATTGAGATAAAGGCTCCGGAAGTCATACTCCGCAACGAGAAGCGCATGCTCCAGGAGGCTGTGGACTCTCTCTTCGACAACTCAAAGAAGTCAAACGCAGTGAAGAGCGAGGCAAACAGGACCCTCAAGTCACTCTCCGACTCACTCAAGGGCAAGCAGGGCCGCTTCCGCCAGAACCTCCTCGGAAAGCGCGTCGACTATTCGGCACGCTCCGTCATCGTCGTGGGTCCCGAACTCAAGATGCATGAGTGCGGTCTCCCTAAATACATGGCAGCAGAGCTTTACAAGCCTTTCGTAATCAGGAAACTGATCGAGAGAGGCATAGTGAAGACCGTAAAGTCTGCAAAGAAGATCGTGGACCGCAAGGATCCTGTGATCTGGGACATACTCGAGAACGTGATGAAGGGTCATCCGGTTCTTCTCAACCGTGCCCCTACACTCCACAGACTCGGTATCCAGGCCTTCCAGCCAAGGATGATCGAGGGCAAGGCGATACAGCTCCACCCGCTCGCATGTACGGCATTCAACGCCGACTTCGACGGTGACCAGATGGCAGTCCACCTTCCTCTCGGAAACGCAGCCATCATGGAGGCACAGCTCCTCATGCTCGGCTCGCACAACATCCTCAACCCTGCCAACGGCGCACCTATCACCGTGCCTTCGCAGGACATGGTGCTCGGTCTTTA
>JABUTS010000171.1 GCA_021443565.1 Bacteroidales bacterium | reverse complement strand
GAGGCATTTGCCTTCAGCATGACACTGCGGTCGGCTTCCGCGCTTCGCGCTCCATCCCACCACCGCTTCGCGGCGGTCCCCCCTCTAACGTGTCCGAGGGTGGACACGGCCGCCGCAGTGTCATGCTGAAGGCTGTTCCAGCGTGGATTACAGCGCGTTGATCTGGGCGACGAGCTTGTCGATGATTTCCATCTTGAGATTGTAGAGGTCGTCGGAAATGTCAACCTTGTAGTAATGGGGGTTGATGAGGCGGCGCTCGCTCGGGCTGAAGTGGGCGAGGGTGTCCTTGTAATATGCCTTCTTTTCGTGGAGATTGTGGACAGGGGCTATGCGCACACCGTTTTCCATTACCTTTTCCTGCAGGATGTGTGCCTGATATTCTCCCGCCACGAAACTCTTGTACTTGTAGCGGTCATATTCGTCGCATACTGTGAAGCCCTCTCCGGCAGCAATTTTGCGGTCGAGGCTATCACCGCGCAGGCAGGTTACGTCCACCTTGAAAATTTCGCCCTTCTCCGGATCTTTCTTCATTATTCTCCAGGTCACCTGGAAACCGGGGTTGATGAGCTTGACCTTGTCCTCGGAACGCTTGAGCACAGCTTCGCCGTCAATCTGGACGAGCTTGTAGACGTTGCCGAAGCACGGATTCGCCTTGCTGGTGGCAATGGCGTCGCCTACGCCGTATGAATCAATGCACGCGCCCTGTCTTTCAAGGTCGGTGATGAGGTACTCGTCGAGCGAGTTGGTGGCAAAAATCTTGCAGGCCTTGAAGCCGTTGTTGTCCAGAAGCTTGCGGACCTCGATGGATAGGTATGCAAGGTCGCCGCTATCGAGGCGCACGCCGTATCCGCCGGCATAACCGTCATCTATGCCGTTGTCGCGGAAAGCCCTCATCGCATTCTGAATGCCGCATCTGAGGGTGTCATAGGTGTCTATTAGAAGGATGAGGCCTTCGCCCCTGTGGGTCTTGATATAGTCGCTGAAAGCTTTGTATTCGCCCTCTACCGTACAGCCGTATGAGGTTACGTAGCTGTGGGCCATGGTGCCGGTGCTGCCGTAGTCATACATCACTCCCGTCAGAATGTTGGAGGTGTTGCTGCAGCCGGCGATGAGTGCCGCCTTGGCACCGTAAGTGGCCGCCCATGGACCGTGGGCGCGGCGCGAGCCGAATTCGCTGACAGGACGGTCGGTTGCCCTGCAGACACGGGAAGCCTTGGTGGCGACTGCCATCTGGTGGTTCATGATGCAGAGCATGGGGGTCTCGAGCACCTGAGCCTCGATAAGAGGGGCTTCCACCGTGATTATAGGCTGGTTGGGGAAGGCTATCTCGCCCTCTCGCATTGCGTATATGTTGCCTGTGAATTTCATCGACGAGAGATAACCCCTGAAGTCGGCGTACTCCTCTCCCGGCAGGAACTTCTCGAAAAAGCCGCTGTCCATCTTCCCGAGATTCTCCACCATCTCCAGCACCTCTTCAGTGCCGCTGACCACTGCCCAGTTGTTGTTCTCTGGTGCCTTTCTGTAGAAGAGGTTGAATACGGACATCTTGTCCTTTCTGCCGCAGTCGAAGAAGGACTTTCCCATGGTATATTGGTACTTGTCCGAGCAATATGCAATGTTAGGTAGTGCCATTTTGTTAGTATTGAGACTGCAAATCTAATCAATTTTGTAGGAAAAAATGGTTAACTTGCCGCTTCAAATCAGGTATATGAAAAGGATATTTCTATTTGTGGCCGCGATGTTCGCGGTTGAGGCGCTTTCGGCGCAGATTGATACAAGCAGGACTTATGAAATTCACACTCCGTCCGGACTGGTGCTCGACAACAACGCCTCAGTCTCGGCGGATGTCGGCATCTTTCTCGCCACCCGCAAGGCAGGTGAGCCCTCGCAGGCATGGAAATTCATCAACGTGAAGGATGATGTCTACCGTCTTGTAAACGCTTTTTCCCTCATGGCGCTTGACAATGGCGGCAGCTACGGTGAGCAGGCCGCCCTGCAGTGGTATGACTCCAAAGACAACCCCACCATTCAGTGGCGCGTCACACCGCTCGCCAATGGGCGCTTCACGATAACCAGCATCAGGTCGGGCATGAACCTCGGACTCCGCGACCAGGCTCAGTTCGGCGAACCCGTGTGGACCGTGAAGCCGGCACCCGGTATAGAAAGCCAGCAGTGGCAGCTCGTAATGTCGGACGTGAAGGTGGAGATGATAGTGCCCAAGACCCAGAGCGACAACGACTGGGAAAATCCCCACATCATAGGCATAAACAAGCTTGACGGCCACTCCACCTTCATTCCTTACGCTGACCGTAGCGAGATGGAAGGTGACTCTGCCTTTAAGGAGCCTTGGCAATATACCGGCTCAAGCCGCATGCTGTATCTCAACGGCAGATGGAAATTCAACTGGGCTAAGCAGCCCGAGGATCGTCCTGCAGATTTCTACAGGACTTCTTACGACGTGTCGGGATGGGACGAGATAACTGTTCCGTCGAATTGGGAAATGCTGGGTTACGGCACCCCGATATATACCAATCTCACATATCCTTACCTCAACAATCCGCCTTTCATCCAGCCTGCACGGGGATTCACGGCAGAGAAGGAACCAAATCCCGTTGGCTCATACCGTCGAGATTTCGTGCTGCCCGCAGACTGGAAGAACAAGGACGTGATACTCCATTTTGACGGCGTTTACAGCGCTTTCTATGTGTGGGTCAACGGAAAGAAGGTGGGCTACTCGCAGGGCTCCAACAACGACGCCGAGTTTGACGTCACGTGTTTCGTGAAGGCCGGTGCAAGCAATACCATTGCCGTTGAAGTGTACAGGTGGAGCGACGGCTCGTATCTGGAGGACCAGGATTTCTTCCGCCTGTCCGGCATACATCGAGACGTCTATCTCCGTGCCCGTCCGAAGAACGGCATAAAGGACATCGTGCTCGAAGACAACTTCGCCGACGATTACTCGTCTGTGGAACTTACCGTGGACACCGAACTCGCAGTTTCCGGCAAGCGTAACTCCAAGCCTTGCAGTGTCCGCACCACTCTCCTGGACGCGGAAGGCAGGCAGGTCTCCCAGACTGTCGGCAAGGCTGCGATGAAGGTCGAAAGCCCGCACTTGTGGAGCGCGGAACGGCCTTACCTCTATACCGTACTTGTGGAACTCCTTGATGCCAAGGGCAATGCCCTGGAGGCAACTTTCCAGAAACACGGCTTCCGCAAGATAGACATCATAAACAACAGGGTGTACGTCAACGGTCACCAGACTTTCTTCAAGGGCGTAAACCGGCATGACACCCATCCTACGCTCGGCAAGGCCATACCTGTGGAGAGCATGATTGAGGATATACTCCTGATGAAGCGTCACAACATCAATACAGTACGCACCAGCCATTATCCCAACGATCCGAAGATGTACGCCCTCTATGACTACTATGGTCTTTACATCATGGACGAAGCAGACCAGGAATGTCACGGAAATTGCTCGCTCACGGGCAATCCGGAGTGGACGGAAGCGTATGTTGACCGTGCCTGCAGGATGGTGCAGCGTGACAAGAACCATGCGTCCGTGATTTTCTGGAGTCTCGGAAACGAGAGTGAAGGCGGAATAAACACCCAGGCGGAGAGCGAATACGTGAAGGCCCACCGTTACGGCAGGTATATCCACTATGCGGGCGAGAACGAGATTGCCGACATGGACTCGCGCATGTATCCTTCCGTGCAGTCCATGATAGATCAGGACAGGGATGGGAGTCCAAAGCCGTTTTTCCTCTGCGAATATGTCCACGCTATGGGTAACGCCATTGGCAACCTCAAGGAATACTGGGATTACATAGAGCATGAGAGCGTGAGAATGATAGGCGGATGCATCTGGGACTGGGTGGACCAGGGCTTGCGTCCGGCCTCTCTCGACAAGAACGCTGCACCCAGGCCGGACGACTGGTTCGGCTATGGCGGAAGCTTCGGCGATTTTCCGAACGATCGTGAATTCTGCTGCAACGGCATAGTGACCCCGGACCGTAAGGTGACACCTAAGTTGCTGCAGGTTAAGAAGATATACCAGTATGTTGAGATTGCCCTCGAGGGAGATGAACTCGAGATACTCAACAAATACACCGATACCGATCTTGAGGAGTTCCAGTTGTCATGCGACATTATCCGCAACGGTCTGCCAGTCGGACATTCACTTATAGCCATGCCTTCGGTGAAGCCCGGTGAAACAGGCAGGGTGAAACTTGACATTCCGTCCCTGGATGGGGATGCAGAGTATTTCCTCAACGTCGACCTGGTGTTGAAGAATGACGTAATATGGGCTCCGGCGGGACATGTTGCAGCACAGGAGCAGATCTGCCTGCAGGAGAAGGATGCAGGACTGGCGCAGGGTAAGGGTGACATGAGCTTTGAAATAGACCCTCTCACCGGAGTTATGAGCTCGCTGAAGTCCGGTGGACGTGAACTCCTTCAAGACTGCCACGGCTTCGTGTTCAACTGGTTCCGTTCCATCAATAATGACACGCGCAAGGAGGAGCAGACTGACAGCAGGCTTGTCGGAATCACCCGCAATACCCAGGATGATGGCACTGAAGAAACCATCGTGAGCCAGGAGGTATCAGTTGGCAGGAGCAGATTTGCCTGCGAGGTGACATACGGTCTGCTTGCAGACGGACGACTCCGCGTTGATGCGGAATTCAAACCGCTTGACGTGGTGCAGATGCCGGCCCGCCTGGGCTTGCAGCAGTTCCTGATACCTGCTTTGGAAAATGTCCGCTGGTATGGTCGCGGGCCTGTGGAGAACTATCCTGACAGGAAGGACTGCGCCAGAGTCGGAGTCTGGAACACCACCGTCACAGCCATGCGCGAAGCCTATGTCCGTTCGCAGAGCATGGGTGAGCGTACTGATACCCGTTGGCTTGAACTTACCGACAATGACGGCAGGGGAATACGCATAACAGCTCTCGGATGCACCTTCGATTTCTGTGCACTTCATTTTACCGACTTCGACCTTTGGAATGCAAAGTACGGCCACGACCTCGGAAAAGTTCAGCGTCCGGAAGTCGTTCTCTCGCTGGACTGTGCCATGAGAGGTGTCGGCAATGCGAGCTGCGGCCCGGGCCCGTTGGCGAAATACGACCTTGACAGCGGTAAAACATACTCTTTCTCCTTTATCATCGAACCGGCAGGAGAATAAACGCTATATGCGAGTTCAACTTCGGTCTCGTGACTGAGCATGTCGACGAGGCAGAATAATTTTGAAATAATTGTGTCATATAAGTAAATTTGTAGGATAAATCCACAAAAACCATAAACCATGAAGAACCTTTTTGCTGCACTTTCATTAGCAGTTATCTTCGCTTCAGGCTGCTCGACAACACCGGCAGTCGTGAACCCGGTGCGCGCCACGGCCTATCCTCTCGTGACGATAGACCCTTACACAAGCGCCTGGTCAATGACCGACAATCTCTATGACTCTCCTGTAAAGCACTGGACGGGTAAGGATTTCCCTATGCTCGGTGCCCTCAAGGTTGACGGAACCGTGTACCGCTTCCTCGGCCGGGAGGAGATTGAGATGCTGACAGTAATCCCTTCCGGAACCCAGGGTGCCGGCTGGGAAGGCGCATACACGACGGACAAGCCTGCCGACAACTGGATCAAGGCTGATTTCAATGACTCGAAATGGAAGACGGCGGCAGCTCCATGGGGTATGCTCGAGGCTGAGGCCAGGACTCCGTGGACTACGGAGCATATCTGGGTGAGAAGAGTGGTGAATCTCGAGGAATCCCTTGAGGGCAAGACCGTCTACATGGACTACAGCAACGATGACGACGCGGTGTTCTATGTTAACGGCATAGAGGTCCATTCCGTCACCGACTGCAACAAGAATGCTCTTGTAAAACTCCCTGAAGAGGCAGTGTCTTCTCTCAAGGCCGGAGAGAACCTTATTTGCGCAAAGTGCTGGAACAGAGGAGGGAATGCCTTGATAGACTTCGGTCTCAAACTCCGCGTTGAGAAGGAAAGCGCCCTCCAGCAGGCTGCAACCCAGACATACGCTGAGGTAAGACCTATGCAGACAGTCTACGGATTTACCGCGGGAGGCGTGGACCTTACCCTCACTTTCACTGCACCTATGTTCCTTGACGACCTTGACCTGCTCAGCCGTCCTGTGAACTATATAACTTATGACGTGAAGGCCAACGACGGCCAGACCCACGACGTGGATGTCTACTTTGAGGTGTCACCTCGCTGGGCCCTCGACTTCATGTGGCAGGAGTCAGAGTCAACACTCGGAGAGAGTGAAGGCATGTATGTCCTGAAGGCAGGCAGCGTGGACCAGAGGATACTTGCGAAGAAGGGTGATGACCGTCGCATCGACTGGGGCTACGTTGTGTTCGCGGCTGAAAAGGAGAATACCACCGCCGCGCTCGGCCCCGGTGCTGAGCTCAGGAATGCCTTTGCGGCGGGAGAATCTCTACAGTCTGAGGCCAAGGCTTCCGGCATAGACGGCCAACTTGCCCTCTCGCGCAGGCTCGGAAACGTGAAGAATGCTTCCGGCAAGGTGCTCATAGCTTATGATGACGTATATTCAATCCAGTATTTCGGCGAGAACCTCCGCCCTTACTGGAACCGCAAAGGCGACAAGACCATAGAAGGACAGCTCAAGCTCGCCCTCGACGAATATCCTGCCCTCATGAAGAAGGCTGCAGCCTTTGACAGGGACATGATGGCGAAAGCTGCCAAGGCTGGCGGAGAGAAATACGCCTGCCTCTGCGCCCTTGCATATCGTCAGGCCAATGCCGCCCACAAGGTGGTTGAGGCTCCGGACGGGGACGTGCTTTGGCTTTCAAAGGAAAACAACAGCAACGGCTCGATTGGAACCGTGGACGTGACCTATCCTTCAGCACCTCTGTACCTTCTCTATAATCCTGTGCTCTGCGAAGGTCTCCTGAACCACATCTTCGACTACAGCGAAAGCGGAAAGTGGACCAAGCCTTTCCCTGCCCATGACGTGGGAACATATCCTCTTGCAAACGGCCAGACCTACGGCGGCGACATGCCTGTTGAAGAAGGCGGCAACATGCTGATACTCACTGCGGCAATCTGCCATGTGGAGAAGTCTTACGAGTTCGCGAAGAAGCACTGGGACGTGCTCACCACATGGACAGAATACCTCATGCAGTTCGGCCTCGACCCTCAGAACCAGCTCTGTACCGATGATTTCGCCGGCCACTTCGCCCACAACGCAAACCTTTCCGTAAAGGCAATACTCGGCATCGCCTCGTACGCGAAGATGGCGGAGAAACTCGGCTACGCCGATGCTGCAGAAAAGTATATGGCAGCCGCAAAGGAGATGGCTGCTCAGTGGAAGGAAATGGCAGCTGACGGAGACCACTACCGCCTTACCTTCGACAAGGAGGGGACCTGGAGCCAGAAGTACAACCTTGTATGGGACAAAATGCTGGGCTACAACATCTTCGATCCTGAAATAGCAAGAACCGAAATAGCATACTACCTCACAGTCCAGAATCAGTATGGTCTGCCGCTTGACAGCCGCAAGGCCTACACCAAGACAGACTGGATAGTATGGACAGCCACCATGGCCGAGAATCCTCAGGACTTCCAGGCGCTCATAGAGCCTGTCTACAATTTTGAGAACGAAAGCACTGACAGAGTCCCTATGTCGGACTGGATATGGACGGACAAGCCTGAGATGCGCGGCTTCAAGGCCCGCTCCGTAGTGGGCGGCTATTTCATAAAGATGCTCTCAGAAACACTTTAACCACCTATAAGATGAACAGATTTTTCGCATTCGCCGCAGCTGTCATTTGTCTGTCAGCATGTACCTCCGCCGTTACTTTGGAGTATACGATGGAGGAACCTGTAGACTATGTAAGCACCCTGGTCGGCACCATGTCAAAGCATAGCCTCTCGACAGGAAACACCTATCCAGCAGTCGGAATGCCTTGGGGAACGGATTTCTGGACTCCTCAGACAGGCCGCAACGGAGACGGCTGGACTTACTGCTACTCTGCCGACAAGATTGTCGGTCTCAAGCGCACGCACCAGCCGAGCCCGTGGATCAACGATTACGGTGCAATGTCCATAATGCCTGTCACTACAGGTCCCGTGCATGACCAGAACGAGAGGGCAAGCTGGTTCTCACACAAGGCAGAGAAGGCGACACCTTATTCGTACGAGGTTTATCTTGCAGACCACGACGTTTATGCAGAGCTCGCTCCGACACAGCATGCCTGCTCCTTCCGTTTCACCTATCCGGAATCCGAGATGTCATATCTCGTCGTCGACGGCTATGACGAAAGGTCCTATGTCGAGGTGGTGGGCAAGAATAGGATTGTCGGCTATGTATGCAACAACCACGGAGGAGTGCCCGAGAATTTCAGGGACTGGTTCGTGATAGAGTCTGATACCGAGTTCGTGACCAGCGAGTGTGACGGACATACCTATGCCATGGTGGGCTTCCCTACGAAAAAGGGCCAGAAGGTGAACGTGAAGGTCGCTTCTTCGTTCATAAGCCTCGATCAGGCTGACGTGAATATGAAGGAACTTGCGGGCAAGGATCTTGATTCAGTGAAGGCAGAAGGCCGCAAGGCATGGAACGACGTGCTCTCGCGCTTCATCACAACCG
>JABUTS010000084.1 GCA_021443565.1 Bacteroidales bacterium | reverse complement strand
CTCCTTGAGCAGTTCGTCCCTCTTTTCCGGCATTTCCGATGCAAGGTTGTGACTTTCGGAAATGTCGTCGCGCAGGTTGTAAAGTTCAATGGAGTTGTTGCTGTCCCTCTTGTCCCATCCTCCGTCTAGCATCCATTCCTCATAGAAGATAGTGATTTTCCAGTCACCCTTGCGCATCACCGTCGAAGGTCTCTGACGGAAGACCTGGTCTCTTGCTCCCGGACAAGGCTTGTCAAGATAGCCCGGGAAATGCCAGAATATAGGCGGCCGCTTGAAGCTTTCGCACTTTCCGGTCAGTATGGGCTTCAGCGAAACGCCGTCAAGGATGTAATCCTTTCTCGGCCTGCCGCCGGCAAAGTCAAGGACTGTCGGGTAGATATCAACATGGGCAACAGGCATGTCGCACTCGCCCACCTTTATGAATTTTGGATTGTGAATATAGAAAGGCTCGCGTATGCCGCCTTCGTAAAGGCTGCCCTTGAAGCCCCTGAGGGGTGCCTGCGAGGTGCTAGGCACTCCGCCGTTGTCCGAGGTGAAGATGATGATGGTGTTGTCGGACAGACCGAGATCCCTCACTTTCTTGAGAACAATGCCTATGGCATCGTCCATGTGTTTGATCATTCCGGCATATACCGGCTGGTCATGAAGCTTGCCGGCGGGCTTGTTCTTGAAATACTCTATATACTCCTTGCGAGCCTGCCACTGGGTGTGCACGGCGTGGAAAGACACGTATGCGAAGAAAGGGACCTTGTCCTTTGCCGCATTTTCCATAAAATCGCAGGCCCAGTCTATTTCTGCGAACATGTGCTTGGGGTCGTTGTTCTGCCTGAACTCCTCAGCGCTTTGGGTTGGCTCCTCGCAGGCATATTCAAAGCCCTGGTCCGCGGGCTTGTGGTCTTTGCCGCCAAGATGCCACTTGCCGACCATGCCCGTGCGGTAACCCTGGTCGCGCATTGCCTCGGCTATGGTGTAGCAGTCGAGCGGGAGGTTGCCCTCGTTAGGGAAAGGCTCGAGCAGCATCTTGTCCTCGGGGCCGCGCTTGGTGTTGAACACGGCGAACACTCCGTGTCTCGGTGTGAACTGGCCGGAGATCAGGCAGGCGCGGCTGGGGGCACTGTTCCCCGCACAGGCATACTCCTGGGTGAATTTCATGGAGATGGCAGCGAGCGAATCTATGACAGGAGTCTCGTAGAAGTCGCTACCGGTAAACCCCGTATCCTTGTACCCCATGTCGTCCACGAAGAGGAAGAGTACGTTGGGCTTCTGCGGAAGTTTATCCTTGGCCTGTATGTCGGCGGGGAGCATCATGGCTCCCAATCCCATCGAACCCGCGAGGGCCGTGAATATTCCTTTTTTCATATCATTACTTTTTCTTGTGTGCATGGACATATTGCGAAGGTGTCACCCCGAACTCCTTCTTGAAACTTTTTGAAAAGTATTTGGCGTCGGAAAAGCCCACCATGTAGGCCACTTCCGAGATGTTGCTGCTTTTTTCGAGGAGGAAGCGGCAGGCATAGCGGAAACGTATGCTTCTCACGAATTCCTTCGGAGGCATCCCGGTAAGTGTCTTTATCTTCCTGTAGAGGGTGGAGTTGGACATGTTCATCTCCCGGTTGAAATCCTCTATGTTGAAATTAGTGTCTGCCAGGTGCAACTCTATGATTTTTACCACATTGTCTATGAACACCTTGTCCAGTTCATTTGTCTGTTCCGGAGTTGCCTGCTGCGCCAGTTCCTTGCGGAAATTGTCGAGGTCGCGGCTCATCTGCTGATGCCTGCGGTATATGATGCTCATTCTCCAGACCGCGAGGCCGAGTAAAACGGCATACATGGCCAGCGCCCACCATGAGAACCATGGCGCAGGCTTGACCGTGATGTCGAGGGTGCTCTCCTCTGTCCAGATGCCGGGCCTTGAAGAAGCTTTGACGCAGAAGGTATAACTTCCGCGGCGAAGGTTGCTGTATGTTACAGAACGCTTGTTCGGACCGGTTTGTGTCCAGTCCCTTTCCGCTCCTTTCAGGGTGTAAGAATAGTTTACGTGGTCCGGATATGGGGTGCCCGGAGACGAAAACGAAAGGGTGACCGTGCGGTTCCTGTGGTCCAGTTTCAGTTTCTCACCCTGTTCTGCCCCGGATCCCGAGCAGATAGTCGGCTTCCTCACGGAGAATCCGGTCACGGCCTCGTCTGCGTTGAAAGTCGTGAAGCCGTCGTAACTTCCGAATACTACCTTGGACCCGTTAGTCCACATGGAACGGGGCAGGAATGACTCCCCGGGGTACGAAATCTTCACGTAGCCGTTTCTGTCATAGCAGAAAAAGCCGTTGGCGGTGGAAATCCAAAGGTCTCCGCCGGCTTCGAGGATGGAGCAGATTTCACACGACGGCACGGTAGATGAGTTGTCCGCCTCCACGAAACGGTCCTCCTCCTCCATATATTTCAGGAGTCCCGCATCCTTTGTGCCTGCCCAGACCGTGCCTTCCGAGTCCTTGAAAATGCATTGAGGGAGTTCGCTAGAGATGTTTCCCCTGCTTATGCAGTAATGCGTGCATTCCGTCATCCTCTTGTTGAGATAGTCATAGCGCACCTTGAATATTCCGTTGTCACTGGAACCTATCCACACGTTGCCGTTCTGGTCTCCCCACAGGGCCTCGGTGCGGACATATGAAATCCTTTCGTTGATATCCTCCGGCTCCATCAGATAAAACTGGCCATTTTCGTCGGTAGTCAGCAGTACCACGCCGTTGCTGGTGCTGACCCAGAAGTTGTGGCCCTGGCCTCTCCTTATGTAGTTGGTGAAGTTGTTTCTGTGTCCGGTCGTGTTCACGTCCAGACGTTTTGATTCGCCTATGTCTCCGTTATTGTCAAGCCGGGTTACATATATTCCGTTATACCGGCTGGCTATGAGCAGCGTTCTCCTCGAAGGCAGGTATGCAAATCCGACCGCGCTGTTCATGTCCGAAAACAAGGCACTTTTCTGCCTGCTGGCCGAAGACCATGACCTTGTCTGGGTGTTGAACTTCACTATCCCGTTTCCGTTCACTCCCAGCCAGAGACATTTCACGCCTTGCCTTATGGCCGTTGTCTCGCTGAAAGTGAACCCAAGCTTCTTCAGTTCGACGTTTTTTACGCTGCTGTTGTTCTCTCTAAGCATATAAAGCCCCCGGCCGAAGGATGAGGCCCAGATGGTTCCGTTCCTGTCGCAGAATATGGAGCGGACCTCGCTCATTTCTCCGGCGACCTCCCTCGCATCCGGATTCTCTATTTCAAAAGAAACCGGTCCCTTTTCGCCAAGGGAGAAAATCTTCATGCCGGTCGGCCGACCGGCGATAAGCCTTCCTTGTCTGTCAACAATTATCCTGTATATCACGTCATCACCATCATCTTTGCAGTCGATGTGGGTGCACCGGTACTCGGTCCCGTTTCCGTTCAGGACGAAAAGCCCTTCCTCCCAACTGGAGATAATGATGCTGTCTTCATATTCCACGAAGCCCGTCACGAAAAGGTTGGCGGGGAGACCTTCCGCATCAATATGTCTGGCCGTCTTCTCTCCTTCAAGCAGGACATACACACCATTTCTCCATGTTCCCACCCAGATGTTTCCGAAGCGGTCCTTGTAGATGCACCTGACGAATGGAATGCTTTTGTCAGCCGCCCCGTCTGCGGCCACGGCCGATGTCGTGGCATCGGGAATGTTGTGGATGAAAAGACCCCGGCTTCCTCCCATCACGATATTATGCGTGTCAAGAAAGAGTGAACATTTCATGTTTGCATCCCAGAGGGTGGAATCAGTTACGGGGCGGATGGTTTCGTTGCTTTTGTCAAAAAGTTCAACCCCCTTTCCCGTTGTCACGAGAATCAGGTTGCCCCGGATGTCGATGTGACGTATTGAGCTGCTGCTGAAGATTTTCCCGGTCTGCCGGGTGTGGTAGTTGAAGAATTCGTAACCATCGAAACGAGACAGGCCGTTGGCCGTTGCTATCCAGATGTAGCCGTCATCGTCCTGGGCTATGCCGGTTACTTCGTTGCTTATCATCCCGTCCCCGATTCCATAGCGCGTCACCGTCAGGTCCAGCAGTTCGTCTTGAGCTCCGAGCTGGACTGTGAAAAGAAGGGCGAACAAAACGGAAAGGGTGCGTTTCAGTGTCATGGTAGCCTAGATGTCCTTATTACAAATATAAATAAAATAATAATCGGAACCATTTACGTCCACCCGCATGAATGATTTGTGCCACTTTATTGACATTTTTGTACATAACTTTCCCCCTGATAAAGGGTAACTTTGCTAAAAGGGGCAAATCGCGTTGGGGCGTCCGTACCAGGCGCAAGGCGTACCCGCTACCTTTTGTGGATAACAATAAATGACAAAATAGATATGAAACATGCCAGAATGCTTGCGGCTGCTTCGGCACTGCCGCTATCAATGACAGCAATCAACGCTCAGGAATCTGCCACGAAGAGGCCGAATGTCATATTCATAATGGCGGACGACCTGGGAATCGGTGACCTGGGCTGCTACGGTCAGAGGGTGATAAAAACCCCGGGTATAGACTCGCTCGCTAGCCAGGGTCTCATATTCGAAAATGCCTACTCGGGCTCGACCGTCAGCGCTCCGTCGAGGGCGGTCCTGATGACGGGCAAGCACACGGGCCATGTGTCAATCCGGGGCAACAAGGGCGACCATGATTCCGTTCTCAAAACCCATTTCGACTATCCAATCTCCACTGACGAAACCCTCGTGGCGGAAATTTTCAAGCAGCAGGGCTATACTACCGCGTGCTGCGGGAAATGGGGCCTGGGCGGTCCGAGAAGCGTGTCGGCTCCAAACCTTAGAGGCTTTGACTATTTTTTCGGCTATCTCGGGCAGGGACGCGCCCACAGGTATTACCCGACTTACCTTTGGGAGAATGACCAGCAGGTGATGACGAACGAGAAGGTATATTCCCACGATGCCATCATAGATCATGCGCTTGAATTTCTGGACAAGCACGCGGACGAGTCTTTCTTCCTTTATCTCACTCCGACCATACCTCATGCGGAACTTGTGGTCCCGGAGGGAGAACTCGGAGAGTATGACGGAATGTTTGTGGAAAAGCCGTTTGTACAGAAACAGCCTCTTGACGAATTCACCTATGCGAGCCAGGCCAAGCCTCGCGCCACTTATGCAGCCATGGTGAGCCGTCTCGATCGTGATGTAAGCAGAGTGGTAGCCCTGCTGAGAAAGAAAGGCGTGCTCGACAACACCATCATCATCTTTACTTCCGACAACGGCGTCCACAAGGAGGGCGGCCATGACCCGGAATTTTTCAACAGCAACTGGGAGTACCGTGGCATCAAGCGTGACCTGTACGAGGGAGGAATACATACTCCTTTCGTGATGTACTGGCCTTCGGTCATAGAACCCGGAAGGCGAAGCTCCCAGATCATCACTTTCTGGGACTTCATGCCAACGATGTGCGACATTCTCGGCATCAAGGCGCCTAAGGGAATAGACGGCTTGTCTTACCTTCCGACCATTACCGGAGAGGGCAGGCAGAAACAGCACGACTATCTATACTACGAATTCCACGAGCAGAACGGCCGTCAGTGCGTGATAAAGGACGGCTGGAAACTGGTGAAACTCAATGTCAACAAGCCGGAGAACCTTAAATGGGAACTCTATAATGTGGGAATGGATGTGGACGAGACCAACAACGTGATAGAGCTCTACCCGAAGAAGGCGGCAGCCTTGAGAAAGATAATGCAGAAGGCACGCACCGAGAATCCGGTCTGGAACTTTACGCCTGACGCTCCATGATGAAGCTGTTTCCTGTGATTTTCGCCTCCCTGCTGTCTGTCTGCAGCCTCCGGGCTCAGCAGATTGACGATTCTTGGATGTTCTCCAGGGATTCCGTCTCGTGGCGGAGCGTTGACCTCCCTCATGACTGGGCCCATGAAGGAGGCTATTCTCGCAATGGTGCGCAACAGGACAAGGGTGGCTATGCCGACGGAGGTCAGGGTTGGTATCGCAAGACCTTGGAACTGACCTCGGAACAGCTTGAGGGTAAGGTCCACTATCTTGACTTTGACGCCGTCTATATGAACAGTACGGTCTGGGTCAACGGCCGTCTCGCCGGGTTCAGACCTTACGGGTACATCTCTTTCAGCCATGATGTCACGGACTTCCTGAAGCCCGGGGCCAACGAGATTGTCGTGAAGGCGGACAACAGCCGGGAGCCGAGTGCACGCTGGTACCATGGCTGCGGCATCTACGGCCGGGTGTTCCTTCGCCCGGAAAATCCGCTCCACTTTGTCAGGGACGGTATTTTCGTGCGCAGCCAGAACTGCATGAAAGACGGTGTGGCCGAGGTGGAGGTCAGTTTCGAGACGGTCGGAGGAGGCTGCGTGGAGGCCTATGTCACGGACTGCCGCGGCCGCAGACTGGGAAGAAGGGTGAGGACCTCGTGCGGGCGCATGGTCTTCAGGATAGCCGATCCGGCTCTCTGGTCTCCCGAAAATCCGGCACTATATACTCTCCACGCCTCTCTCCTTGACGTGAAGGGCCGGGTTTCAGATACCGAGGACATAAATTTCGGAATCAAGGATATATTCTGGGATGCAGACAAGGGGCTCCTTCTCAACGGAAAGCAGTACAAGATACACGGGGTATGCGAGCATCTCGAGGGAGGTCCCGTGGGAGCGGCCTGGACACCGGCGCTGATGGAATGGAAACTGAAACTGCTCAAGGATATGGGCTGTAACTCGGTGCGCACGGCCCACAATCCCCAGCTCCCTTTCTTTTATGAGATATGCGACCGCATAGGTATGCTTGTGATGGACGAGGCCTTTGACGGTTGGAACCGTAAGGCACCGCAGGATTATGGAGCACAAGCCTTCGACCGGTGGTGGGAGAAAGATCTTTCGGACATGGTGCGTCGCGACCGCAATCACGCCTGTGTGTATGTCTATAGTGTGGGAAATGAAACCAAGGGGGCCGTGGGTGCTTCCCTTGTGAAAACCTGCCACCTTAACGATCCGTCGAGGATGGTTACCTCCGGGCACTCTGCTTCAGAGGAAATGGATGTCATGGGTGTGAATGGAGTCAGCGAGAGACAATATTTCATGAAAGGAGACCTGCTCATTCCCGGCAAGGCATTCATAGGCACCGAAACGCCCCACACCTGGCAGACCCGAGGCTTCTACCGGGTGCGTACATGGTATCGTGACGGTTATCCTTTCAAGCTCCAGGACCCCTACTGGATACCGGACCTGCTCGACGAGGAAATTTTCGGCTATGACTGGATAAGTCCGAAAGAAAGGCGCAACGTAAAGCAGGTTTTCAACTCGTCATACGACAACGCAACCGTACGCCTGACCGCCCGCCACAATATGGTCAACCAGCGCGACAACGACTGGTACAGCGGTTACTACCGATGGACCGGCTTCGATTATCTCGGAGAAGCCGGATATGTCCACGGAGGCTGGCCTTTCAGGGCCTTCATGGGCGGAGTCGTCGACATGGCCGGATTCAGGAAGGACCATTATTATCTGTATCAGAGCGAATGGGCTCCGGAAAAGGATATGGTGCATATTCTCCCCCACTGGACCCATCCCGACCTGGCGGAAGGTACGATGGTTCCCGTATGGGTATATACAACGGGGGACGAGGCTGAGCTCTTCCTGAACGGGGAGTCCCTCGGCAAGGTGGCGAAGGGCACTGAATGGGACAGACTGCAGTGCCAGTGGATGGTTCCGTGGGTTCCCGGCAAGGTTGAAGCCGTTGCTTACAGGAAGGGAAAGAAGATCGCTTCGGAGTTCGTTGAAACTGCCGGAGAGCCTCTTGCCCTGGGTATGAAGAGGGAGAATCTCCCTGACGGGACGGCAATCCTGACCTTTTCCCAGCAGGATGCGGAAGGACGCTTCTGCCCGTACGGAGACAGCAGGGTTTTTCTCGGTCTTCCCGAAGGAGCCGGAGTTCTCAGCTTTGAGAACGGCAGCCCAGTGGACACATCGGTGAATGTCGGTTCTCTTTCAAGCCGCTGTTTCTTCGGACTTACCAGAGCCTTTGTGAGAGGCCTGGCTGCTGACAGCTCGCCAGTAGCGGGCATGATATGCACTGACAGAAGCCTGAAGACCACACAGAGGGCGGCGATTTGCCTCCTGGGTGTCAGCGAAGCGGAAATCCGCTATACGCTTGACGGCAGCGAGCCCGGGCCCGAAAGTCTTCTCTATTGCTCTCCTTTTGAAGTTTCTGAAGGAATGCTGGTTCGCGCAGCGGCCTGGTCGGGAGGCATGAAGGTGCTCGAGATGGAAGAGAAGCTCTGCGGAGGCCTCTATTGGGGCAGCCCGGGGGAGAAATCGTGGCAGGGCGACGGCCTTCAGGCTGAATACGCCGAACTTCATGATGCGGTGGTGCGCAACACTAACGGAGAGGACGTGCGTGGCGAGGGTTATGTGTTCTTCAAGGGTAAGGGTGCCAGTCTGAACCTTTATCAGGAGAATGATGGAGGAGAATATTCCGCCACCCTTGAAATCCGGTGGTCTCAGCAGGTTCCTGAAGGAAGGACCGTCATGGAACTCACCAACAACGATGAACATGTCGCTGACCTCGAGTTTGAAAACAGCGGCTCGGAAAATGCCTCGTGGCGGGTTATGCCGGTGCAGATTATTATTCATGAGGGTGCCAACAATATCAAACTTCTTGCAAAGGGCATTCATGCCCCGTCCATAGATCAGCTGGATTTTAAGTAAAAAGTCTTCGGAATCGCAAATT